>CALZPA010000044.1 GCA_945827525.1 uncultured Lentisphaeria bacterium | reverse complement strand
CGGCCGGGGCTTCGGCATTCCGACATTCGAGGAGGACGACGGAGAGGCGCGGACGACAGGGACGTCCCAGCGGTCGGATGAGGCGCAGGTGTCGGTGCCGAAGTCGGCACCGGTGGATGGGGGGACGGCGTGTTGGGGGGCGTCAGGCTCGTGCGAGCGTGAGGGTGGACGGGGCTTCGGGATGCCCGGCTTTGACGGTGAGGAGACGTCCGGTGAGCGGGTGCTGCCGAAGGTCGACGGCAAATTCTCCTATCAGCTCAAGACCGAACGGCGGCTGGAGCAGGAGGCGGAGCAGGCGTTCGAGGAGAGCTTCAGACCGGACGGGCTGTGGCGTATGTTCAGGCGCGTGTATGTGGGCGTGGTGCTGTTTGTGTCGGCGCTGCTGGGCTTCTACACCATCACGCAGACGGCGACCTTTCTGGTGCAACTGAGGGATTTGCCGGAGCTGGTGCGATATCCGCTGTATGTGGCGGTCGGGGCGTTCGCGACGGTGATTCTGGTCGTTGTGGGGCTGCTGCTGCGGTCGCTGTTCAGGCTGCGTCGGAGTCCGCAGGTGGCGTTGGGGATGGTGTCGACGCTGGAGGGCCGTCGGCGGCTGCGCCAGCTTGGGCAGCGGAAGGCCGACGAGGCGTGTGAGGAGCTGTATGGCATTCTGTGCAGCGTTCAGGAGAAGGAGTATGGCGCGTCGTTGCGTCGGATGCGCGTGTCGGCGGAGCGGATTGAGGAGCTGTCGGCGGTGCGTCAGGAGCTGTGTCGGCGTCAGGAGCAGCGACGTCAGGGCAATGAGCGTGAGTCGTCGCTGGAGTGGCTGGAGCTGTTTGCGGAGCGGTATCAGGTGCGTCTGGACGAGGTGGCGCGTGAGCGCATCAGGCACTACAGCTATCAGGGGGGGATTGCGGCGGCCATCTCGCATGTGCCGACGATGGATCGGTTCATTGTGCTGTCGGCGATGTTTGCTCTGGTGAGGGAGCTGCTGGTGCTCTATCACGTCCGTCCGTCACGGGCGAACACGGCCCTTCTGCTGGGGAAGGTGGTGTCCAACACATTCTTCGCGGGGTATGTGCAGGAGGGTGCGGAGATGTCAGGCGAGGGAGTCCAGCGGGCGCTGGAGGCGTTCAGGGTGAGCTTCTGCGAGTTGCCGCTGGTGAGGGAGGTGCTGCAGGCTGGGGTGTCGCGGGTCGCGGAGGCCACGGCGCAGGGCTTCCTCATTCAGCGTGTGGGGCTGGCCGCGCAGAGGATGCTGCTGCCCGTGGTGCGGTCGCATCGGTGATGCTTTCTTAAGCGAGTTTTGGCCGACGGCGGTTTTCAGATTATGTGATGCGATTCTCATTGGGAGTCAACTTGAAGTCTGCATCCCAATTTTCGGGTCGGGCAATGTCGTCATAAATGGTGGTGGGGGATGAATCGATTCCCAGGAGCTCAGTTGAAGAGTGTCTCGCCGATGACGGCGCAGAAGAAGGAGCCGGTGAAGAGCAGGGGGCGATCGGAGGGGAGCTGGGAGCGGGAATGGAGGTTGGGGATGACGTCGATGACGTGGAGTCCCTGGCGGGTGGCCTCGTCCTGGAGCTGGGGGAGGGCGGAGGCGCGGGGGGTGTGCGGGTTGGTCAGGATGACGTCGGCGTGGAGGGGGACGAGCTCGCGGACGATGCCGGCGATGTCCTTGCCCTGGACGCTGGCGAGGATGACCGTGAAGCGGACATCGGGGTGGAGGGCTTGGAGGGCGGCGACGAGGTGGGCCATGGAGTCGGCGTTGTGAGCGGCGTCGAGGATGACGAGCGGGTCGTGGTGGATGGTCTCGCAGCGGGCGCGGAGCTGGGGCATGGCGAAGGCGTTGGGGTCGGGCGAGAGGCCCATCTGCCGGATGACGGTGAGGGCGACGGCGAAGTTGTCGCGGAGGAAGGGGGGCCAGGTTGACGGACGGGCGTTGGGGGCGTCGCTGTGCGAGTCGAGGACCTGGAGGAAGGGGGAGCAGTCGTGCTCGTCGAGGGGATGGAGCAGGGGGGCGTGGAGGGTCTGGGCGCGCTGGGCGATGATGGGGAGGGCGTCGGGGAAGGGCTGGTGGGCGACGACGACGGGGACATTGGGCTTGATGATGCCGGCCTTCTGAGCGGCGATGAGGGGGATGGTGTGGCCGAGGAGGGCGGTGTGGTCGAAGGAGATGGGGGTGATGGCGCAGCAGTCGGCGGTGGGGATGATGTTGGTGGCGTCGAGGGAGCCGCCGATGCCGGTCTCCATGACGGCGTAGTCGAGGTGTTCGTCGGCGAATAGCTGGAGTGCGAGGACGGTGAAGAGTTCGAAGAGGGAGGGGGTGAGGTGGCGGCGGCGGATTTCGGGGAGGAGCTTGTCGGCGGCCTGGTTGAGCCGTTCGTAGGAGGCGAGATGTCCGTTGAGCTCGAAGCGTTCGCGGACGGTTGAGAGGTGTGGGCTGGTGAAGAGTCCGACGGAGTGTCCGGCGGCGTTGATGAGCGCGGCGATGAAGTGGCAGGTTGAGCCTTTGCCCTTGGTGCCGGCGACGTGGACGAAGCGGAGGCGCTGTTCGGGGTGTCCGGCGGCCTCGAGGAGCGGCAGCATTCGGTCGAGGGTGTAGTTTTCGGGGTTATGCTGTGCGTTGACGTTCTTCTCGAGGTCGAAGTAGTCCTTGAAGCGGGCGAAGAAGTCGTCTTCCTGCTGTTGGTTGAAGTCGCGCATGGGAGGTGGGAGGCTGAAAGTGGCGTGGTGGTGGAAAAGACAGCTCCGCCGGCGTCCGGCTGTGTGTGGGGGGAGCCGTCCGCCGGCGGAGCGGGGGGAGTGATGTGGCAATGGGGCTCAGTTGGCTGGCTGCTCGGGGGCGGCGGGCTGCTTGAGTGCGGCGATTTCGGCTTCGAGTGCGGCGATGCGGGCCTCGAGGTCGGCGACCTTCTTGGCGCAGGGGAGCAGCGATTCGCCTTTGGAGGCGATGACTTCCTCGACCTTGGCGCGGATGGCCTCCTCGGAGCGCTTGCCCTCGTCGATGAAGGTCTGGAGCAGTTGCTTTCCCTCGTCGGGGGTGAGGTTGTTGTCCTTGATGGCGCTGGAGATGAATTCCTCAGCCTTTTTGAGGGTCAGGCTGGTGGCTCCGAGTCCGAGCAGAAAGGCGTTCTGAACGAGATTGAGCATGATGGGTTCTCCGCTGATGGTTTGAGTAGGGACGGAAGAGGACATTCCGCCGTGGCCACTAGACAAAAAGATACAGCTTAAGTTGCAAATGGCAAGATGAGGCAGTAATTTTCGCGGTAGGTCACGGGGCCGTTCCGGGCGTGGTTGTCCGGGTTGTCTGTGGGCCTCGCGGAGACAGGGATTAAGTTCAGGAGACGAGCGATGAAGCGAGTGGCACTGGTTGGTTGCGGTCATATACATACCCCGAATTTCGTTGACAGGCTGGCTGCGCGGAAGGATGAGATACAGGTGGTGTGGGTATGGGATCACCATGAGGCGCGTTGCCGCGCGACGGCGGAGAAGCTGGGCGCGAGCGTGGCGGCGAGTCCGGAGACGGTGTGGGGTGACGCGAGCGTGGGTTCGGTGATCATCTGCTCTGAGACGAACCGTCATCTGGAGCTGACGCTGGCGGCGGTCGCGGCGAAGAAGGACGTGTATGTGGAGAAGCCGCTGGGGATGGGGGCTGCCGATGCCTGGAGGATGGCGAAGGCCGTCCGCGAGGCGGGCGTCATTTTCCAGACGGGGTATATGCAGCGCGGCGGGGCGATCAACCGGTTCATCAAGCAGCAACTGGAGGCGGGCGCGTTCGGGAAGGTGACGCGTGTGCGGCATCAGAACTGCCATTCGGGCTCGCTGGGCGGCTGGTTTGACACGGAGTGGCGCTGGATGGCCGACCCGTCGGTGGCGGGCGTCGGCGGGTTTGGCGACCTGGGGTTCCACTCGCTCGACCTGCTGCTGTGGATGTTCGGCGCGCCGGAGAAGGTGACGGCGACGGTGCAGGTGGTGACGGGGCGCTATGGCGACGCCTGCGACGAGACGGGCGAGGCGCTCATCCAGTTCCCGGACGGGACGATTGCGAGCATGGCGGCCGGCTGGGTCGATGTGCAGCAGCCGGTGACGCTGATGGTCAGCGGCACCGAGGGCCACGCCTGCGTGTTCAATGGTCAGCTGTACTTCAAGAGCTCGCACGTCGAGGGCGCGGACGGCAAGACGCCGTGGACGGCGCTGCCGGAGATGTTGCCGCATCCGTTCGAGCTGTATCTGGACGCGCTGCTGGGCAAGGATGTCCCGCTGATTGACGTCGGCGAGGCGGCGCTGGACAGCGCGGTGATGGAGGCGATGTACCAGGCGTCCCGCGAGCAGGTGTGGAAGGCGCCGGTGCTGGGCTGAGTCCCGCAGCGGCAGGTCAGGCGGGACGCTGGGAAGGGCGTTCCGCCTGATGTGTCTTGGGGGCATTTGACAATTGGGGGGGATTATAGTACGGGTATTTCGTTGGGCGCACTGGCGTGTGCGTGTGCGTGTCGTCTGGGGATACGAGAGTCAGTCAGAGTCAAAGGAGCGAGTCGTATGGGCAGGCTGGGGATGTGCATGATGGTGTGTGCGGCGGTGTTGGCGTCTGGCGCGGCGCGTCAGCCGTGGGTCTGCTACGAGGTTGAGAACCTGGGTGCGGACTATGAGATCACGGCGCAGACGGCGGACTCGTACACGATGACGGTGCGCCGGACGGACGGCAAGAACCCGAAGGCCTGGGGGCTGGCGATCACCGATGTGAATCGGACGATGTGGACGCAGAACAAGCTGGTGTTCAGCGTGCGGGGACTGAACAGCCGTCCGATTGAGTTCACGCCGACGGTCAGCTATGTGAGCGGGAACCGGGTGGTGATGAAGAGCGCGAAGTCGTTCAAGGTGGCCGGTCGGACGTGGCGCCACTATGTGCTGGGGCTGGACACGGACTTTGGGCTGGGCGACTGCGGGCTGGAGTTCAAGCAGATCAAGCTGGGGCTGAACGTGACGGCCTGGCGCGAGGGCGACGAGGGTGGCGTCGAGGTGAAGAACGTGCGGATGTGCGCTCCGTCGGAGGTGACGATTGGCGGCGGCAGCGGCGCGGACGAGTTCTACGCGGTGCCGTCGGATCCGGGTCGAGATGCGGCTCGTCCGGCTCGTCCGGAGGCGTTGCGGGTGTACTTCAGCCTGGACAACGAGGATGTGGTGCCGTCGGTGCATGTGGGGAAGAAGGGGCTGGAGGACGCGCAGCAGTTTGGCGGTTTCCGGGAGGTGCTGCTGGAGGCGCTGGACGGCGCGGCGGTGGTGGAGACGGACTTGAGCCGCGCGGAGGTGATCGTGTATTCGCGGTGCCGTGCGGACGCGGAGGAGGCGTCGCGGATAGCGGCGGCGGTTCGTGAGCGTGGGGTGCCGCTGCTGGCGGCGTCGGAGATAGCGGACGAGGCGGTGGCGTCGCTGCTGCCGTGTGAGCTGTCGGCGCGGGCGTCGGAGGACTATGCGCCGCGGTCGGGTCTGCGGTTCACGGCGGCGGGTCAGGCGCTGGAGCGCCTGGGCGGGTACTCGGAGGCGACGTTCGGGAAGTACCGTGAGATTGCGCTGCGTGGGGAGGGCCGTGCGCTGATGACGTTTGGCGACGGGACGCCGCTGCTGGTGGAGGGGCGCTCGGGGAAGGGCAGGGTGCTGTACTCGATGCTGGGTCTGGGGACGGACGCGGTGCCGGGGAAGGCGTCTCAGGATGCGTTTCTGGTGCGTCTGCTGGGGTATCTGAGCGGACGTGCGCTGCCGGAGCGCGCGGAGGAGCCGGTTCGTCCGGACGCGGACGGCTGGTGGCTGGGCGCGAGCGAGGGGAATTTCGGTCGGTTTGGCTGGGAGATCGGCAGTGGCCTGCTGGTGGAGGAGCTGGGGCGTCATCTGTCGGTGACGAAGGGCATCTGCGAGTATTCGTTTGGGGAGGAGAAGGCGTCGAAGGTGACGTTGCCGCAGTGGCGGTTCACGGGGCTGGACGGCGCGGTGCGCCGGCAGGTCTGGAGCACATCGTGGCAGGACATCGGGGTGGTGACGCTGGAGACGCAGGTGACGATACCGTCGGCGTGGCGTCGGGAGCGGGTGTATTTCCATGTCGAGAAGGGCATCGACGACACGGCGGCGGTGTATGTGAACGGGGTGAAGGTCGGCGAGGTGACGCAGGAGACGCCGCAGTACTGGATGACGACGCACCGTCACCGGGTGCCGTCGGACATCATCCGCTTTGACCAGCCGAACGACATCCGGATTGTGACGGAGAATCTGCGCGGCTCGGGGAGCTTTGGGAGCTGTCCGGAGATGGTGGTGGACACGCCGCCGAAGACGGTTGAGTTTGCGGTGGACCGCTGCGGGCACCTGGGGATTGGGGGGAGCATCACGGTGAATGGGCGTCGGCTGGGGCGCATGGACGCGAGTCTGGCGTTTCCGGGCACGCGGTGGCGCTTCGAGGTTCCGCGCATCAGCATGAATCTGTACAATGTGCTGGGGCATGCGGCGGTGCCGACGGCGGAGGGTGCGCGGGTGCTGGACATGCGCGGGCTGCGGGAGCTGCCGACGGACGGGACGGCGCCCTGGCTGCTGCTGTTCACGGGCGAGGCGGGCGACAGCCCGCTGCTGCTGGTGCGTGAGCGTCGGCTGTCGTCCATTGAGGTGATTGTGAACGGAGATGTTCAGAATGGTCTGACGCTGGTGTCGTCGGAGGGACCGGTGGGGGCGGTCATTCCGGTGTGGCTGTATGGGAGCGAGCTGGTGGACACGTCGTCATGGCGCGGCGGTCTGCCGGCGGACGTGCTGGAGCGTGTTCGGTTCTGGTACCCGCGGGCGCTGATGGTTCCGGTTCGGGCGGAGGAGCGCTTCCGTCTGGACGCATCGTCTGGGCGGGTGGAGATACGCGACCGCTTCGAGTATGCGGAGACGGCGGACGAGTGGGGGACGGAGCGGCGTCCGTATGCGCCGGTGCCGCCGCTGGCGTACTACACGCATGACTTCTTCGGCGCGGGTCTTTCGCCCGACGGCGGGGGCGCCGTCGGGACAGGCGCCGCTGGCGCGTCGGCGGGGAAGCGTCTGTTTGCGGGGGAGGCTGGGATTGTGGACCGCGGTCTGGTGACTCGGTTTGGGCCGTATGCGGACGTGGACGGTTCGCGTGAGGTGCGGTGGTCGCTGCCGTTGCCGGAGCCGAATCTGGGGCTGTTGCCGCACACGCTGGGGTTCGAGTCGTATGACCGTCTGGCGAATGAGCAGTTTGCGAGCGGCGTGCGCTACTCGTGTGGTGGCGGCGTGCCGGTGGAGGCGCACAGCAAGGCGTATCCGCGCGGCACGGGGCAGCCGGACGTGTGGAACTGGAACATGCACGGTGCTCTGTTGGGGATGTGCCGCTGCACGCCGAATCCGTTTGTGTACACGGCGGAGAACCGTCGGCTGATGCGCCGCCGGATGCTGTGGCGGATGCTGGAGCCGCTGGAGACGCATCAGCACAAGATGGTGACGCGGTGGCGCCGCGAGCCGTTCAGCGGCATCCGGTACACCATCTACATGAACAGCCCGCGCGACATCGTGACGCGCTACCGTCCGGAGACGTACGGGTCGAAGATCATCTACGGCGACTCGAACGAGACGGTGCGGATGATCCTGACGTGCCTGCAGAAGCTGGCGGACCAGGCGGGACAGGCGGATGTGGTGAAGGCGAACTGGAACGCGATACGGCGTCAGGTGGCACTGTATCCGCTGGTGCTGGACGACTGGGGCTATCTGGCGAGCGGCTGCCTGGAGTATGGCGGCGCGTGCTGCATCGACATGCTGAACAACGAGTACTCGAGCCTGTGCGCGCTGGCGCGGCTGGCGGAGATAGCGGGCGACGAGGCGATGAGGCAGCAGGCTCTGTACCGGGCGGCTCGCCGCATGGTGCCGACGCTGGCGCGTCTGCGCATCCGCGACTACTATGTGGCGCATGGCCTGCTGGGCAATCCGGAGAGCTGGAGCATCTCGACGGGCTTCACGGAGAGCGGCGCCAGCTTCAGGCAGCGCGGCGGCGCAGTCCGTGACGTCGAGCTGTTTGACATGTCGCAGGGCATCCCGCGCGACCTGATTGGCCTGTACGAGTGGTTCGGCTGGGAGGAGCTGCGCCGCGGGTACCTGGACGATGTGCTGAAGGCGGACGGGACGCGTGGCCAGACCTACATCATGGCGGCCATCCTGGCGATTGGCGGCGACCAGTCGGACGCGGAGCTGCGCGCCTATCTGGACGCCTGCACGCGCCTGGAGAAGCTGAACAAATGGCTGCCCACCGACTGGCCGGGCATGGACACCGGCTCCTATCTGGAATTCGTGTATCACCGTCTCGCCGGCAGTCCGCTCATCGCGGACTGCCGCGACCTGACGCTGCATGACGCGGTCTTTGACCCGGCGTCCGGCGAGCTGCGGCTGGACGTGACGCCGGGCGCGAGGCCGGCGCTGGCCGTGAGGACGGGGCGGCGACTCCTGGCGCCGCAGACGCTGAGCCAGGCCGCCGACGGCCTGATTCGTCTGCCGCTGGCCGGAACGGGCCGGCGCACCATCACCCTGACCTTCGAGAAGCCGTGAGTGAGAGAGTGAGAGAGAACAGGAGACCAGAACATGAAAAGACGAGCGTTCACCTTGATTGAGTTGCTGGTTGTGATTGCCATCATCGCCATCCTGGCGTCGATGCTGTTGCCGGCGCTGTCGAAGGCGCGGGAGAAGGCGCGGACCATCGCCTGCCTGTCGAACCTGAAGCAGAACATCCTCAGCGAGACCATGTACACGGGCGACAGCAACGGCTACTTCACGCCGGGGCGTCAGCCGAACCTCGGCGAGCCGGGCTTCTGGCAGGTCCTGCTCTACAAGGGGCAGTATCTGGAGCTGAAGTCGCTCTACTGCCCCACCCAGGCCGCCGTCACCAACTACTGCAAGGATTGCATCGAGGCCTACGGACGCGGCAAGGAGCCGGGCACACCCACCAAGGACGGCTGGACCTGGCAGTTCTGCTGCTACGCCATCAACAACGGCGACCTCGGCTTCGGGTACCATGGCGAGAAGCCCGAGTGCCCCGGACTGCTCGTCTCCGCCGTCACCAGCCCCGCCAATATGCTCATCCTCACCGAGGGTGCCTGTCAGGAGGAGTCCCTGCCCGCCGCGCAGGTCACGCCGTCGCACCGACTCGTCAACTACGGCAACAAGACGCTCTTCCCCTGGCATGGCGGCAACCGCAGCATGAACATCTCCTACGCCGACGGACACGCCGTCACCCTCAACGGCACCGGCTCCTCCATCCAGGCCATCCGCGCCGCCTGGTACTCGGAGGGCGGCCCCATCAAGAGCCACAAACACGACAACAACGCCTGGACCTACAACGGAAAGGCGCGCGGCTCCGACCTCCGCTACTGATGCTCCTCCTGCCCTGAACCTTCCCACGGCAGGCAGCGAACGCACACGCTCAAGACCGTCCCCGCCCCCCGCTCCTCAGCCGGGGACGGGGACGGCTCGCGTCACGGCATGGCCGATTCTCGTGCAAATTTTGCACTAAAAGTCTAAAATTTGCTACACTTGTGTTTGAATTGCACAATATAGGTTCTATATTTGAGTTGTATGATGATGAGCAGCTGAAGAAATGGCGAGTGTCTGCGTGGTAGTCAAGCGAATGGGAGTGAGTGAGCGATGAGCATGATGTCAGAGGTGGCGCAGGAGGTGGGTGTGAGTGTGGGGACGGTGAGTCGCGCGTTCAACGGGAGTCATCTGATACCGTTGGAGACACGGATACGTGTGATGTCGGTGGCGCGTCGTCTGGGGTATCGTCCGCGAGTGGGTGTGCGTGGGAAGCAGGTGGCTCTGGTGACGCAGGCTCCGTCGCGGTCGGTGATGGGCGGGTATGTGCATACGATGACGCATCATCTGTGCCATGCGCTGTCGCGAGCGGGTGCGGGGATCACGCTGCTGACGGAGGAGCGGATAGAGGACTTGCTGGACAACTGGTTTGACGGGGTGATAGGGATTGCGTGGGAGCCTCGGGTTGTGGAGATCCTGCGTGAGCTGGAGAAGGTTCCGGTGGTGTGGTTCAGCGAGAACTACACGGATGCCTTTCATGTTCTGTATGTGGATGGCGAGGCGACGGGGCGCGAGGTGGGCCGGTACTTTCTGGAGCGTGGGCACCGTCGTCTGGCGATCATCCATGACCGGGACTATTCGGGGGAGCGTCGTCTGGCGGGGATGCGCGAGGCGGTTCGGGAGTATGGGGAGGGGAGCCGTCTGCTGGCGTTGCCGAACACGCCGCCGCTGCAGTTGGCGGTGAAGCGTCTGATTGACGAGGGTTGCACGGCGGTGTGGGTGACGGGCGAGGATCTGAAGGTGCTGGAGGTGAGCTGGCTGCTGCAGGAGCTGGCGGGGAAGCGGGTGCCGGAGGACATTTCGCTGATAGGCTTTGAGAACGCGGGGATATCGGAGTTTCAGCGTCCGTCGCTGACGACGGTGGCGACGCCCCTGGCGGCGATGGCGGAGCGCGCGGTGGAGCTGGTGACGTGCGAGGGGGCGTCGTCGCTGCCTCGGGTGAAGGAATGTTTTGGTACGCGCTTCATCGAGCGCAATTCGGTGCAGCGTCTGGGTTAGAGTCGAGAGAGCAAGCAGGGAGACGCAGAGCGATGATGAGGTCTGGACTGATAGGGATGCTGCTGTTGTCGGCGGTTGCGGTCGGCGCGGAGCGTGTGGTTCCGGTTCGCCTGGCGCCGGGTCAGTATGAGGCGCGCCATCAGGCGCGGGTGACGGTGGAGTCGGACGGCGCGTCGTGCGTGGTTCGTTCGGACACGGGGGAGTGGGATGCGGGCGTACGCCTCAATCCGCCGTCGGGGCGGAAGTTCGACTTCTCTGGCGGACGGTTTCTGGCGGTGGAGGTGGAGAACCTGTCGGCGGATCGTCAGCTGCGTCTGACGATGCACGTGTCGAGCGGTGAGCGCGGGCAGCGCAGCGCGAGTCATGTGGAGCTGCCGCTGAGCGAGGTGAACACGGGGATTGGCCTGAATCCGGGCGAGAGGCGGACGATGCGGCTGTATCTGCCGCATCGGCGGCTGTTCGCGGCGCCGGAGGGGGGCAAGAACATCCGCTTTCTGCTGGACACGGACCGCATCAACGGCATTGAGTTCAAGATGCAGTGGGTGTTCGAGGCGCATCAGCGCAAGGATCTGATGCACTTCCGGCTGAGCGGCCTGCGGCTGGAGGGCGAGCCCGACGTGGCCCGGCGGGTGCCGTCAGACTATTTTCCGTTCATCGACGAGTATGGTCAGTACCGTCATCTGGACTGGCCGGAGAAGGTTCATGCGGACAGCCAGTTGCGGGAGCGTCTGGTGAGCGAGCGTGAGGAGAATGTCCGTGCGGGCAGTCCGGCGGAGTGGGACGAGTTCGGCGGCTGGGCGGCTGGGCCGCAGCTTCAGGCGACGGGCAGCTTCCGGGTGGAGCGGGTCGACGGCAAATGGTATTTCGTCACGCCGTCGGGTCATCTGTTCTGGTCGTTTGGGATTGACGTGCTGCAGACGTCGAGCGACGCGGTGGACGGACGGCGTCATCCGGAGTGGTTCGCGGGCGCGATGCCGGCGGACGGACGCTACGACTTCAACCGCATGAATCTGCGCCGCAAGTATGGGCGCGATGACTTCGAGCAGGAGTTCTTCGTGGATTTGCAGCGTCGCCTGCGGGCGTGGGGCGTCAACACGATTGGCAACTGGGCGACGGCGGCGTTCGTCGAGACGCGCAAGGTGCCGTATGTGCTGTCGCTGGGCGAGGTGAGCAGCCTGAAGCGGCTGGGGGTGCCGACGCTGACGGCGACGCGCTTCTACGACGTGTTCTCGCCGGCGTTCGAGGAGACGATGGGGCGTGTGCTGGCGCGGTGCGCGGCGGAGCGTCCGGTCGTCGCGGCGAGTCTGACGGATCCGCTGTGCATCGGGTACTTCATCGACAACGAGCTGCGTTTTGGCAGTCTGGCGCAGAAGGTGCTGGAGGAGCCGCGCGGCACGGCGACGCGCGCGGAGTTCCTGCGGCGTGTCCGGACGCAGTACGGTGCGGACATCGCGGCGCTGAACCGCGCCTGGGAGACGCAGTATGCGGACTGGGCGGCGCTGGAGGCGAGTTCGACGACGCCGGCGGGGCGCGGGTTCCGCCGGGACGCCTCGTCGTTCGAGGCGGCGATGGTGCGTCGCTACTTCGAGGTGTGCCGCCGCGGCGTCAAGTCGTCGGCTCCGGAGCGGCTGTATCTGGGGAGCCGGTTCATCGGCTTCAGGCAGCCTGGGTTTGTGTGGCAGGCGGCGCGGGAGCACTGCGATGTGGTGACGGTGAACACCTACAGCAACAGCGTGAACAACGTGAACGACGCGGACTTCGGGGGGCGTCCGGTGCTGGTCGGGGAGTTCCATTTCGGGACGCTGGACCGGGGGATGTTCTCGGCGGGTCTGGCGCCGGTCGTGGATCAGCGTGAGCGGGCGATGTCGCTGACGCGGTTTGTGCAGGGTGCGCTGGCGCATCCGAGCTTTGTGGGGGCGCACTGGTTCCAGTTCCGTGACCAGCCGCTGACGGGCCGCTTTGACGGGGAGGGGTACCAGATTGGCTTCGTGGACGTGGCGGACACGCCGTACCGTGAGATGACCTCGGCGGCGCGGGCCATCGGTGAGCATATGTATCGTTATCGTCAGGCAGGGCGTCTGACCGATTGGCAATAGGCTGTCGCGCGGATGCGCAAGGACATCAAGGAGCAGAAGATGACAAACAGAAAGGAGTTGAGTGTGAGGAGCATGAGGCGTTGTCTGTCGTTCACGTTGATCGAGCTGCTGGTCGTGATTGCCATCATCGCGATTCTGGCGGCGATGCTGCTGCCGGCGCTGTCGAAGGCGCGCGAGAAGGCGCGGTCCATCAGTTGCGTCAGCAACCTGAAGCAGATTGCCACCATGTCGGCCATCTACTCCATGGAGAACGAGGACTATGTGATTGCGGCGCAGCCACGCTGGGGCGGCGACACCTGGATCGCGTTCTTCTACGAGACGTTCCAGTTTGACGACAAGGCGATGTTCTGCCCGTCCGCGACGGACGGCATGCCTGTCAACGCCTACAAGAGGAACCCGCCGTCGGGCACGTCGCTGAACTTCATCTACACCTACGGCATCCACTACAAGGCGACGGGCGAGAGCCGCACGCAGGCCCGCAAGACGACCGAGCTCCTGGGCTATGGCGCCTCCCTCTCCCAGCTTATCCAGTACGGCGACTGCGAGGCCGACTGGAAGCGCACCAAGGGACTCCAGAACATGACCGGCATGATACAGCCCGGCGCCTACTGGGGCGAGGGCAAGACCAGCACCTGGTATCCCGTCGCCCTCCGGCACGGCGGACGCGCCAACATGGCCATGTTCGACGCCCATGTCGAGACGCTCAACTACGGCGCCATGGAGGCCGACAAGCGCAACATCTGGAAGCCCTACTACGAGTCCTGGGGCTGGCAGAAGTGCCAGTGATGAACGGGGCGTCTCCTTGGGTGAGACGGAATTCGCGGAGACCGTCCTCGTGAGCGGGGGCGGTCTTCTTGTGTGGGGGAAGCCTGCGCCATATGCTGAGCCTGGCGGGAGTCCTGTCCTGTTCTGTCCACAAAACACACAAAAAGCTCAAAAAGGCTCATCCATTGGACAGAATGTGCAAAGAAGCAGAAAGTGTCCAATGTCTGAGCCTGGCGAGAGTCCTGTCCAGTCGACAAAGCGCGCACAGGGCACAAAGCGAGCGCCGGCCGCGCGGAGGGGTCTCTGCGCGGCCGGCGTGTGTGTGGGGGGGAGTTCAGGTCATTCGAGTCCGTGGGCGGCGATGTAGTCGTCCATGCGTGGGGATTCGGCGAAGGGGAAGTCCTTGGGGCAGCGCGCGATCTCGTGCTTGAGTCCGTCGTAGAGGGGCATGAAGTCCTCCTGCCGGAGTCCGGTGACGCTGAGGACCTTGGAGTTGTCGATGATGCGGGTGAAGAGTCGGTCGTAGTCGAGCTGCCAGCGGGCGTGGTGGTTGTAGGGGCCTGGTGCCCAGACGCTGAGGTAGTCCTCCTTGGGGATCCAGTAGGAGCGCAGTCCGCAGATGTCGCGGTAGTAGTCGGCGATTTCGCCCCAGGTGTGGTGTTCGCTGGTGGAGATGGTGAAGCATTCGCGGAGGGCCTTGTCGTTGAAGAGGAGTCCGGCGATCATCTGTGCGGCGTTGCCGGCCCAGCTCATGGTGGCCTGGATGTTTCGGGCCTCCTCGGGGAGGACGCAGGCCTTGTTGCGGAAGGCGCGTCCGACGGTGAGGGGGGCCTCGAGGGTGACGAGCTGGTAGCGCATTCTGGAGTAGGTGATGGCGGGTCGGATGGAGGTCCAGTTGGTGTAGCCGGAGCCCTTGAGCATCTCCTCGCCGCGGGCCTTGTAGATGGCGTAGTCGTCGGAGTGGCGGAACCAGAGGTCGTCGGCGGTCTCGAAGTTGCGCGGGGAGGTCTCGCGGATGGGGACTTCCTTGTTGTCGTAGACGCGGTAGCTGGCGAGGTAGATGTAGTGTCCGGAGTTCCGGAGGGCGGTGGGGAGGTAGTAGGGGAGTTCGGAGGTGTTGAAGATGAGGAAGTCGACGACGCCGTCGTAGTGCCGTCCGAGGAGTTCGGCGTAGACGCTGCGGTCCTTGGCGTTGGCCTTGATGTAGGTGACGTTGGGGATGGCGTCGGGGACGTCGTCGAGGGAGACGGCGTCGACGAGGTGTCCCTGTTTGGCGAGGAGGGGGACGAGGTACTGTCCCATGGCGCCGGTGGCGCCGATGACGAGGATGCGCTTCTGGGTGGTCATGCGGTGTGGTTCCTGGTGCGGGTGTGGTTTGTGGTGGTGGGTGACGTCAGCCGTTCCTGCCGCGGGCGTAGGCTCGGGTGAGGGCGATGTTGGCGACGAGTGAGACGACGAGGAACATGGGGTAGTAGAGGTTGGCGATGAGGGAGGTGGGGGCGACCTTGGCGCCGGCGGCGCCGGCGAGTCCGACGGCGATGAGGATCTGTGCGCCGTAGGGGATGGCGCCCTGGACGACGCAGGAGGCGGTGTCGAGGATGGCGGCGACGCGTCTGGGGGAGCAGTGGTAGCGGTCGGAGAGGGCCTTGGCGATGGGGCCGGCGATGACGATGGCGACGGTGTTGTTGGCGGTGAAGAGGTTGATGACGGCGACGAGGAGCATGATGCCGAGCTCGCAGCTGCGGGCGTGCCGGATGGGCTTCTCGATGAGGGTGAGGAGATAGTCGATGCCGCCGTTGTAGCGGATGACCTTGAGGAGTCCGCCGGCGAGGATGGCGACGATGAGCGTCTCGGACATGCCGAGGCAGCCCTTGCCGATAAGGTCGAGTCCGGACCAGAAGGAGAGCCGGTCGGTGAGGGCGCCGATGGCGAAGGCGAAGAGGGTGCCGCAGAAGAGGAGCATCATGACGTTCATGCCGCAGACGGCGCAGACGAGGATGAGGAGGTAGGGGATGACCTGGATCCAGTGGCGCCAGGTGAGGGGGTCGAGCGCGGTGGGCTCGGCGGTGGCGGAGGAGCCGCGCGTGACGAGGTAGAGGGCGAGCGTCAGGACGAAGGCGGGGATGACGACGGGGAGGTTGGCGAGGAACTTGTCGCGCATCATGACGCCCTGGGTGCGGGTGGCGGCGATGGTGGTGTCGGAGATGATGGAGAGGTTGTCGCCGAACATGGCTCCGCCGACGACGGCCCCGAGGATCATGGCGGGGGCGATGCCGAGGGGGGCGCAGAGCCCGAGTCCGATGGGGGAGAGGGCGGCGATGGTGCCGCAGGAGGTGCCGATGGAGGTGGAGATGAAGCAGGAGACGACGAACATGCCGATGACCATGAGGTGGCTGGGCAGGAGGTGCCGGGCGATGAGCACGGCCGCGTCGACGGCGCCCATGCCCTTGGCGATGGTGGCGAACGCGCCGGAGAGGATGAAGATGAGGCACATGATCATGATGTTCGCCTCGCCCATGCCGTGGGCGAAGACCTCGACGCGGTTCGCCAGCGTCTCGCGGTGGTTCAGCAGCATCGCCACCGCCGAGGCCACCAGGAACGCCACCGGCATCGGCGTCCGGTAGAAGTCGCCCGCCCAGAGCGACAGCCCCAGGTAGAACGCCATGAACACGAGAAATGGCACCAGGGCCCCGAAGCGGGGCTCGCGGCACTGGTCAAAGTTGGGGCTGGAGGACGATGGGGACGTTTCGCTCATGATGACTCCGTGACAAGGTGGGGGGGATGGCGGCATCGGGGAGACGCGGATGGACTCCAGGACTAAATATAAGGGCTGGTCGCCCGTGCGCAATGGCGGATGGTGGCTTTCTCGGACTCTCACTCACTTTCGGCGGAGAATTAATGCGACCGAACATGGCGGGCTGAAGGCCGTGTGTCCGGACATGAATTTTACGGAACAGGCGTAGGTGGGTCAAATTCGTGTCCTGTCATTCGCAAATTTTCGTTGTTGTGATATAGTAAGGGAGATTTCCCGGCCGGTATCGCCTGTCGCCTGGCGGTGACAGGGGGAGCCAAGAGGCCGGTTCCGGACCGGGGAGCGCGCCGCGCTGGAGCGGCAAGAAGGAGTCCATGCCATGCTGAAGTACACGCCCATGACCCAACGCCATCGCCACTTTGAGCTGGACGATGCGAAGGAGCCGAATCTGCTGCGCGAGCAGTTCCCGTACACCGACGTTCCCCGGATCATCTTCGAGGACTCTTACGTCACTCCGTGCCCCGCGCACGAGATCTGGATCACGGACACGACGTTCCGCGACGGCCAGCAGGCGCGTCCGCCGTACTCTCCGGAGCAGATTGTGAAGCTGTACGACTTCATGCATCGTCTGGGCGGGCCGCATGGCGTCATCCGGCAGTGTGAGTTCTTCATCTACAGCAAGCGGGACCGCGAGGCGCTGGAGGGGTGCATGGCGCTGGGGCACCAGTTCCCCGAAATCACCAGCTGGATCCGCGCGAACGCGGAGGACTTCAAGCTGGTCAAGCAGCTGGGGCTGCGCGAGACGGGCATCCTCACGTCCGTCTCGGACTACCATATCTTCCTCAAGCTGAAGAAGTCGCGCCGCAAGGTGATGGACGACTACCTGGCGACGGTGAAGGAGGCGCTCTCGAACGGCATTGTGCCGCGGTGCCACTTCGAGGACGTCACGCGCGCGGACATCTACGGGTTCTGCCTGCCGTTCGCGGAGGAGCTGATGAAGCTGTCGCAGGAGAGCGGCATCCCCATCAAGATCCGTCTCTGCGACACGATGGGCTATGGCCTCACCTATCCCGGCGCCATCCTGCCGCGGAGCGTCCCGAAGATCTGCAATGCGTTCCATAAGGAGCTGGGGATGCCCAGCCAGCAGCTCGAGTGGCATGGCCACAACGACTTCCACAAGGTCCACACGAACGCCGTCATGGCCTGGCACTACGGCGTCTCGTCGCTCAACGCCTCCCTCATGGGCTTCGGCGAGCGCACCGGCAATCCGCCGCTCGAGGGCGCCATCATGGAATACATCGGGCTCAAGGGGCGCGCCTGCGGCATCAACACCTGCGTCATCACCGAAATCGCCAACTACTACCGCGACGTCATCAACGCCACCATCCCCGACAACTACCCCTTCGTCGGGCTCGAGTGCAACACCACCCGCGCCGGCATCCACGCCGACGGCATCCTCAAGAACCCCGAGATCTACAACATCTTCGACACCAAGAAGCTGCTCAACCGCGAGATTAAGGTCATGGTCACGGACAAGTCGGGCATGGCGGGCATCGCCTCCTGGCTGAACGACTACATCCGCAACATGCCCGGCGAGCACGAGGAGGTCACGAAGCGCCATCCCGGCGTCCGCCGCATCTACGAGTGGGTGATGGAGGAGTACGCGCAGGGGCGCACGTCGAGCATCTCCAGCGACGAGATGATCGCGCAGGCCAAGCACCATATCCCGCGTCTGTTCGAGTCGGACTTCGAGAAGGTGAAGAAGGCGGCGGCGAAGATTGGCCGGAAGCTGGCGGCGAAGATCTGCCATGCGCCGGCGGTGCTCTCGCTGGACCCCAAGGTGATGGAGCCGTTCCTGGCGAAGGTCATCCACTCCGAGCCGTCCATCCAGTTCCTGACCATCACCGACCGCGACGGGCACCAGCTCTCACAGGTCCACACGCAGCGCGGGGACAAGGGGCAGTTCCGCTCGCTCCTCGACATGGACTTCGGCGACAAGGAGTGGTTCCAGAACGTCCTGGAGACCGGCGAGTCCTACTGGTCTGACCTCTTCTTCTCGAAGTTCACCGGACGCCTGGTCATGACGTTCGCCGAGCCGGTCCGTGACCGCGCCGGCAACATCGTCGCCGTCATGGACGTCGACTTCAAGTTCGACGACCTCACCAAGCTGGTCAACCACCTGCCCACCGAGGACAACCTCGAGAACGGCGCCGCCGCCGACCAGGCCCAGGCCTAGGTCTGGGCGGGCGCGCCTGACCGGGCGCATGAGGTGAGTCGAGTCCTCCTGGCGTCGTGGATGTCCTCGCCAGGAGGACTCCGCTGTCCATGTTCAGTCCGTCGCAGAGGAGAAGGAGAAGACAGGCACGAAATCGAACATCGTATTTCTGGACATTGATGGCGTCCTGCAGCCCTGGGGCAAGCAGGATCGGTTCAAGCACGACATGGACGCGCTGCGCGCGCAGCTGGCGCAGGAGCGGAACCCGCGCTACGCGGAGCTGGACAAGTACGACATTGCCGCCGTGACCTATGACTGGAACCCCAAGGCGGTGGAGCGGCTGCGCCGCATCTGCGACGAGGGCGACGCGGAGATCATCGTCAGCTCGTCCTGGCGCGACTTCAATCCGGTGCGCGACCTGCAGCTCCTGTTCGCGCTGCATGGCCTGGACAAGTATGTGGTGGGCAGCACGCCGCTGGGGCAGTGCCCCAGGTGCCGCCATGCGTACTTCAGCCGCGGGGAGGAGATCTCCCTGGTGTTGAACAAGTTCTGCGGCCGCGTCAAGCACTATGTCGTGCTGGATGACGTGGCGGGAGGGCTGGAGCGGCATTGGAATCATCTGGTCCACACGAAATCCGGCGTGGGCCTGGAGGAGCAGCATGTGGCGGAGGCGCTGGAGAAGCTGCGCCTGGACGCGCGTGACTTCTGCTGAGGCGGCCGCCGTTGCCGCCGTCGGTCTGCTCAGGCCTGCTGGACGAGCCAGTCGCCGAGCTGGCGGGTCTCGCCGTCGAAGTTGGCTCCGACGAGGGTGACGGGGCGTCCGGCGCCGGCGAACTGGCGGAAGTAGTCGCGGTCGCGG
>CALZPA010000043.1 GCA_945827525.1 uncultured Lentisphaeria bacterium | reverse complement strand
GAAAAACACACAAAACAACACAAGACGAGATCAAACCCGCCGAGCGAAGCGAGGCCTGTCCCGACGGCGTCCCCGCCGTCGGGCGAAAACCATCTCAATCAACGAGAGAAAAGAAAAAAAGTGACGAGAGTGACGAGAGTGACGAGAGAAAAGAAAAAAGTGACGAGAGTGACGAGAGTAACGAGAGTGACGAGAGAAAAGAAAAAAGTGACGAGAGTGACGAGAGTGACGAGAGAAAAGAAAAAAGTGACGAGAGTGACGAGAGTAACGAGAGTGACGAGAGAAAAGAAAAAAAGTGACGAGAGTGACGAGAGTGACGAGAAAAAACAACGAGAAAACAACAACGAGAGCCCAAGACCGCCGAGCGCGGCGAGGTGGAAACCACCTCCATAACATAGCTTTCCTTTTATGCCGTGCCACGGGGCACCGAGGTAAAAAATCGGGAGGGAGGCGGAGCGCAAGAAGGCCGCCCCCGCGCCGTGTGAGGGCGGGGGCGGCCTGGAGGTGTGGCTATTCAGCCGTGTGAGGGCGTCGGCGTCAGCGCTTCAGCTCCTCGAGGGTGAACTTCTGGTGCGGGTAGGGCGGGACGAAGCCGTGGGTTGAGCCCTGGACCCAGTGGATGGTGCGGGGGCCGGGGATGTTGTTGTAGAGGATGGCGACGCCGGAGGGCGGGCAGCAGTAGTCGCCCAGGCCGGCTCGGGTGATGATGACGTGGCAGTTCTTGGAGGCGCGCTTGATGACGTTGATGGGGTCGAAGTAGTCGAGGGCGGGGGTGCCGACGATGCGCCATCCGCCGTGGATGCGTCCGAAGGACTCCTTGCCGCGCATGTCGCAGCACCAGGGGATGCTGGGCTTGGCGACGGTGACCTTGGGTTCGAGGCCGGCGGCCCAGGCGGTCTGGAGACCGCCCTGGCTGCCGCCCTCGGCGGTCAGATCCTTGCCGTTCCATTCGGGGAGTGACATGACGAACTGGAGGGAGCGCATGACGCGCAGGGTCATGCCGTTGAAGTAGGCGGTGTCGCGGTTGGCGTTCAGCCTCTTGGAGAAGCCGTAGGAGGTGCCGTCGACGTTGATGTTGCGGTAGAATTCGTCGTAGTACTCCTGGGGCTGACCGAGCTTGTAGCCGTGGGCGTTGACGTTGAAGTAGATGGCGGACTTGTGTCCCCAGCCGGGGGCGCGCTGGAAGTGCTTGGGGTTGCCGTTGTAGCCGTGGTAGGAGCAGATGGCGGGGAGGGAGCCGGGCTTGGCGTCAGCGGGCATGGAGAGGTACCCGGTGACGGGGGTCGGGCCGGCGCAGGGGACCTCGACGGCCCACAGCTTCACGCTCTTGTCCTTGAGCTCGATGGGCGTCATCTTCACCTTGCCGACGAATTCGACGGCGTTCAGCTTCGCCTTCTGGGCGGCCCAGAAGGCGTCGAAGTCAGCGGGTTCGGGGACACCCTGCAGCTTTTCGGGCTCGACGCCGGCGCCGCCGTCGAAGAAGACGCGCTTGCCGTCGCCCTGCGCCTTTTTCTTGGTGAGGAGGCGTCCCTTGGCGTCCTTGGCATGGGCGAGGATGCGGATGAAGCCGGGGCGGTCGAGGGAGGTCTTGATGACGAGGGGACCGTTGGCGATGTCATGGCGTCCCTTGTCGGTCTTGCCGTCGTCGCCGAAGCGCTGCCAGTCGATGAAGTAGGGCTTGGTGGGCTTGGGCTGTCCGCCCCAGTCGATGTCGAGGGTGAAGGTGATTTCCTCGCCGACCTTGTAGAAGCCGGTCTTGTCGGTTTTGCCGACGAGGAAGACCTTTTCGAGGTTGAGTTCGACCATCTTGGCGGGGTCGAGCTTGAAGTTGTCGAATTTTCCGGCGACGATGAGTTCGGCGTTGGCGTAGTCACCGGCGTTGCCGGCGAAGGTCCAGTCGAGGTTGGGGGCCTTGCCGGCGCCGTTCTTGGGGGCCTTGGCGGTGTTGTTGCCGATGCCGAGGTCGGCGTTGCCGTTCTGGTTGACGTTGTTGAAGGCGAAGACCATCTGCTTCTGCTGGAAGTTGCAGACCTGCATGGAGGTGTAGCCGCCGTTGGGGGCGGGCGCGTCGCCGAAGTCGAAAGCGTCGGTGGCGCCGGGGATCTTCTTGGCGTTGTTGCCGCCGTAGTTGAGCGGCCAGAATTCGATGTTGCCCTGGGGGAAGTTGCCGGTGGCGACGTTGGCGACGTTGGAGGCGACCGTCATGTTGTTGACGTAGGTCTGGAAGGTTCGGAGGCCCTGGACGGGGACGCCGACCTCCTCCAGCTTGGTGGAGAACGGATCCATCGAGACGTAGACCCACTTCTCCTGGCCGTCCTTCTCCGTCAGGCGCAGGAAGTAGGCCAGGCGCTTCAGGTCGCCCGAGATGGCCTCGGAGCGATCCAGCGTGTAGCCGTCGTTGCCGTACTTGGCGGGGTTCAGCCGGTAGATGGCCTCGAAGTCCCGTGCCTCGGGCACCAGTTTCGAAATCTCGGGGATGTCGGCCGCCGCGGGAAAGACCGCGGCCGCCAGCGCGGCGGTCAGCCAATGGCGTAGCTTCAGCATCTTGCAAACTCCTTGTGCGACTGATGTTTTCTGTGGATTGTTGCCTTGGGATGCCGCGCCGACAGCGGCGAACGCGACACCTCATGACAACTTACCGCAAAACCGGCAAACATCAATCGCCGCCAGGAGAAAAATCCCCGACGGGCCAGTCGGGGGAGGAATTTTGCGGTGTTGCGCTTGACAGGTATTCTGGGGCTGGCTACCTTACCACGTTGGCAGTCTCCCCCGCTTTTTTTCTTAAGTTTTACACAGAGCCTATCCGCCGTCCGTCCAGCATTCATGGCCCGCAAGCAACCGGTCAACTACTTCACCAGCATTGAGCTTGGCACGCACACCATCAAGGTGCTCATGGCGCGTGAGCTGCCCAGAGAGCAGGCGCTGGAGCTCATCGGCTGCGGCGAGGCGGACTCCCTCAGCGTCGTCAAGGGCGAAATCGCCAACGTCACGATTGTCCGGGAGCAGCTGCGGCAGGCCATCCGGCAGGCCGAGGCGCAGAGCGGCGTCGATGTGCGCGACACATATGTCGCGCTCGCCATCTCCGGCGGCTATGTCTCCCAGCGGGCGTTCAGCACGGAGGTCGCCGTCGCGGCGCCGGACCAGACCATCACCCAGGGGGACATCAACCAGGCCATCCTCAACGCACGCAAGAGCGACCTCCCCGCCGACAGCTTCGCCATCTCCACCACCACACGCCTCTTCCGGCTCGGGGACGGGCGCGAGACGCTGACGCCGCTCGGGATGCTGTCCGACAGCCTCTCGGTCACCACGCTGACCTACGCGGCGTCGCAGATGCGCCTGATGTCCGCCGTGAAGTGCGTGGGCGAGCTGCTGGAGCGCGACCTGAATGAGATCTGCTACACGCCGCTGGCGCTGGTCGCCGCCTGCCTGCGTCCGGCGGACGTGACGCTGGCGGGGCAGCTGATTCTGGACTTGGGCGCGGGCGTCACGTCGTATGCGGTGCTGACGGCGGCGGGCTGCTACACGGCGGGGCAACTGACGGTCGGGGCCGAGCATGCGGCCAACGACTTGTCGCTGGCGTTTGGGCTGCCCATCATGATGGCGCGCCAGATGCTGTGTGACTTTGGGCGGCTGGACTGCAGCGTCGCGCCGGGGCGGGTTTCGTCCGCGCGTCTGATTGAGCTGCCGAAGGGACCTGGCATGGCGCGGAGTCAGGTGCGGGCGTCTAGCGTGGAGCTGGTGGTTCGGGTTCGTCTGCAGGAGCTGTTTGCGATTATCCGCGAGAGTCTGGAGAAGGAGAAGGCGCTGTGCCATGTGGGGGGGACGGTGCTGCTCAGCGGCGGACTGTCGTCGTTGCCGGGCGTCTGCGAGCTGGCGCAGTCGGTGTTTGGGATGGCGGTGGCGCCGGCGCGTCCGCATTCGTTCCGGGGGCTGGAGCAGACGCTGGCGCGCCCAGGCTTCGTGACGCCGCTGGGCACGCTCCAGAACGCGCGGCGCAACTACGCCATCTATCGGGCGCAGTGCAGCGAGGAGGAGCCGGAGACGCCCTCGCTCCTCCGGCGGCTGTGGCGCTTCGCCCAGGCCGTGATCAATTTCTGAGGCGAGGAGGCGTGCTATGGCTGGAAAGGGTATGTCGAATGGCGCACGGCACTCGCGGCAGGTGTCTCCGCGCGCGAAGGTGCTGCTGGTGGGGCTTGGCTATGCGGGCGTGAAGGTGGTTCGGACGGCCGCTCGGCAGTTCGAGCACCCCGACTATGCGTTTCTGGCGGTGGACCAGAGTCCGGAGCTGCAGGCGCAGTGCGAGCTGCCGGTTCTGGTGACCGCGGCTGGCTGGGAGCAGCAGTTGCCCGAGCTGTTGGATCAGCGCAAGATGCTGCTGCTGGTCGTCGGCCTCGGCGGCAAGACCGGCACCCGCGCCGCCAAGGCCATCTGCGGGGCTGTCCGCGCCCACAGGCCGGAGCTCCCCGTCCTCATCATGGCCTCCATGCCGTTCGCGTTCGAGAATGGCGAGCGCCGCGCCCTGGCCGAGACCTCCCTCCGCGAGCTGCGGCCCTTCGCCTCCGCCATCATCCCTCTCGACAACGAGCTGCTCTTCGCCCAAATGCCCCCCGAGACCAACAGCATGGCCGCGTTCGAGCGCGCCGACGAATGGCTCGCCGAGGTCGCCGTCAGCATCCTCCGTCCCTTCGCCTGCACCAATCTCGTCAACGTCAAGTTCGAGCACCTCGACTGGCTTCTGAAGGAGCGCAACGCGCAATGCGCCATCGGCATCGGCTGGGGCGAGGGCGAGAACGCCATCGGCGACGCCATCGCCCAGGTCATGGAAAGCCCCTTCCTCCAGCGCATGGCCTCCTCCGCGCAGGCCGACAGGGCGCTGGCGGTCGTCACGTTCCCCGAGGAGTCCACCCTCGACCAGGTGCGGGGGTGCCTCACCACCGTCCGGTCCCTCTTCGCCGACCAGCTCAGCCTGGAGATGGGCGCCTGTGTGGACGCCAGCGTCAGCGAGGGCGTCCGCATCGTCGTCCTCATCCATTTCCCGCCGGCGGCGCCCACCGCCAAGGGCGCCGCGGCCCGGAGCCGCCATGGCTCCGACCGGCAGATGATGCTGTCGTTCACCTCCTCAATCACCCAAAGCAGGACCGGCATCTTCAGTGCCTCCTCGCCCACACGATACCAATACCATAACCTCGACATACCGACCTATATCCGCCAGAACATCGACCTCGACACGACGACATGATGGCGTCCACGCCCACACACACGGCGCGCGCGCGGACGCAGACCAACCACGGAGGACAGGAAAGCATGAATGAGAAGCTGAAGAACATCGCGCGGCTGTCAAACCACTACGGCGCCGACCCCGCGTACGTCTTTCTCGGAGGCGGCAACACCTCGGTCAAGGACGGAGACCGCCTCTACATCAAGCCCAGTGGCGTCCAGCTCGCCAGCATCCGGCCCGAGCAGTTCCTCGAAATCGACCGTACCAGCCTCGCACGGCTCTTCGACACCGCCCTGCCCACCGATGTGCAGGCCCGCGAGGCGCTCGCCAAGGACATCCTCATGGCCTCCGTCAGGCCCTTCGGCGCCGGCCGACCCTCCGTCGAGACGCCGCTCCATCACCTCTTCCAGTACACCTACGTCGTCCATCTCCATCCCGCCCTCGTCAATGGCATGACCTGCGCCGTCCGCGGACGCGAGACCTGCGCACGGCTCTTCCCCGACGCCCTCTGGATGGACTACTGCGACGCCGGCGCCAAGCTCGCGTTCGAGGCGCGCATCGCCCTCGAGCGCGCCCAGGCCGAACGCGGCGCCCAGCCCAAGGTCGTCTTCCTCCAGAACCACGGCGTCTTCGTCGCCGCCGACACCCCCGAGGAGGTCGAGGCCATCTACGCCCACCTCACCGACACCCTCACCGCCGCCTACCAGACCGCCGGCGTCGACACCGAATGGCCCGTCCCCGAGGACGCCGCCACGCAGGATGTCCTCGAACTCGCCCCGCGACTCCGGCAGCTCCTCGCCGACGAGACCGGACGCCGCCCGTTCGTCCGCAACCTCGGGCTCATGGATGCGTTCGCCGGCCCGCTCACGCCAGACCATATCGTCTACGCCAAGTCGTTCGCGTACAGCGGCGAGGCGGAGCCCGTCGAGCTGGCGGCGTTCGTCGACCGGCACGGGTACCGCCCGAAGGTCGTCTGCGTGCCGGGGCGCGCGCTCTTCACGGTGGCTGACTCCCTGAAGAGCGCCCAGTCCATCGCCATCGCCGTCGTCAACGCGCGCTACATCGAGCAGTTGTCCCAGGCGTTCGGCGGCCCCAAGTACCTCAACGAGCGCGAGTACACGTTCATCGAGAACTGGGAGGTCGAGTCGTACCGGAGCAAGATGGCCGCGTCCGGCGCGGCGGCGGGACGCCTGGACGGGCGCATCGCCGTCGTCACCGGCGGCGCCCAGGGCTTCGGACTCGGCATCGCCGAGTGCCTCGCCGCCGAGGGCGCCACGCTCGTCATCGCCGACATGAACGCCGAGGGCGCGGCCGCCACCGCCCAGCAGCTCTGCGACACCTACGGCGCCGGACGCGCCATCGCCGTCCCCGTCAACGTCTCCAGCGAGGAGTCCGTCGAGCAGATGGTCGCCTGCATCACCGACCGCTGCGGCGGCATCGACCTGTTCGTCGCCAATGCCGGCGTCGTCCGCGCCGGCTCCGTCAAGGAGATGTCCCTCAAGGACTGGCAGTTCGTGACGGACATCAACTACACGGGCTACTTCCTGTGCGTCAAGCACGCCGCGCGCGTCATGGCGCGCCAGCGCGTCAACGGCGAGGGCCGCTGGACGGACATCGTCCAGGTCAACTCCAAGTCCGGCCTGGAGGGCTCGAACAAGAACGGTGCCTACGCCGGCTCCAAGTTCGGCACCATCGGCCTCACCCAGTCCTTCGCCAAGGAACTCGTCGAGGACGGCATCAAGGTCAACAGCGTCTGCCCCGGCAACTATCTCGACGGCCCCCTGTGGAGCCACCCCGAGAAGGGACTCTTCGTCCAGTACCTCCATGCCGGCAAGGTTCCCGGAGCCAAGACCATCGCCGATGTCCGCCGCTTCTACGAGGCCAAGGTCCCCATGGGCCGCGGCTGCCTCCCCAAGGACGTCGCACGCGCCATCATGTACTGCGTCGAGCAGGACTACGAGACCGGACAGGCCATTCCCGTCACCGGCGGCCAGATCATGCTCCACTGACGACGCCCGGGACTGGCTGAGGACGACGGAGAGCCGTCGAACCCGCCCGGACGCGACGACCATCATCGCGTCCGGGCGGGTTTCGCGTTTGCGCTTGGCAGACCGGCTCGGCGGCGTCAGGCCTGCTCGGCCTCGACGTCGAGCCAGGCGCCGTCGAGATCCTCGGCGCGGGCGAGGAGCCTGAACGCGCCGCTGACGCGGACGGCGACGCTGATGCGTCCGGCCCACATCCGGCGGTCGGGGCAGGGCACCGGCACGTGGTCGGTGATGTCCGAGCCGGTGCCGACGATGCGTCCGCCGCCGATGCAGTCGAAGTGGACCATGGGCGAGGCGTCCGGCACCTCGCGTCCCTGCGCGTCGAGCGCGGTGCAGGTGACGACGGCGATGTCCTGGCCATTGGCGCGGACCGGGCCGTTCTCCAGCGTCAGGCGCAGCGCCACGGGGCGTCCCGTCGTCACGCTGGTCTCCTCGGCGACGGGCTTCCCGCCTCGGTAGCCGATGACCTTGAGCTCGCCCGGCGTGTAGGTGACGCTCCACTCCAGGTGGCACCAGGGCTGCACGGGGCGGCGTCCCAGCGACTCGCCGTTCAGCAGCAGCTCGGCCTCCTCGCAGTTCGTGTAGACCCAGACCTGGATGGGCATCCCCTCCATGCCGCGATGCGTCCAGTGCGGCAGCGCGTGGATCATCGGGCGCTCCAGCCAGTGCGACTGGTTCTGGTAGAACGCATCCTTCCGCTGCAGGAAGAGGTCAATGGCGCCGGAGACCGAGCAGACGCGCGGCCACACGGCCTCGCCGCGGTGCTCGAACGCATCCCACTGGAATTCGCCGGCGTTCCACGGACGCTCCATGATGAGGCGCCAGTACTTCTCGCGTCCGGCGAACTCGACGTCCTGCTCGCCGCACATCCGGTCGCGGGCGTCGAGGTACCCCTGCGCGGGGCTGTCGCCGTAGTACCAGCCGCGCGTCGAGCCGACGGCGCAGTTCTCGCTGAAGAACATGGGCTTGTCGGGATGCTTCGCGTGGATGTCGTCGATGTGCTTGAGGCTGTAGTTGATGCCGATGACCTCCAGATGATCCTGGATGACGGTCTTGCCGGCCTCGTTGACGGCGGTGGTGACGAGGCGCGTCGGGTCCAGCGTGTGCGCGATGTGCTCCAGCGCACGGTGGATGCGGACGCCCTGCGGGCGGCGGTAGTAGTCCGCCTCCTCGTTGCCGGTCGACCAGATGAAGACGGACGGGCAGTTGCGGTCGCGGCGCACCATCATCTCCATCTGCGCCAGACCGTCTTCGCAGGACTCGAAGCGCCGTGTCTCGTCCATGACGAGCAGTCCCAGCTCGTCGCAGGCCTCCATGACGGCCTCCTGGTGCGGATAGTGGCTGGTGCGGATGGCGTTGGCGCCCATCTCCTTGACCAGCTGCATCTTGTAGCGGCAGAGGTTGTCCGGGACGGCCTTGCCGGTCAGGCCGCAGTCGAGGTGCCCGCAGACGCCCTTGATTTTGAGGTTGCGCCCATTCAGGAAGAGACCCTGCGAGCCGCTCCACTCGATGGTGCGGAAGCCGAACTTCTGGCGGTACTCGTCGCAGGGCGCGTCGGCGCCGCCGCGCGTGACCGTGACGACGGCGGTGTAGCGCCGAGGCGTGTCGATGTCCCAGCGCTGCGGCGCGTCCAGCGTCGTGGCGGCGCGGAGCGTCGCCTTGCCGCGCGCGGGGACGCCGCCGTCCGCCGTCAGCGTGGCCACGGGCTGTCCGGCGGGGTCCAGCAGCTCGCACCGGACGGCGACGGCCTCGTCGGCGTAGCCGATGTTGCGCAGCGTGACCTCGACGGGCACGTCCCAGCGGTCGTCGCCCAGATGGCGCGGCGCCACGAAGACGCCCCACAGGTCGACGGCCACCGTGTCCGTCTTGCAGAGCCAGACGTTGCGGTAGATGCCGCCGCCGGCGTACCACCACGTCTCGTAGGAGTTCGGGTCGATGTGGACGGCGAGGACGTTCTCGGCGTCGAAGCGGGCGAGGTCGGTGATGTCCACCTCGAACGAGCAGTAGCCGCCGTTGTTGTGCTTGAGGAAGCAGCCGTTGAGGTAGATGTCGGAGATGCCGGTGATGCCCTCGAAGTAGATGGCGAGCCGGCGTCCCTCGTCCTCGGGGCCGAGGGTGAAGTGCCTGCGGTACCAGGCGGGGACGTAGTGGAAGAAGCCGAGGGCGCCCGTCTCGTTCTCGTCAGGGGCCTGGCTGATGATGTAGTCGTGCGGCAGGTCGACGGCCTGCCAGCGCTCCTCCGGCAGCTCGCTGATGCTGCTCCAGTACTCGGGCGTGTCGATGTGGTGGTAGGTGCCCGGCCCCCACTTCAGGCGCTCCGTCTTCGCCGACAGGTACATGCCCGCCTTCGTCTTCGCCACCGGATCCGGTCCGGGATTGACCAGCAGCCGCCAGCCTCGGTTCAGCAGTATCTTCTCTCGCATAAGCCTGATGTTTCCTTGTTCTTGCTTGTCCAGTTTCAGCCACACATGGGCACATAAAGGGTGCCTCGTCGCCCGCCCGCAAGGCGGGGCGGATGCCGGATAACGTAGCCAGACGCACCCGGAAATCAAGCGCGCCGGCTCAGCACGCCAGCAGCGCCGCCAGCGACAGCGCCGCCGACCGCAGATCCTCGCCCGCGTGCGCCAGCGTCTCCGCCACGCCGCCACGGCCAACCCCAGCCGCAAACGCCCCCGCGAACCCCGACGCCAGCAGCGTCCCGCGCGGACAGCCCAGCCCACCGGCCAGCACCACGCACGGCACACCTCGCGCCGACGCCAGCAACGACACCTCGCGGCACAGCTTCCCCGCCTCCGTCTGGCCGTCCGCACGGCCCTCGCCCGTGATGACCAGACGCACCGGACCGCGACCCGACTCGTCGCACAGCGACGCCGCAAAGCCCGACTCGCGCATCACCAGCTTCGCTCCAGACTCGAACGCCGCGCCGCAGAACACCCGGCAGCCGTACCCCAGGCCGCCCGCCGCGCCGTCGCCGGGACGCCCCTGCGGAAACGATGACTCCTCGTCCGGCGTCAGCGCCCGCCGCAGCCGCGCCAGACCCGCCTCCAGCAACGGCACCTCCGCCGGCGTCGCGCCCTTCTGCGGCGCGAACACCGCCGCCGCCCCCGATGGCCCCAGCAGCGGACTGCGCACATCCGCCGCCACCGTCACCGAGACACCCGACAGCCGCCGCCGCACCGCCTCCCACTCCACCGACGCCACCTCGCCCAGCCGTCCGCCCGTCAGACCTCGCAGCTCCCGTCCCGACGCATCGCGGAACCGCGCCCCCAGCGCCTCCGCCATCCCCGCGCCGCCGTCGTTCGTCGCGCTCCCGCCAATCCCCACCACCAGCGAGGTCGCGCCAGCCGCCAGCGCCGCCAGCATCAGCTCCCCAAACCCGTAGGTCGAGGTCAGCAGCGGCCGTCGACGGGCCGGCGGCACCAGCGACAGCCCCGACGCCGACGCCATCTCCAGAAACGCCGTCCGACCCGACAGCCCGTAGTGCGCCTCGACCGGCTCGCCCAGCGGCCCGCGCACGACGGCCGAGCGCCAGACGCCGCCACGCGCCCGCGTCAGCAGCTCCGCCGTCCCCTCGCCGCCGTCCGCGAGCGGCCAGGCCTCGACCGCCGCCGACGCGCCCAGCCACTCGCGCAGCGCCTCCGTGACGATGGCCGCCGCCTCCGTCGCCGTCAGCGTCCCCTTGAACTTGTCCATGGCGACCAGAATGCGCCGCTGTCCGTGCCTGCCGTTGTCCATCTGTCTGCTGCCCTCGCTGGTGTGTGGTGGTGTGCGACGGTCTTGGGGGGCGCACCGGCTCAGCGCACGGTGAGGAGCTCCTCCCAGTCGGTGGTGTAGCGTCGGGAAAGGTTGCCGCGCCGCATGCTCCAGTTCTTCTCGATGCCCTCGGCGAGGGCGAAGACGGTGTTCTTGCCGAAGCGCGCGTTGATGGCGTCGAGCGTGTGGTAGAGCGCGTCGGGGACCTGCGGACGGGCGTCGCGCTCGGTGAAGAGCTCAAGCTGGCGGTGCTCCGCCTGCTCGAGGCCGAAGAGGATGACGCCGCACTTGCGGTGACGCGTGTGGGGGCGGAACAGCCTGGGGATGGCGGGCGCCATGGCGTCGAAGATGACGGCGTTGTTGGCCGTCGGCTCGGGGAAGACGACGGTCGTCTCGCCGCAGAGGGCGTGGTATGCCTGGCGCCGCTCGGCGCCCGTCTCCTCCTCGTCGGCGTACTGGGCGAAGAGCACCGCGCCGGCGGCGAGACGCCCGTGTCGCCGCAGACGCTCCGCCGCGTCCGAGGCGTAGGTGAGGAAGGCCTGACGCAGCTCGTCCAGCGTCGTCACGGGCGTCCCGAACATCCGTGAGCAGGTGACGCTCTTGAGGGGCGCGGGCGCGGCGTCCAGCGGCAGGGCCGACTTGCCGCCAAGCTCCAGCACCGTCCGCGCCAGGCAGACGCCGTAGGTCCGCGTGACCTCGCCGACGTCCAGCCTTGCCAGCTGGAGCGCCGTCTCGATGCCCTGCAGATGCAGCCGCTTCCGAAGCCGCCCGCCAATCCCCCACACGTCGGCCGCGGGGAAGTCCGCGAGCACGGCCGACGCATCCGGGGGCATCACGAACACCCCCGCCGCCGACCTCTTCGCCAGCTTGGAGGCCACCTTCGCCAGCGTCTTCGTCCGCGCGAACCCGACGCCGACCGGTATCCCCACCCAGCGGCGGATGCGCTCGCGGACTCGCTCGCCAAACCGGAGATAGCCCTCCGCCGACGCCTCCTCGCCGTCCGCCGCCCCCGCCAGGCGCAGCTCCAGAAACGCCTCGTCAATCGAGTACGGCTCCAGCCTCGGGCACATCTCGCGCAGTATCGACATCACGCGGCGCGACATGTCGGCGTAGAGCTCGTAGTTCGACGACAGGAAGACCAGCCCGTGCAGGCGCTCGATGGGCTTCAGCTTGAAGTGGGGCGTCCCGACCGGTATCCCCAGCGCCCGGAACTCCGGCGAGCGCGCCACCACGCACCCGTCGTTGTTGCTCAGCACGGCCACAGGACGACCCTGCAGGCGCGGATTGAACACGCGCTCGCACGAGACGTAGAAGTTGTTGCAGTCGACCAGCCCGAACATCTGGCGCGTCTCCTCTCGCCGTCAGCGGTGCGGCGGCGCGGAGAAGCGGTGGATGGTCGCCGTCACGACCCCGAAGAGCTCGACCTCCTGGCGTCCGTCCAGAAGGATGGGGGCGTAGCGCGGGTTGGCGGGCACCAGGCTGGCGCCGCCCGCCTGCGGATGGCGATGCAGGTACTTGACCGTGAACTCGCCGTCCACGCAGGCGATGACGATGGAGCCGTGCCGCGCCTCCAGCGAGCGGTCGACCACCAGGATGTCGCCGTCCTGGATGCCCGCGCCCACCATCGAGTCCCCGCACGCCCGCACGAAGAACGTCGCGGCAGGACGCTGCACCAGCAGCTCGTTCAGATCAAGCGGATGCTCCGCGTAGCTCTCCGCCGGCGACGGGAAGCCGGCCGCGACCACCCCGCTCAGGCAGGGCCCCTCGCCGCCGCCGCGCCCCTCCGGCTCCAGGCGCAGACCGTCGCCGCGCCCCTCCAGCCACGCCGAACGCACCTCGTCCCCTCCACCATACGCTCCGTCCATGCCGCCATCACCCCGCATCGCCTTGCTCCTGCCTGACTCTCGATTGCTCGCTCGCTCAGATTGAGCGTCAGCTTCTTCCCCTAATATGGCAGATAAAATAGCTTATGCAAGTGAGTCTGTAACTTTTTTTAGCTAGTGGACGAGTGGCACATCCGCGGCGGTTGCCCTAAAAACTGGCGGCCCATGCGTTTGTCTCGGACGAAATGCGCTGTATAGTAATAGGTTATGTGCGGTCGTCCCCCCGCGCCATGCGTCGGGGCCCCCCATTTCCGTTTCGCACCCCATTTCATCATTCAGTCACCCAGAAGCAGTCGCTAAGGAACAAGGTCGTGAAAGTACTGGTCATCAACTCTGGCAGCTCCTCGCTGAAATTCACCCTGTTTGACATGACGGACAAGAGTGTCCTGGCCAAGGGCCTGGTGGAGCGCATCGGGCTGGACGCCCCGAAGCTCATCTACCAGCCGAACGGCAGGAAATTCGAGGAGGCCCTCACGATCAAGAACCACAGCGAGGCCCTGCTGGAGGTCTGCAAGAAGCTCGTCGACACCGAGGTCGGCGTGCTGAAGTCGCTCTCCGAAGTCCAGGCCATCGGACACCGCGTCCTCCACGGCGGCAAGAAGTACACCAGCCCCATCGTCGTCGACGAGGCCGTCAAGCAGGGCATCCGCGACTGCATCGTCCTCGGCCCCCTCCACAACCCCGCCAACCTCGGCGGCATCGAGGCCTGCGAGCAGGTCTTCCCCGGCGTCCCCAACGTCGCCGTCTTCGACACCGCCTTCCATCAGACCATGGGACCCGAGGCCTACATGTACGCCATCCCGCGCGAGTACTACGAGAAGTACGACGTCCGCAAGTACGGCTTCCACGGCACCAGCCACAAGTTCGTCTACTTCAACACCTGCGAATTCCTCGGCCTCGACCCCGCCAAGGCCAAGGTCATCACCTGCCATCTCGGCAACGGCAGCTCCCTCGCCGCCGTCAACGGCGGCAAGGTCCTCGACACCTCCATGGGACTCACCCCCCTCATGGGACTCGTCATGGGCACACGCTGCGGTGACATGGACCCCGCCGTCGTCCCCTTCCTCATGAAGATGACCGGCATGACACCCGACCAGATCGACACCATGATGAACAAGAAGTCCGGACTCCTCGGCGTCTCCGGACTCAGCAGCGACATGCGTGACATCGAGGCCGCCCGCGACAACGGCAACCAGAACGCCAAGGAGGCCTACGACATGTTCCTCCACCGCCTCATCCACTACATCGGCGGCTACTACCTCCTCCTCGGCGGCGCCGACGCCATCGTCTTCACCGGCGGCATCGGCGAGAACGGCATCGACACCCGCCGCGCCGTCGCCCAGAAGCTCGCCGTCCTGGGCGCCACCTTCGACGCCGAGGCCAACAACTGCCGCGGCAAGCAGGTCGTCTTCAGCACCCCCGAGTCCAAGTTCAAGCTCGTCGTCACCCCCACCAACGAGGAGCTCATGATCGCCATGGAGACCGTCGCCCTCACCGCGAAGTGAGGCGAGGACCCCACACGCCTTCCCCCATACCCACTCCTAACCCATCAACCCACCGAACGAAAAGGAACCATCACCATGGCTGGTCTGATTCAGAAGCTGTTCCCCAAAGCCGCCGCCGCCGGCAAGACCATCGTCCTCCCCGAGGGCAACGACCCCAGAGTCATCAAGGCCGCTAAGCTCATCGCCGAAAACCAGCTCGCCAAAGTCAAGATCCTCGCCACCAGCGACGAGTACAAGAAGGCCAGCGAGGGCGTCTGCCTCTGCGGCTGCAGCAACATCGAGATCATCGACTGGAACACCGCCGACTGCAGGCAGCAGCTCGCCGGCATCCTCTTCGAGCGCCGCAAGGCCAAGGGCATGACCGAGGAGGAGGCCCTCAAGAAGGTCGCCAACCGACTCTTCTTCGGCAACCTCATGGTCAACGCCGGACTCGCCGACGGCATGGTCGCCGGCTCCATCGCCTCCACCGGCGACATGCTCCGCTCCGCCTTCAACTGCATCGGCACCGCCAAGGGCATCAAGCTCGCCTCCTCCTGCTTCCTCATGGACCTCGCAACCCCCACCGAGGCCGGCAACGAACAGCTCATCTTCGCCGACTGCGGCGTCAACCCCAACCCCGACGCCGACGCCCTCGTCGACATCGCACTCGCCACCATCAAGACCCACCAGGCGCTCATCGGCACCCAGCCCAAGGTCGCCTTCCTCTGCTACTCCACCAAGGGCAGCGCCGCCGGCGACCTCGTCACCAAGATGCAGACCGCCGCCGAGATGACCAAGCAGCGCGTCGCCGAACTCGGCATCGACGCCCTCGTCGACGGCGAGCTCCAGGCCGACGCCGCACTCGTCGCCTCCGTCGGCGCCTCCAAGGCTCCCGGCAGCGACGTCGCCGGACAGGCCAACATCCTCATCTTCCCCGACCTCAACTGCGGCAACATCTGCTACAAGATGACTCAGCGCCTGGCCAAGGCCGAGGCTTACGGACCCATCCTCCAGGGCGTCGCCAAGCCCGTCAACGACCTCTCCCGCGGCTGCTCCGCCGAGGACATCTGCGGCGTCGCCGCCATCACCGCCTGCCAGGCCGCCGCGCTCTGACAGCCCCTCTCGCTGCTTCGGACGGCCGTTTTCCTGCCGCCAGACGGTTGAAAATCGGCCATCCTGAAGTATAGTAGACAAACAGCCCTGGCTCGGGGCGTAGCGCAGTCTGGTAGCGCGACTGGTTTGGGACCAGTAGGTCGCGAGTTCGAATCTCGCTGCCCCGACCATCCATTTTCCGCAAGCCCTCAAGTCCACCATCGGCCTTGAGGGCTTCGTCTTTCTAGGCTAACTAGCCGTAAACAAGCCACTTAGGCGACATTCTCTCTTTCGGTTTTCCCGCCCCCAAGAGAAGGCATTTCCGCCCGTTTTGATGAGAATTTTCCGTTCGAGGGGCGCTATATTCTCTGAAGGTAGGGCTAGTCCTACCCCCGAAGTCCAACCCCTTTAAGGTGGCAGACGCGAGCGAAGCGAAGCGGATAGTCTGATAGCCGCGAATGCGGCGGCCCTAGGAGCGAAGCGACGACGGGTATGAAATGAGAGAGATATGGCTTTTTCTCGGAAGAACAGTTATGGCAAACCGATTTGATGTTGCCCGAATCGCGAAACATCGCGCTACAGCAGAGAAATTCTCTAAACTGCGGAAACACCCGAAATTACAGTTTTTCACATTTCCCCGCTTGAAGAAGCCGCCTGGCTGGGTAAATTAACCGAGGGGGCCATTTCGGGCGGCCAGATGCGGCCTCAAAATGTTTTTCATTCAAATTTTAGTGTTTTAGAGTAACCAGCACAAGCAATGATGGAACATCAGGTAAGAAAGTTATGGCAAGGAAATCCAAAGAGGAAACTCTGAATCTTGATGCGATACTGTTCAAGTGCAGAGATATATTGAGGCAGGCAAAAAACTCGGGATCGTTCTTTGAGAAGCGTGACATGATGCTGACACTCGTGTTCCTGCGCTTCCTGGGCGAGAAATACGAGGATGGCGTGGCGAAGTTGCGTCAGCGTTTGATTCAAGAGGGGTTGGACCCAGATGACGAGGAGATTATCAAGGCTTTCTTTGATGATGCCACCTTTGCTGATGGTACGTTTGATTTGCCTGTAGAGGCCCGTTGGCCAACCATCATCAATACGGCGGCTCCACAGCTGAATGTTGCGCTTGACACGGCTCTCCGCAGCATTGGCGAGACGAATCCCCATTTGAAGGGGTGCTTCGTAGAGGGTACGTTCACGCAGCGCAACCTTGGAGCCAACGACATGAAGAAGATTGTGGATGAAATCAACAAGATTAGCCACAAGGCATTTGGCGAAGAGAAAGACCTTATTGGCCGCGTCTATGAATACTTCCTGAAGGAGTTTGCCGTCAATGCCACCAAGGAAGAGGGCGAATTTTACACGCCTCACGATGTGGTGCAGCTCATCGCCACCGTGATTGAGCCATTCGACGGCACTCTCTATGATCCATGCTGTGGTTCTGGTGGCATGTTCATCCAAAGCACGGAGCTGATCAAAGCCAAACAGGGCGATATCAGCCGCATCAATGTGTATGGTCAGGAGAAGGAGGCGGCTACCTATCGACTGGCAAAGATGAACTTGGCACTCCGTGGCATCAGCCACAACCTCGGCAGCGAGAGTGATTCCACGTTCACCAATGACCTGCACAAAGGCTTGTACTTCGACTACATCATGGCCAATCCGCCGTTCAACCTCAAAGGATGGTACAACGAGAATCTTGCCCATGACCCACGTTGGAGCGACTATGCAACACCTCCAGAGAGCAATGCCAACTATGCGTGGATTCTCCACATGCTTTCGCACCTGAAGCCGCTGACTGGCGTGGCGGGATTTCTGTTGGCCAATGGCGCATTGGGCGATACAGATGCCTTGGAAATCCGAAAGAAGCTGATAGAGAACGACAAAGTGGAAGCCATCATCATTCTGCCAAGGGAACTCTTCATCACCACGGACATCAGCGTCACCTTGTGGATTCTGAACCAGAACAAGAAGGGAGGCAAGTATCATGGGCGCATGCTGCGCAACCGCGAACACGAGATTCTCTTCATGGACCTGCGCCAATGGACGGAGAATCCCGTGAATGGCGAGCAGAAGAAAAAGGTGCAGCTCCTCACGGAGCAGATTCGACGTGTGGCGGACATCTATCATCAATGGCAGGCAGAAGGCACTGATGGAAAGAACTTTGCTGTGCCTGAGTTATATAGGAGCGTAGGTATCGAGGAGATTGAAGCGAACAACTGGACACTAGTGCCCAGCAAATACATTGAGTTCATCGACCACGACTTGGAGATTGACTACCCCAAGGAGATGGCTCGCATCCAGCAGGAGATGAAGGAGCTGATGCAGCGCGAGAAGGAATCACAGCGTATGCTCGAAGATGCGTTTCGGGGTATCGGCTATAAACTAAGTGATTAGTTATGAGTGATATAAAGATCTTTATCAGCAGCGTGCAAAGAGAGTTCGCCAAGGAACGGCGAATGTTGTGCGACTATATCCGTACCGATGCGCTTCTCGGACGGTTCTTCATCCCATTTATCTTTGAAGAAATGCCCGCAAAGATGTCTCAGCCCCAAAGGCATATCTCACACAGGCAGCCGAATGCCACTATGTCTTTGACTAAGTATAAATTGGGAGGAACACCATGAATCAATCAATAACAATTATAGACGCAGATTATAAGCAGTGGCTGAAGGAATTGGTGATGCGTTACCGCAACAGCCAAATCAAGGCAGCATTGAAAGTGAACACCGAACAATTGTTCTTCAATCTGAGCCTGGGTAAAAAGACATTGCCGAACGACAAGCAGAAAACAAATACGGCTCTCGTTTCTATGCCGCATTAAGCCGCGACCTCAAGGATGAGATACCAGGAGTGGAAGGTCTGTCTGAATCCAATATCAGATATTGTAAGAGATTTTATCTTCTTTATTGTGAGGCGATTGAAAATCTTCCACAACTTGTGGAAGAATTGCACACCGAAAATCTTCCACAACCTGTGGAAGAATTATGCAGTATCCCTTGGGGACATCATAGACTGATAATCGACCGCTGTTCCAGCGAGCCACAGAAGGCACTGTTCTTTGTAAGGCAGTCACTGGAGAACGGCTGGAGCAGAGCAACATTGCTCAACTGGATTGATACGGAACTTTATGAACGAAGTGGCAAGGCGCTGACTAACTTTTCCTCCGCACTTCCTGCACCCGACAGTGATTTGGCACAAGAAGTTACCAAAGACCCGTACAATTTCGCTTTTGCTGGCGTGAAAGGACAATATAACGAGAAACAACTGAAAAATGCTCTCTTGACAAATATCACTAATTTTCTTGTGGAATTGGGTACGGGGTTTTCGTATGTCGGACGGGAATATCGATTACAAATAGCAGAGAAGGAAAAGTTTGTCGACCTCTTATTCTATCACTTGAAACTCCGCTGCTATGTCGTTGTGGAAGTCAAGACGGATGAGCTCGACTTCCCTGATGTCGGACAGATAGGAGGATATCTCGTGGCCTGCAACCATTTGCTGAAACGAGAGGACGATAATCCAACTATCGGACTGTTGATTTGTAAAAAGAAAGACGGTTTGCTGGCACAATATTCACTGGAATCGAGCAGCCAGCCTATTGCCATATCTTCATACGAACTGGAACAATTCTATCCCGTCAAAGTGAAAGGCGCGCTACCTACCATCGAGGAGATTGAGGCAAAACTTAATCAGGATTAAACACTATGGCATTGACTAAGTATAAATTGGGAGAGCTGATTACAGTTTGCGATGAGCGAAACTCTTTTGGCCTTACGAATTTCTATGGCTTGAATATCAACAAGGAGTTTATGCCTACTGTAGCCAATACCGAGGGCTTGGATGAGTCAAAATACAAAGTGGTTCGTAACAGACGTTTCGTTTTCAGTGGTTATACGGGTGCGATACTCGGGGTCGCGGGGAATATCGGAGATAAGACGGGAGAT
>CALZPA010000042.1 GCA_945827525.1 uncultured Lentisphaeria bacterium | reverse complement strand
GGCGAGGATGGCGATGATGGCGATGACGACGAGCAGCTCGATGAGCGTGAAGCGGTGGCGTCCGCGAGAGGAGGATGGGGGGAGATAGGGCATGATGCGTGCTCCTTGTTTTGGTTGTTGGGTTGGCTTCTGCTATTGCTGGAGAGAGAGTCTCACTTGGTACGTTGGGCGTTGAGCAGGCAGTCGCTGGCGTCAGGGGCGCAGGAGAAGATGCGTGTGCAGCGGATGGCCTCGACGTGGCCGTCGGCAAGGAGGCAGTTGGGGGTGTCGGTGTTCTTGTGGACGCTGTTGTCGTTGCTGATGAACTGTCCGCGCACCTCGGTGAGGGTGAAGACGGCGGCTGAGATATGGTAGGGTGTGGCGCCAGCGGCGTCAGCGATGGCGATGACTCCGGAGGGCATGGTGATGAGGGAGACGGCCATGCCGTAGGCGCCGCTGATGGCGGAGGTGCCGTTGGCGGCGGTGGGCCAGGTGGCGTTGAAGCCGTAGGAGTGGCGGTAGGAGGCGTGGCTGTCGGTGCTGATGTAGAAGCGGTTGGGGGTTACGTCGGTTTTCTTGGCCATCCTGAATTTGTTGAGCGGACATTCGAAGGCCTTGGTGTCACCGACGTAGGGAAGGATGAGGTCGGACCAGTTGTAGCCTCCGGAGAGGCTGGGGAACCTGGCATGGTCGTCGCTGTACATGAGGGTGCCGACGCCTATCTGCTTGAGCTTGGAGGTGCAGGAGATGAGTCGCGCCTTGTCGCGGGCCTTGGAGAGCGCGGGAAGGAGCATGGCGGCGAGGATGGCGATGATGGCGATGACGACGAGCAGCTCGATGAGCGTGAAGCGGTGGCGGCAGCGGAACATGGGACTCTCCTTCTGGCTGATGGGACGATACAGATAAAGGGGGACACATTTCTGACTAACCGATGGATATTATACCAAAAAAGCCCGTGGCTGACAAGGGGAGCCACGGGCTTTGGGGCGATTTTTTCAGATTCCGGCGCTATTTTCTGCGCTGTCCGTCGATGAAGGTGGCGGCGACGGCGAAGCGTTCGTCGAGGACGGCGATGTCGGCGATGTAGCCGGGCTCGAGTCGTCCGAGCCGTTCGAGTCCGAGGTTCTCGGCCTGGTTGAGGGAGGTGGTGCGGATGAGTTCGGGGAGCGGACGCGGGACTTCCTCGACGATGTTGCGGAGGGCGATGTTGAACTGGAGGGTGGAGCCGGCGAGGGCGCCGTTGGAGGCGAGTCGGGCGGCGCCGTTGGAGACGACGACGGCAAGGCCGCCGAGCTGGTAGTCGCCGTCGGGGAGTCCGGTGGCCTCCATGCAGTCGGTGATGAGGAGGATGCGGTCGATGGGCTTGGCCTTGAAGGCGAGGCGGATCATGTCAGGGCAGAGATGGATCTTGTCGCAGATCATCTCGACGTAGACGTCGTCGCAGTAGAGTCCGGCGCCGACGAGTCCGATTTCACGGTGGTGGAGCTTGGTCATCTGGTTGCAGAAGTGAGTGAGCCGTGCGAGCCCCTTCTCCTGTCCGAGCTTGAACTGGGCCATGGTGGCGTTGGTGTGGCCGCAGCTGGGGACGATATGGCGGCGGACGAGTTCGGCTGTGAAGTCGACGGCACCTTCGACCTCGATGGCGTAGGTGATGAGGGCGACGGGCGAGATGGCGTTGAGTCGGAGGACCTCGGCGATGTCGGGCTTGCGGAGATAGGCGGGGTTCTGGGCGCCGATGCACTCGGGGTTGATGTAGGGGCCTTCGAGGTGGGTTCCGATGACCTTGGCTCCGGTGGGCGCCTGGCGGTAGGCCTCGATGTTGCGGAGGCTGGTGGCGAGGTCATCCTCGGAGAGGGTGAGGGTGGTGGGGCAGATGGAGGTGACGCCCTCGTTGACCTTGGCCTCGCCGATGGTGCGGATGGCCTTGGGGTCGGGCGAGGTGGTCTCGACGCCCATGCCGCCGTGGAAGTGGGTGTCGATGAAGCCGGGGATGACGAGGTTTCCGGCGGCGTCGTAGGTCTCGTCGGCCGCGGGGAGTGGCTGTCCCTGCGGGATGACGGCGGCGATGGCGCCGTCCTGGCAGAGGATGGCGGCGTGCTGGAGCTCGCGTTCGGGGGAGACGAGGTGGGCGTTGGTGATGAGCAGCGTCATGGGGGTTCCTTGAGGGGTGTTTGTGAGTTTGTGTGTTTGTGTGTGATGCGAGGTTCAGGCGGTGACGGTATCGGATGTGGCGGCGGGGATGACGATGGAGAAGGTGGAGCCCTTTCCTGGGGTGCTTTCGACGTCTATCCAGCCATTGATGCTGGTGATGCATCCATAGGCCATGGCCAGTCCCATGCCGGTTCCCCTGCCTGGCGACTTGGTGGTGTAGAAGGGCTCGAAGATATGGTCGATGACCTCCTGCGAGATGCCGGAGCCATTGTCCTTGACCTTGATGCAGACGTAGTGGTCTGCGGAGAGGGTGTCCTCGGGGCGATGGCGCCATTCTGGCGTGTCAGGGCGGACGCGCTCGGCGCGGAGGACGATCTTGGGGTGTTCGCTGTCTGGGGAGAAGGCGTCGCGGGCATTGAGGAGGAGATTGAGGATGACCTGCTGGAGCTGGACAGGGTCGCAGCTGACGGTGAGCTCACCGGGTTCGACCAGTGTGCGGAAGGCGATGTTTCCGGCGGTGGTGCGAAAAAGCGCGGCGGCCTGCTCGACGAGTGGCCCCAGCTCGGTGAGCTCGACGTTGAAGTTGCCGCGCCGGGCGAAGCCGAGGAGCTGTCGGGTGAGGTCGGCGGCCCGCGAGGCGGCGGTGTCGATGGTGTCGAGGAGAACCTTGGCGTCTCCGGGGAGGCGGTGGAGGCGGAGGAGGTCGGTGCTTCCCTGGATGGAGTGGAGCATGTTGTTGAAGTCGTGGGCGACGCCGCCGGCGAGGATGCCGAGAGACTCGAGGCGCTGGGAGTGGTAGAGCTCCTGCTGGAGGAGCTGCTTCTGTCGCTCCTGCTCGTGCTGCTCGGTCATGTCGCGGGCGATGAGGATGGCGATGCGCTCGCCCTCGACGGTCGCCTGGGAGAGGTTGAAGTCGACGTCGAGGACGCGGTTGCCTCCAGGCGCGGCCATGGTCATGTGGGTGAACATGACGGGCTTGTCGAGGTCTGGGTCCTGCTGCGAGCGTCGCCACCAGTCGTCGGGGATGGAGAACGGGCTGCCATCCTGGTGGCGGATGATGTCCGAGACGGTCTGGACACTGGCCAGGCTGTCGCCGAAGGCCCTGAACATGGCGAGGTTGCCGTTGATGACATGGCCCTGCTCGCTGACGAGCATGATGAGCTCGGAGGAGTGGTTGAGGACGGCCTGGTACTTCTCCTCCCACTCGGCCATCGAGCGGCGCAGCTTGTCGGTGGACTGCAGATGGCGGAAGATGCCGGTGATGATGGAGAACGGGCGGCGACGGCCCGTCGGACGGACGCGCAGGCTGCGACGGTACCCGTCGGTGAGCAGGGAGAGGATGACTATGACGGCGAGCCGAAGCAGCCAGAGCTGCGTCTGGCCGGAGATGCCGGACGTGGGATAGAGGTACACGATGGACATCTCGCGCGCCATCAGGATGAGCCCGTTGCAGACGACTAGGCTGGCCGCGAACGGACACCGGTAGTTGCGCAGCGCCTGGAAGACAATCGGCAGGCTGAACAGCAGGATCAGATGCGTGACGACGAAGATGAACGCGCTCTGACGCATGCTCTCCAGAAAGCGCACCAGCGCGGACGGCGACTGGGCCAGCGTGAAGACCGACAGCGAGAACTGGTTCGCCAGCAGCAGCACGAACAGCCAGGTCACCAGCATCGACAGCGTCAGGCCCAGCATCAGGCGCTGCGTCTCCACCGTGCCTTGCTGCTCGTAGATGAGCAGCAGCACCGTGAGGACCGGCAGCGCCATCGCGCCGAAGCTCAAAGGCCCCGTCGAGAACGGCGACTCCAGCTCAAAGCTGAAATTCGGAATGCCGCCCAGGAGGCTCAGCGCCAGGAAGACGCCCAGCATCATCTGCAGCGGAATGCTGCTCAGCGCCGTGCGCAGAAAGTGCAGCACCAGCAGCACGAAAAGGCAGGGCAGGACATCCAGGAGCGTCTGGAGAAGTGGCTGCCAGAACATGGGACAACCACAACCCTAGGACTCGGCGCCCGTGACAGCAGACTTCCCACCCTCGGGCTTCTTGTCCTCGGGCTTCCTGTCGCCGTCTGTCTTGTCGTTTTCAGGCTTCTGGTCGCTCTCAGGCTTCTTGTCGCCGTCCTTCTTGTCCTCGGGCTTCTGGTCGCTCTCAGGCTTCTTGTCCTCGGGCTTCTGGTCGCCGTCGTCGGCCTTCTTACGCTTGAGTCCGGCGGTGAGGGAGTTGGGCTTGGCGGTTTTGGCCTTGGGGCCGAGGGCGGGCGTCTTGGGGGCGGAGGCGGGCTTGCCGGCGGCTGGCGTGGGCGAGGGGGCGATGTCGAGGGAGACGGCGGAGGTGGAGGGCATGTCGCTGTCTGCGGCTGTGGCGTCGGCCTTCTTGCCGCTGCCCATGTAGCGGAGGATGTCGGTGACGGTGAAGATGACGAGGAGGAGAGCGGGGGCGAGGGTGATCCAGCCGTAGACGCTGCCGCCGAGGCCGCCGGCGACGGCGAGTCCGAGGGTGACGAGCTCGAAGATGAGGGCGTAGAGGGCGTGGTTGAAGGTTCGGGCGTGCTCGTCGAGGGCGGACTTCTGGTGTTCGAGGAGGCGCTGGTCGAGCTGGGCGGCCTTCTGGCGGAGCTGCTTCTCGGCGTCGGCGCGGGCCTGGGCGGCCTTCTCGTCGGCCTCCTTGCGGCAGGCGTCGAGCTCCGCCTGGAGGTCGGCGAGTCGCTTGGCGTCCTGCTCGGAGGTCGGCGCGGAGGCGTCGCCCTTGGCGGCGGCACTCTCGCGCTCGGCGAGTTTGCGCTCGCGCTCGTCGAGGTCCTTGGTGCGGCGGTCGTCGTCCTCCTTCTGCGCCTTGATCTTGGCGACGAGGGTCTGGAGGCTCTCCTTGGCGGTGGCCATCTCCTGCTCGTGCTGGCGCCGCTGCTCGTCCGCCTCTTGCTGATGCTTACGGATGAGGTCGGCGGCGGCCTTGACCTGCTCCTTGGCCTTCGTCTCGGCGTCGCGGACGATGGTTCCGGCCTTGTCCGTGGCCTCCTTGACGATGGCGTCGGCCTTGGTCTTGGCGCGTTCGGCGACGGACTTGGCCTCCTCGAGGATCTTGGCCTTGGCGGCCTCGCGCCCCTGGCGCTCCTCGTCGGCGAGACGCGTCTGGAGTTCGGCCTGGGCCTTGTCGGCGCGTTCCTTGAGGGTGGCCTCGAGGGTCTCCTCGCGGTCGCTGATGGCCTTTTCGCGGGCCTCGAGGGCGGCGGTGGCCTCCTGGCACTGCCGCTGGAGATCGGCGTCGGCCTGCTCGAGTCGCTGGTCGAAGTCGCGCTGCTGGGCCTGCAGCCACTCCTGCCTCTCCTTTTCGGCCTGCTGGCGGAGGGCATCCATCTGCTGGGCGAGGAGCGCCTGCCGCTGCGTCTCGGCCTCCTTGAGGATGGTCTGCCTCTCCTGCTCGGCCTGGAGGCGCGCCAGCTCGCGTATCATGTTGGCCTGCTCCTTGGCCTGCGCCACATAGGCATCGTCTGTGAGCTGCGGCGCGACCACGGGTTGGGGCGCGACCACGGGCGCAGGCTGGGGGGCTGGGGTCGGCTGCGAGGCGGCGGCGCTCGGCTGCGCCTTGAGGACGCTGACGGACTTGGCGACGCGCATGGGGCGCGGCGCGGCGGGGGCGGGCGTGGGAGCGCCAGCCAAGGTCATCGGCACCTGGCACTTGGGGCATTTCATGGAGGGAACGGGCTGTTCCGTCTCGAACGAGGCGCCGCACTGGGGGCAGGAGTAGGTCACGGACATGGTTGGCTGCTCGGGTTGGGGTGGGAGGAGAGATGATGGACGAAGGTGATGGGGGCCGCCCGCCGGCGCGAAGGGCGGCGGGCGGCTCCGGCGCCGATGAGGGAGCTACGCCTTGACGACGCTGAAGCGCGCCTTGACGTCGTTTAGCTCGACCTCGGTCATCTCAGGCGCCTCGGCGTTCTCCAGGGCGACGGCGAGCGTCTCGCTGGCGATGTAGTCGGCGTGGGCCTGGATGGCCTCGGTGACGGGCGCGGGCGCCTGGTAGGCGACGCGGATGCGGTCGGTGACCTCGAAGCCCTGCTCCTTGCGGAGGTTCTGGATGCGCGAGACGACCTCGCGCGCCCAGCCCTCGCGGATGAGCTCGGGCGTGAGGGTGGTGTCGAGGGCGAAGGTGATGTCCTGCTCGTTGGCGACGGTCAGGCCCTCCTTCTCCTGGCGCTGCACGAGGATGTCATCCTCGGTGAGCTCGAGGGTGAGCTCGTCGTCGACCTTGAGGGAGATGGTGGCGCCGCCGCGGAGCGCGGCGATGTCGGCGGAGGGCAGGGCGGCGATGAGCGGCGTGGCCAGGCGCATCTTCTTGCCCAGCTTCGGCCCGAGCTTCTTCAGGTTCGGCTTGGCGCTCAGCGTCACCAGCTCCTCCTCGTCCGAGCTGATGATGACCTCGCGGACATTGAGCTCGTCGGCGATGACCTGGGCCATGGCGCGGAGGTCGTCGCGGACGTCGGCCTTGGCGGAGACGGCGACGGCCCGGGCAAGCGGCTGGCGCACCTTGAGGTTGGCCTGGGTGCGCAGGAAACGGCCGAGGACTACGGCGGACATGGTGGAGGCCATGCGGCGGTTGAGCGCCTCGTCGAGGAACGCGGGGTCGGGGACGGGGAAGTCGCAGAGATGGACGGACTCGGGCATCGCCTCGGTGCGCAGCGAGCGGTAGATCTTCTCGGAGAGCATGGGGATGAAGGGCGCGGTGAGCTTGGAGAGCGTGACCAGCACAAAGTGGAGCGTCTGGTAGGCCTGGCTCTTGTCGCTGTCGGACTCGGACTTCCAGAAGCGCCTGCGGGAGCGACGGATGTACCAGTTGGTGAGGTCGTCGATGAAGGCGGTGAAGCGTCCGGCGGCCTTCTGGAGGTCATAGGCGTCGAGGGCGACGGTGATGTCGGCGATGATGCTCATGAGCCGGGAGAGGATCCAGCGGTCGAGGTCGTTGTCGAGTGTGGCGGGCGGCTCGGCCTGGCCGGTCGGCGGCTCCCAGCCGTCGATTTCGGCGTAGGTGGTGAAGAAGCTGAGGGCGTTCCAGAGCGGCAGGATGGTGGAGCGGACGACCTCCTCGACGCCGCGCTCGGAGAAGCGCAGGTCCTCGGCCCTGACGACGGGCGAGTTGAGGAGGAAGAGCCGCAGGGCGTCGGCGCCGTACTGGCTGATGACCTTCTCGGGGGCGGGGTAGTTCTTGAGTCGCTTGGACATCTTGCGTCCGTCCTCGGCGAGGACGAGCCCGTTGACGATGACGTTGCGGAAGGCGGGCTTGTCGAAGAGGATGGTGGCGAGGACGTGGAGCGAGTAGAACCAGCCTCGCGTCTGGTCAAGGCCCTCGGCGATGAAGTCGGCGGGGAAGCCGGCCTCGACCTTCTCGCGGTTCTCGAAGGGGTAGTGGTTCTGGGCGTAGGGCATGGAGCCGGACTCGAACCAGCAGTCGAGGACCTCCGGGGTGCGGCGGTAGGTCTTGCCGTCGCGGCGGATGACGATCTTGTCGATGAAGTGCTTGTGCAGGTCGGTGACCTTCTGTCCGGAGAGGGCCTCCAGCTCGGCGATGGAGCCGATGCAGAGCATGTCGGCGGGGTCGTCCTCATTGATCCAGACGGGGATGCAGGAGCCCCAGAAGCGGTTGCGGGAGATGTTCCAGTCCTTGGCGTCGGCCAGCCAGTTGCCGAAGCGCTTGTCGCCGACGTACTGCGGCATCCAGCGGATGACGGCGTTGTTGCCGGTCAGGCGCTCGTGGAGATCCTCGACGCGGACGTACCAGGCCTCGATGGCGCGGTAGATGAGGGGGGTGTCGGTGCGGTAGCAGAAGGGGTAGGAGTGGACGATGGTGCTCTGGGCGACGAGCTTGCCGCAGTCCTTGAGGTGCCTGATGATGGACTTGTCGGCCTCCTTGCAGTTGAGTCCCTGCCACTCGGGGACCTTGGCGGTGAACTTGGCCTCGATGTCGAGGGGATCGACGAGGTCGATGCCGGCGGCGCGGCAGACGCGGTAGTCGTCCTCGCCGTAGGCGGGCGCCTGATGGACGATGCCGGTGCCGTCGGTGGTGGTGACGTAGCTGTCGACGAGGACCTGGAAGGCGTTGGGCTGATCCTTGTAGTAGTCGAAGATGGGCTCGTAGTGGAGTCCGCGGAGCTGCTCGCCCTTGCCGGTCCAGAGGATGGTGTACTGGTCAGGGGACTTGTAGTAGGCGGAGAGTCTGGCCTGCGCGAGGATGTAGGCGTCCTGCGACTCGCCGTCGCGGACGAGGCAGTAGTCGATGTCGGGGCCGCAGCAGACGGCGAGGTTGGAGGGCAGCGTCCAGGGCGTCGTGGTCCAGATGCAGATGTAGGGGACGAGGCCCTCGGGCACGTCGAAGGGCAGGGGGTCGGTGACTCTCATGCGGACGGTGACGGTGGGGTCCTGGACGTTCTTGTAGTTCTGGTTGGCCTCGAAGTTGGAGAGCGGGGTGTTGAGCTTCCAGGAGTAGGGCATGATGCGGTGGGCCTTGTAGATGCGGCCCTGGTCCCAGAGCTGGCGGAAGACCCACCAGATGGTCTCCATGAAGGTGGGGTCCATCGTCTTGTAGCCGTGGTCGAAGTCGACCCAGCGGCCCATGCGGCGCACGGTCTCCTTCCACTCCTTGACGTAGGTGAGGACCATGGAGCGGCACTGCTCGTTGAAGACGTCGACGCCCTTGGCCTTGATGTCGGGGGCGCCGGCGAGGCCGAGGCTGTCCTGTGCGAGGGCCTCGATGGGGAGTCCGTGGGTGTCCCAGCCGAAGGTTCGCTCGACGTAGCGTCCACGCATGGTCTGGTAGCGTGGGATGACGTCCTTGATGGTGCCGGCGAGGAGGTGCCCGTAGTGGGGGAGGCCGGTGGCGAAGGGCGGGCCGTCGTAGAAGACGAAGGGCTGGGCGCCGCGGCGGGCGTCCAGGGACTTGCGGAAGGTGTCGTTCTCCTCCCAGAAGGCAAGCATCTCCTCCTCCATCCTGGGGAAGGAGACGTTGCTGTCGAGTGCTTTGAACATGGGTTGGGTACTCCTATTGACTTAGGTGGATGTGTGGTGGATGTGTGGTGGATGTGCGAGTGGGGCACCAGCGGCGTCAGGCCTTCGCCTCGGCGCCGCCGTCGCCGTCGGCGATGGGGGTGAAGGTCTCGATCTTCTCGTAGAGGATGCGCATCTTGCGGGCCTCGGGTCGGGCATCGCGGAATTCGACGCTGATGCAGTTGGGGAGGACGTCGAGGATCTGGAGGACGGTGATGCGGTTGCCGGCGAAGACGCACTCCCAGGGGCCGGCGGGCTTGCCCTCGTCGTCGCGGGCGATTTTGGAGAAGTAGTCGGGGGTGGGCTCGAAGGGGAGCTCGCCGACGTTTCCGGGCGTGGCCTCGCTGTCGTCCGGCGCGGCCTCCTGGGGCTGCTGGCCCTTGCTGGCCTTCTCCTCCTCGGCGGCGAAGTCCCATTTGCCGGGGATGTCCATGGTGAAGAGGATGACGAGGGGATAGACGACGGGGAGGACGAGTCCGAGGATGAAGCTGAGGATAGCGTTGTGGCGTCTGGCGGAGGCGATGGAGGCGGCCCAGAAGGCGGAGGCGAGCAGCAGCGTCAGGATGACGAGGGCGGCGATGGTCTCGTGGAGGTCAAACCGGGCGACGGGCGCGGCGCCGTTCTCGCCGGCGATGTAGAGGAAGTCGTGGATGAAGTCGGTGACGGAGCTGAGGGGGGAGCTGCTGGCTGCGGCGGAGGCTTTCATGGGTGATGGGGTCTTCCTGGTGGTGGGTGGGTGCGTGCGGGGGGGGCAGGGTCAGTCGTCGGTGGGGGGGCGCCGTCCGGGGAAGGCGAGCCTGACGTCGACGCTGCGGTCGAGGAGGATGATGACGAGGTAGATGACGAAGAAGACGGTGAAGCAGGTGCTGATGTTGTCGGAGGTCACGCGGATGATGGGGGTGACGGCGAGGACGAGGGTGATGAGGAAGGGGGGGATGAGGCAGGCGATGTTGGAGGCGAGGACGGCGGTGAAGGGCGCGCGGTCGGCTCCTCGGAAGAAGAGGGACATCAGCATGAAGATGACGATGCAGGAGACGAGGATGTAGAGGTACTCGGAGAGGTTCTGGAAGATGCAGAAGACGAGGACGAAGGGGGAGACGGCGCTGAAGATGGCGGCGAGCGTCTCCTTGCCGAGGACGAAGGAGCCGTCCTGGGGCTGGCCGTACTGGCGGAAGACGTCCTCGAGGACCCGCTGTGCCCGGAGGTCGAAGAGGAAGACCTGGCTGCTGCCTGGCGAGAGTCGCTTCCAGCAGATGAAGGCGTCCTGGGCGAGGAAGAGGCCGCAGTCCTCGCTGGCCTCGGCGAGCTGCTGCCGCCGGAGGTCCAGGGCGGAGGCGGCCGTGTCAAGGCGGAAGCCGCCGCGGGACGCGGAGAGCGTGGACGGCGCGCCGCCGGCCTCGCCCCAGGAGAGCTGCCCAGTGGCTGGGGTGTAGCGGAGCGTGCCGAGCTCGCTGACGAGGAGCTCCTGAGCGGTTTGGAGCAGGCGGCTGACGCCGGGACGGTCCTGCGCGGCGCGGACGGCGGCGGCGAGGGTGGCCGCGACGAGGATGATGAGGGCGCAGCGGAGCCAGGTGCGGTGCAGGCGCGCGTTGAGGATGGCCTCGCGGGGGCAGAGGAAGAGCTTCCAGAGGAAGGCGAGGGTCCCCATCTTCGGCGGCAGGGGGGGCAGGGGCGGACGCGGGATGGCGGTATCGCTGGCCTGGCGTGCGGTGTCTTGTCGCGGGTCGTGTTCGGTCATGGCTAGGTCATTTTCCGGAATGGAGATGGCGCTGTTCGGCCTTCTCCAGTTGCTTGAGGACGGGTTCCGCGGCCTGGCGCTGCTCCTCGGGGGAGTGGTCGATGAAGAGGATACCGTCGAGATGGTCGATCTCGTGCTGGAGGCAGCGTCCGAGGAGCCGTCCGCACTGGCACTGGACGTCGGTGCCGTCGAGGAGGGTGGCCTTGAGGAGGACCTGCGCGGGGCGGGTGACGTCGCCGTTCACGCCGGGCAGTGACAGGCAGCCCTCCGAGCAGGTCTCCGTCTCGGAGGAGGCCGAGACGATGACGGGATTGACGAGGGCGACCGGCATCATCGGGTTCAGCAGCACCTCGCCCGGCGTCAGCTCCGTCACCGGCGGGTCGTCGTCGCAGCGCGTGTCCACGACGATGAGGCGGCGGTTCACGCCGACCTGCGGCGCGGCCAGGCCCACGCCGACCACGTCGTTCGTCAGCATCGCCTCCGTCATGTCGGCCGCCAGCCGGCGCACCGTCTCGTCAATCACCTCGATCTCCTCCGACTTGGCGCGCAGCGCGGGATGGCCGTTCTTGACGATTCTCAGACGGCGCTTCGGGCGCCTGCGGAGGAAGTTGCTCATCGTGACCCAGATCCTTCTTGTCAGGTAAACGTTGCTTCATGCTTCGTGGTGCGGCTCCGACTCCATCCTGCCAGGCGGCAAGTCGGGGCGGGCGGCTGCGGCCTCCCGCACGTCGGCGCAGGGACAATCAAGCACAAAATTTAGCCTTCAAATCGCAAATCGCAAACATTCGGGGGTGTCTGGACGTTATTTAGGGGTCATCGGGGCGATGCGCGCGCCGCCGGGCGGAGTCCAGGCGGGGAAGCGGACGCGATGCGGACAAAAAAAGGCCAAAGCGTGCCATCCTGCGTTGAAAGGCAGGACAGCAGGGGTTATATTGCGCCCATATGGCCTTGACCAGAAAGAACCTTGGCGCAGGCCGTCCGAGCGGACGGTCCGCGCCGCCATTCAGGGAATGAACAGGAGACAAATGAAAATCAGGTCAGTATTGCTTGGGTTGCTAGGGGTGCTGTTTGTCTGCGGCGGCAGTTTCTTCAATGACCGCGTGCTGCGGCAGACCTACATGGTCGGCAACAGCATGCCGGTGTCGGTGTACGCGCTGCTCATCGTGCTGGTGGTGCTGGTGAACCCGGTGCTGTCGCGCCTGCGTCGCGGGATGGGCTTCACGGCGGCCGAACTGGCCCTGGCCCTGACGCTGACGCTGGCCAGCTGCCCCATCCCTGGCTCCGGCCTCCTCCGCACGTTCACCTCCGGCCTCATCATGCCGGTCCGCTACCAGAAGACGCTGCCGGCCTGGAACAAGCACCGCATCGTCGACAGCGTCCCCGAGCGCTTCCTGCCTGACTACAAGAGCGACGACATCGTCGAGGAGGGCTTCATCAACGGCCTGGGCGAGGGCTCGAAGCACGCGAAGGTGAGCGACGTGCCGTGGGGCGCCTGGGTGCGCCCGTTCGCGTTCTGGCTGCCGATGATCGCGCTGCTGTGGTTCGCGATGCTGGCGCTGGGCGTCGTCCTGCACCAGCAGTGGGCCAACCACGAGCACATCCCGTACCCGATAGCCGGCTTCGTGGACATGCTGCTGCCCTCGGAACGCAACGGCGGCAGCACCATCTTCCGCAACAACATGTTCTGGGTCGGCCTGGCGTTCGTCCTGCTCATCCATGTGAACAACTACCTTCAGGTGTGGTTCCCCGACAAGCTGATACCGGTCCAGCTGACGCTGCCGCTCGGCGGCTTCAGCAAGATCTTCCCGACGATCCGCAACGGCGGCGGCGGCGGCCTGTTCTGGCCCCACATCTACTTCATCGTCATCGGCCTGTCGTTCCTGATACCCTCGGATGTGTCGTTCACGTTCGCGCTGGCTCCGTGGCTGTGGGCCCTGGTGAGCGGCCTTCTGATGAAGTACGGCATCAGCCTGACGGCGGTGGTGGAGGGCAGCAACTGGTACACGGGCCTGAAGCCGAGCATGTTCCTGCTGCTGGGCTCCAGCTTCGGCCTGTTCCTGACTATCTGCTACACGGGACGCCACTACTACTGGAGCGTGTTCGCCACGGCGTTCGGCTCGCGTCGCTACCGTGACGTCACCGCGGCTCAGCGCTGGGGTGCGCGTCTGTTCATGGTGTTCATCGCCGCGTTCTGCTGCTACCTCTGCTATGCGGGCATGGACTGGCAGCTGGCCATCATGTACACCATGGTGCTGGTGACGTTCTATGTGGTCATGAGCCGCGTCGTCTGCGAGACGGGTCTCTTCCATCTGCAGCTCAACATCTTCCCCTGCGTCATCATCTGGGGCATCCTGGGCGCGGCCAACCTGGGGCCGACGACGCTGCTGATGATGCAGATGGTCTCGCTGGTCCTCATCTGCGACCCGCGCGAGTCGCTCATGCCCATCATGATGAACTCGCTGAAGCTGGTGGACAAGTACCGCCAGCCCCTTGGAAGGACCACCGTGCTCTCCGGCCTCGCCATGGTCATCGGCCTGGCGGTGGCGCTGCCGCTGACGCTGTACATCCAGTACGACCTGGGCGGCGCCATCCACGAGGGCTGGGCCGAGGACGCGGCCTCGCGCATGATGTTCGACAACGCCATCGCGGTCAAGCAGAAGCTGATCGCGCAGGGCACTCTGGAGGCCTCGGAGGCGGTGTCCGGCTGGGGGCGGTTCGCGAACATGCAGCCTGAGCCGATGTCGATGCTGTGCTTCGTGGTGGGTCTGGTGCTGGTGCTGGTGTTCTGCTACGCGCGTCTGCACGTGACCGGCTGGCCGCTGCATCCGATGCTGTTCGTGACCTGGAACACGCCGCACATCCAGGTCCTGGCCGGCTCCTTCTTCATGGGCTGGCTGGTCAAGACCGTCGTCATCAAGTACGGCGGCAACAGCATCTACAACAAGGTCAAGCCAGTCATGATCGGACTGATCGCCGGCGAAATCCTCGGCGCGTTCATCCCGAGCGTCACCGCCGCCATCTACTACTTCATCACCAACGAGCAGCCCGTCTGGTTCCGTATCCTGCTCTCGTAGCGTGAGCGGCACCCCATAGGGACTCGCTCAGGGGGCGTCCCGGCGCGAACCGTGCCGGCGGCGCCCCCTCCCTTTCTCCCACCGCCATCACACAACCACCTAGGCGACTGAACCTGGACAAGGAGGACGAATGGATTTGCTGACTCAGGCTCGTGACAGGCTCCTGTCGGGCGGGCACCGCTGCGTGATGCTCCGCGACGGAGACTGCCGTGTCTCGGACGCGCGAGGCGTCAGGCCGCTGCTGGACGCCTTGGCGGAGGGATGCGACCTGCGGGAATATGCCGTCGCCGACCGCGTCATCGGCAAGGCGGCGGCGATGCTGCTGGCGCTGGCGGGTGTGCGACTGGCGCATGGGCTGGTCGTCAGCCAGACGGCCATCAACTTCGCGCGCGAGAATGGCCTTTTCCTCTCGTTTGACCGGCTGGTGAACGTGATTGCCGATGCGTCGGGTACCGGCGTCTGCCCGCTGGAGCAGGCGGTGGAGGACATCGAGGACGTGGCCGAGGCGCACGCCGCCATCGTCGCCAAGGTCAGGGAGCTGCGCCTGCGGACGCAGGACGCCCGCTGATGCCGTCGCCCTCGCTCAGGCGCCGCATCGCCTGCGAGCTCACCGCCGCCGAGGCCGGACAGACGCTGGTGGCGTTCCTGTCTGGACGCTTCACCTATCGCGACGCCTCGGGCTGGCGGGCGGAGTGCGAGGCGGGACGACTGCTGCTGGACGGGCGAACCGCCAGCCCGGACGACAGGCTGACGGCCGGCGGACGCCTGGAGTACCTGCCGCAGCCGCTGGCGGAGCCGCCCGTCGACTTCGCCGTCTCGCTGCTGTGGCGCGGCGAGGACTGCGCCGTGCTGGCGAAGCCGGCAAATCTGCCGTGCCATCCGGCGGGCCGTTTCTTTAACCACACGTTGTGGGCGCTGCTGCGCTGCGGGCTGGTGCCGGGGCTTCCGGCGCAGGAGAGCATCCACTTCGCCAGCCGTCTGGACCGGGAGACGTCGGGTCTGGTGCTGGTGGGCTGGACGCCTGCCGCGGCGCGGCGGCTGGCCGAGGCGCTGTCGGCCCCCGGCGCGACGAAGGAGTACCGTGTTCTGGTGGAGGGCCGCTGCCCGGAGTCGTTCGCGGCACGGGGCTGGCTGTACAGCCATTCGGCGTCGCTGGTGAGGCGTCGTCGCCTCTTCACGGCGGGCGAGCCGCCGGAGGGGGCGCAGCGCGTCGAGTCGGCGGGGACGGTCTTCCGTCGGCTGGGCGAGTCAGGCGGCGTCACTGAGCTGTCGGCGACTCTGGAGACGGGGCGGACGCATCAGATACGCGCGACGCTGGCCAGCCTGGGTCTGCCGGTCGTGGGCGACAAGCTCTACGGGCCGGACGAGTCCATGTTCCTCCGCCTCATCGACGGGACGCTGACCGAGGAGGATCGCCGTCGGCTGCGGCTGCCGCGCCAGGCGCTGCACGCCTGGCGCCTGACCGCTGACCTGGACGGCTCCGGCCAGCCACAAACCCTCACCGCGCCCTGTCCCTGGAGGCTCGCGGACGGCGGGCCAGAGCTGATCACATGACCTGGCAGGGCACGCCCGCCTCGGCGAACACCGACACATCGGGACGGCATGGCGCCGACTCGTCGAAGGGCGGGCGATAGTCGAGGCCCAGCAGACGGTACTTCGCGCCCGCCGCAAAATTGTACGGCAGGAGCTCGACGCGCTGGAGCCAGCGCGAGCCGGCGCAGAGCGCGGCGACAGCGGCCAGGTTGTCGTGCGTGTCCGTGACGGCGGGAATGAGCGGCACGCGGATGACGCAGGGGCGTCCGCCCTCGGCCAGCAGCCAGCGCACGTTCTCCAGGATGAGGGCGTTGCCCTGACCGGTGAGGCGCCGGTGCTGCCCGTCGTCCATCAGCTTGACGTCCTGGTGCACATAGTCCATGGAGGCGATGACCTTCCGGTACACGTCTGGCGCCGCGTGGCCGCACGTCTCGATGGCCAGATGGAGCGGCTTCACCAGGCGTGAGACGGCCAGGACGAACTCCGGCTGCATCATGGGCTCGCCGCCGGAGAACGTCACGCCGCCGCGCTCCTGCAGGAAGTCAGCCTGACGCAGGAGTCGGCTGGCCAGTTCCGAGGCGGTCATGGTGCCGCCGCAGAGCCGTCGGCAGCCCTCGGGGCAGACACGGGTGCAGGCGCCGCAGGCGTCGCAGGCCTTCGGGTCACAGCCATGGGGACAGTGTCGGACGCAGGTGCCGCAGTGTCGGCAGGCGGCGGTGGAGACGAGCAGGACGGGGCGTGTGCCCGTCGCCTCGGGGTTCTGGCACCAGGCGCAGCGCAGCGGGCAGCCTTGCAGGAAGACCGTCGTGCGCACGCCTGGCCCGTCGTGCACGCACATCTCGCGCACCTCAACGACTCGTCCGCTGACCTGGCTCATGGTCGTCTCGTCCTCCATGGCTGCTCTCATTTGGACACGACGGTGACCTCTGGAAGGAGGAGATACGGCTGGAGCAGCGAGGGGCTGATGTTCGAGCTGACGACGAGCGGCTGGGCGAGCATCTCGAAGACGTTGCCGGCGATCATGACGTTCTTGAGCCGTCCTGTGATCTCACCGTCCTCGACGGCGAAGCCGAGCTCGACGTTGGCGGAGAAGTCGCCGTTGGCGAAGTTGCTCTGGCCGAAGCCGAGGAGGCGCTTGATGTAGAGGCCTCGGCGCACGGAACGGAAGAGCTCCTTGCTGTGGACGGTTCCGGGCCTGACGAGCGGATTGTAGGGGGCGCAGTCGTCGTTGGCGGTCGGCTCCTTGCCGGCCATGAAGGCGGTGTCGTAGTCGTAGAGGAAGAGGTTGAGGCGTCCGTTCTCGACGAGCATGCGCCTCTGGGTGGGGAGTCCGGCGCCGTCCATGTTGGCGGAGTCGGAGCAGAAGTCGATGAAGGGGTTGTCCTCGATGGAGAGTGCCTCGCTGAAGGGTTGGGTGCCTAGCTTGTCGCGGAGCGGCGAGGTGCCGCGGAAGACGCTGCGTCCGCTGATGCCCATGAAGACGGGGGCGAGGAACTGGAGGACGAAGGAGGGTGGGAGGATGAGCGGCCACTTGCCGTCGGGTATGGAGGCCTCGCGTGAGGCTCGCTGGAGGTCGGTGGCGAGCTTGCGCTTGATGTAGTCGAGGTCATAGAGGTCGTTGAGCTGTCCCCAGGAGCGTCCGGCGCCACAGGCGAGGAGGTCGGTGCCCGTGGTCTTCTCGAAGTCGGCGGAGATGTGCCAGGCGGTGGCGCGGTCCTTGTCGACGAGTCCGGCGCTGTTCATGCTGATGCTCTCGCTGACGCCCTTGCTGGCGCCGGCTCCGACGACGAGCGCGGGGTCGAGCGCCCGGAGATAGTCGATGAGGTTCTGGCAGTCGGCAATCATGCGGTCCTGCGAGTAGTCGAGGACGGCGGGGTCGAAGGTCTGGATGTCACGGTAGCGGTCGGCGGGCTTGGGGAAGGTGGTGAAGTGGGACTGGGCACCCACCTTGGCGAGCGTGACGGCGCGGCGCACCAGCTCCTCCAGGTATTCGGGCTGGTTGCCACTGGCCGCGCCTCGGTGTCCGTCCACAATGACCATGATGTTGTAGGAGAGCGTCTCGGAGTTGCTGGTCTGTTTGAGGCGGGCATTCTCGAAGCCGACGCCGTTGGCCTCGGTGTGGGAGAGGGAGATTTTGGCGGCGGAGGCCCCGAGGGAGGTGGCGAGGCGGATGGCCTGGTCGATGCGGTCCTGATAGTCGTCGGCGTAGTAGATCATGATGTGTGTCGCGGAGGAAGAGGAGGATGGGGAGGCGGGAGGGAGTGTGGCGTCGTCAGTCACTTGGCGGGGACGTTCCCGAAGCGTCGCTCGCGGCGCGAGAAGGCGTCGATGGCCTCGCGGAGCTGCTGTTCGCCGAAGTCGGGCCAGTAGACGGGCGTGACGTAGAGTTCGGCGTAGGAGAGCTGCCAGAGGAGGAAGTTGGAGAGGCGATGCTCGCCGCCGGTGCGGATCATCAGCTCGGGGTCGGGAAGGTCGGGATGGTAGAGATGGCGGCGGATGTCGTCCTCGGTGACGGGGCGTGTGTCGCCGGCGCGCTCGGCAAGCAGCCTCGTGACGGCGTCGGCGATTTCGGCGCGTCCGCCGTAGGAGAGGGCGAGGGTGACGGTGATGCCGGTGTTGTGGCTGGTGGCCTCGATGGCCTTGCGGAGGGCGTTCCGGGTGGGTGCGGGCAGGTCATCGGTGCGGCCGATGGTCCAGAGACGGATGTTGCGCTCGACCAGCTCGGGAAGCCGCTCGTCGACGAATTCGCGCAGGAGGCCCATGAGGGCGGTCACCTCGGCGATGGGGCGTCGCCAGTTCTCGGTCGAGAAGGCGTAGAGGGTGAGGTACTGGACACCGAGTCTGGCGGCTGCGTCGGCGACGGTGGCGAGCTGCCTGGCGCCGGCGCGGTGGCCCTCGGAGCGCGGGAGTCCGCGCTCGGTGGCCCAGCGCCCGTTGCCGTCCATGATGATGGCGATATGCTGTGGCATGATTTGAGCCTAAAATTTGCCTTTTGTTGTGTTTATGCTACGTTTATCGAGGGTCTTACCCCTCGTTTCGTGGAAAACAGGGGAAACATCAAGGCATAATATAATCGGGCAAAAGGAACAGGGCAATGGGCAGGGAAACCACAGGGTCGCTCTTTACACGCGGCAAGCAGAAGAACTACTACCTCCGCTGGCAGCATGACGGCAAGGTCAGGGTCATGAGGCTCACAGGAGACGACGACAAGCCAATCACCCGCATAAAGGAAGCACAGAAGGCCGCCGAACGCCTCCTCGCACTCTACCGCGACGCCAATGCCGCCGTCCGCCTCGGCAGAGTCAAGGCCGACCTCGAAACCGTCGAGCAACGCGCACAGCAGACACGGAGGACGGTCGCAAATCAAAAGTGCACCGTCGGGAAAGCCATGGAGGCCTACATCCAGGCCGACCCGGAACGGGAAGGGCGCAGAAAGGACAAGGACGCCATGCAGAAGCTCGCCGCATGGCTCAAGGAGAACAGGCCCGACATCCGGCTCCTCGCCGAGGTCGGCAAGGACACCGCTCAGCAGTTTCTCGACGACGTCGCCAAGACATACAGCCAGAGCGTCGCCAAGGAGACCGCCGTCATGTGCCGGCGCATCTTCCGCGTCCTCATCCAGGCCGGACGGCTCGACATGGAGGCCAACCCCTTCGCCGGGGTCAGGCTCCCGAAGGCCGACGGCACCACCAGGCAGCCCTTCTCCGCCGAGGAGCTCCGGCTGCTGCTCGACCGCGCCGACGGGGACATGCGGTCGCTCATCGTCCTCGCGCTCAACACCGGGCTCCGGCTCAAGGACTGCGTCATGCTCCGCTGGTCGTCCGTCGACCTGGGGCACGGGGTCATCCTGGTGACGCCGGCGAAGACGGCGCGCACGTCGGGGGCGCGGGTCAAGGTCGGCATCACGCCCATGCTCCGGGAGGAGCTGTCCGCGAGGCTCGCCGCGAGGGAGGCGGGGGAGGAGTTCGTCTACCCCGGGCAGGTGCGCCGGTACCGGTCCTGCCAGACGTCCATCGGCAATGAGTTCCGGCGGCTGGTCCGCGCCTGCGGGATCGAGGGGGCGGCGGAGCCGGAGGGGGCTGGCCGGCGGCGGCGCCCCGTCCGTACGTTCCACTCGCTCCGGCACAACTACGTCTCGATGTGCGCCGAGGCTGGCGTGCC
>CALZPA010000041.1 GCA_945827525.1 uncultured Lentisphaeria bacterium | reverse complement strand
TGACAGAGTGGTCGATTGTGCAGCACTGGAAATGCTGTTTACCCTACCGGGTAACCAGGGTTCGAATCCCTGCCTCTCCGCCAGTTCATATGCCCCAAATGGTACTTCAAGTATGGTACGGTTTGGGGCTTTTTTTCATTCAGCCGCCACTGCCATGACGAAGCGAACATCCCTGTCACGTCCACGTCTGCCCCTCTGCGGGGGAGGCCGCCTGTGCCTTGTCCTGTGCCTGTGGGCGGCGGCGCTGGGCGTCTGGGTGGGCGCGGCGGAGGCGCCGTATCTGGTGATTGACCTGTCGTCGGGGCCGTCGTCGGGGTACTATCCGTACCGGAGCTCGGAGACGGGGCCGGAGCTGTCGGGGGAGCGTTGCCGGACGGAGGAGCTGTGGCTTCGGCGGGTGCCGGCGGGGCGTTTCCGGATGGGCAGCGCCCCGGACGAGCCGGGGCGGTTCGTGGACGAGGGGCTCCACGAGGTGTCGGTGGAGTCGGGCTTTCTGCTGGGTGTGTTTGAGGTGACGCGTCGCCAGTACGAGCTGGTGATGGGGTCGGCGCCTGGCGCGGGCGAGCCGACGATGCCAGTCTCGGGCGTGCCGTATGTGGCGTTGCGGGGCATGAGCGCGGAGGGGTGGCCCGCCGACGGCCATCGGGTGCCGCAGTCGAGCTTCTTCGGCCGTCTTCAGGCCCGGACGGGGCTGCTGCTGGATCTGCCGACGGAGGCGCAGTGGGAGTATGCGTGCCGCGCGGGCGGGTCGGCGGAGCCGCCGCCCGCCTTGCCGGGGCTGCGCCGCGTGGGCGAGTCGGAGGCGAGCGCCTGGGGACTTCACGACCTGCTGGGCAATGTCGCCGAATGGTGCCTGGACTGGTACGGGCCGTATCCGGCGGGCGCGGGCGCGGACACGGGCGGTCCCGCCGACGGCCTGCGCCGCTGTGTGCGCGGCGGACACTGGCGCGCGCTCGACCAGGCGGATCTGCGCCCCGCCGCGCGGGACAACGCGCTGCCTGATGCGTCGCTGGACATGGTGGGGTTCCGCGTGGCCTGCCGGGAGGAGCCGGTGGGGGCGGAGCTGGGCACCCTGACGGTGGCGGTCTGGCCGCGCGGTGCGCGCTGGCGCGTCCGCGGGCAGGGCGGCGTTTGGCGCGATGGCGACAGCCTGTCGCTGAAGTCCGGCCCGTATGAGGTCGTCGCCGAGGCTCAGGAGGGCTATGAGACACCGGCACCGTGCGCGGTTCAGGTGGTGGCGGGGCAGCGGACGCAGGTGTCGCTGAGTCTGGTTCCGTGCGACTATCTGGTGGTGGACGTGTCGGGCGGGCCGGGTGCGTCGTCGTATCCGGTGCGTCATGAGCGCCGCGGGCCGTCGGTGCCGGCGGGGGAGGGCGAGCCGGCAGAGGTCGCGTGCCGTTCGGGAGAGATCTGGCTGCGGCGTCTGCCTGCGGGCGAGGCGCTGCTGGGGAGTCCGGAGGACGAGCCGGGCCGCGTGTCGGACGAGGCGCCTCGGCGATCACAGGTTCCGGATGGTCTGTATGTGGGGGTGTTCGAGGTGACGCAACGCCAGTACGAGCTGGTGATGGGCCTGCGTCCGTCGCTGCTGCCGGGTGGGGCGCGTCCGGTGGAGCAGGTGTCGCTGGGGGAGTCGCTGGCGTTTGCGCGGCGTCTGAGTCAGCGCACGGGGCTGTCGTTCGGGCTGCCGACGGAGGCGGAGTGGGAGTATGCGTGCCGTGCGGGAAGCTCCCGTGCCTTGGGCGACGGCTCGGCGCTGGAGTCGCTGGGCGAGAGCGCGGCGCTGTCGCGGCTGGGGCGCTACTGGCACAACGGCGGCGAGACGGGGGGGACGGCGCCGGTGGGGGCGCATCGGCCGAACGCCTGGGGGCTCCACGACCTGCACGGGAACGTCTGGGAATGGTGCGTGGCCGCCGACGGCGGCGAGTCAGCGGCGCTGCGCGGCGGTGCCTGGGACAGCGAGGCGCATCTGTGCCGCGCCGCCAGCCGACAGGCGGCCTCGCCGCGCCTCCAGGCTGCGAACATCGGGTTCAGACTGGTCTGCCGGACGGCAAAAAAATGAGTGCCGGCGGCTGTTGGTTTTGGGGTCGGGTCAGTGGTATAGTATGCAAGGATGACGCGGCGGCGTCCGGTTGTTGCCAGAGAACCCTGGCGGTAGATGGTTTAGGCTGAGATTGGGTCACATCATGGAATATCCGAAGACATCGAGGACGCTCCTGGAGCATGTGGTGCATGGGGACGAGGCGGCCTGGTATACATTCTACAACCGCTACCAGGTCATTGTGCTGGAGGTGGCGACCCGCTGGGCCCATCTGTCGCAGGAGGATGCCGAGGACGTCCTCCAGAACATCATGTCCAGCTTCTTCAGCATGCGCGAGTCATTCGTCTTCGACTCCGGCAAGGCGAAGTTCCGGACGTTCTTCGGGCGCATCATCGCCAACAAGATCATCGACTTCCAGCGGAAGAACAGGCGCGAGTACGTGTCGTTCGACGACGGCATCGCCACCGAGCTCACCGACGGCTCGCGGGAGCTTGAGGAGGTGAACCGCATCGTCATGGACAACTGGAGCCAGGTGCTGCTGGACGACGTGCGGCAGAAGTTCAACCAGCGCGTGAATACCGCGACCTACCAGGCGTTCCAGCTGTTCGCCCTCCAGGAGCGTCCCGTCGACAAGGTGGCCGACTTCCTCGGCTGCACTATCAACCAGGTCTACCAGGCGAAGAAGCGCTGCCTGAGCGTCCTGGACGACATCCTCCGGGAATTCCACAAGGAGGACCCCGAGCTGCCGGCGCAGACGCTCAAGGAGGTCTTCCTGGCCTTCATGGATGGCCGCGAGAGCATCGGCAAGCGAGATCAGGGGACATCGGCGTCATGAACTACCGAACAGGCGATGTCGTCTGCGGGTGCCGTCTGGAGGAGGAGTGCGGGCGCGGCTCCTACGGGGTGGTCTTCGTGGGGGTTGACACCATCGGGGTGCGCCGTGCGGTGAAGCTGATACCGTGCGGCAGCTCGCTGGCGAAACGCGAGCTGACGGGGCTGCGGAACTACAAGAAGTGCCACCACCGCAACCTGCTGGCCATCCACCACGTCGAGCTGCTGGACGATGTCGTGTGCTGCATCATGGACTTGGCGGACGACCTTCGTCCGGCGGGCGAGGCGGGCGGCTATCTTCCCGACACGCTGAGCAACCGTCTGCGCCGGCGCGGGATGATGCCGGGCGAGGAGGTCGTCGCCATGGTCGAGGGGCTGCTGGACGGGCTGGAGGAGATGCACCGCCAGGGGCTGGTCCACCGCGACATCAAGCCGGACAACATCCTCTGGGTCAACGGCCAGCCCACGCTGGCGGACGCCGGCACGGTCGGCGAGATCGACCAGGGGACCTTCGTGGGCACGTTCGGCTTCATGTCCCCCAACCGCGCCAATGGCGGCACGGCCACGCCCGCCGACGACTTCTACGCGCTGGGCAAGGTCATCTACTGCGCCTGGACGGGACGCAAGGCCGTCGAGTACCCGAACATGTCGCTGGAGATGACGATCAGCGGCAGCCGCAGTCTGGGCGTCGCCATGCGCGAGAGCTGCGAGCGTCCCATCGGCACGGCGGAGGAGTTCCGCCAGCTGCTGCGCGGGGAGGGTGTGAGGGCGCGTCCCTGGTGGCGCCGCCCGAGGGCATGGTGGGGCGCGGGCGCGGCGCTGCTGCTGGCGTCGGGCCTGGGGTTCGGGCTGTGGCTGTCGGCGTCGGGCGAGTCCGCCCCGGAGACGCCGGCGGCGCGTGAGGCGCGGCTGCGCCAGGAGCGCGTGGCGCGGACGCTGGCGCTGCTGGCGTCGGGCCTGGGTGACGGCGCGCAGGCCGAGCTGCTGTCGTTCGAGCCGCTGTCCCATGCGGGGCTGCGGACGCATCTGGCGGGGCGCAGGCCCGGTTCGCGGACGGCAGCCGATGTCTTCTTCATCGTGCGCCGCGACTGGCCGGACGCGGACGCCGAGGCGCTCGGGCGCAGCCAGGCATCCTGGCGGGCGTCGGACGGCGACGACGGTCTGCTGTCGCGGATGCTGCGCGAGGACGCGCGGATGCGCGCGGCTGGCGTGGAGCTGCTGCTGCTGCGCCGGATGGACGCGCTGCTGTCGCAGGAGACGGTCAGCGCGGCGGACGAGCGTGCCCTGTCGGAGCTGTGCCAGTTGCGCACGGCCTGTCTGGCGGACGCGGACGCCGCCACGCCCTGACGGACTGGCGGACGGACGGCTTTGCCGGGTCGACGGCCTCAGCGGAGGAACATGCTCTGGAGGAGCGCGGTGCCGGACTCGGTGCGGAAGAGGCGGTCGCGGGCGTTGGCGAGGTTCTTGGGCGGATAGTGGCTCTCCTCGGCGTTGACGAGATAGTCGGCCTCGACGAGGATCTGGTAGTCGCGGCCCTGGATGTCGTGGAGGGTGTGGTGGTGTCCGACGAGGAACGCGACGCGGGCGATCTGGCTGTCCGAGAGTCCGGAGCCCTGGAGGAATTGCGTGGCGAGCGGCCCGCCCTCGGTCTCCTGGAGGTGTCCGTCGGCGTGTCCGTACTTGGCCCGGCAGAGGGGGCAGGCGATGTCATGGACGATGGCTGCGGCCTCGAGGACGAGCTGCTCGTCGTGGTCGAGCCGCTCGAGTTCGCCGATGGTTCTGGCGAGGCCCCAGACCTTGGTGAAGTGGGTGATGTCGTGGAGGTTGCCCTGGGAGAAGGTGACCATGGAGGCGAAGAGCCGGGCGATGAGGGGAGTGCTCATGGGCGTGTGGAGGTGATGGGGTGGGGCGTTTTCTTGTCCGTCCGTGTCACCAGACGGAGGGGGTTGGGTTGGCCTCGAGCTGTCGCTGCTCCTCCTCGGAGAGGTCGGGGAAGAAGTCGAGTCCGGTGAGCTGCTCGATGGTGTCGATGGAGACGAGGAGCGACTGGAGGTCCTCCTTGCCGGTGCCGGCGTGGCGGAAGAGGAACGCCTGGGCGCGGACGGCACCCTCGCGCTGGTCGACGTGGATCTTGTAGAAGGCGTCGGGGACGGGGACGCCGTGGGGGAGGAAGCGGGTGGTGGTGGCGGCGTAGACGGGGCCGGCGAGGACCCAGACCTGCTCGAAGCGGTCGGGGTAGCTGATGGCCTCCATGGTCTCGAGGGTCTTCCAGTTGCCGGCGTTGAGGGCATGGCGCTGGGGGACGATGTTGGACATGAGGAACGTCTCCTGCTGTGCCCTCTCACCGTAGCAGCGGGCGATGGCGAAGTTTGGCGCGAGGTGCCCGCGGTCGAAGCCGCTGCCGGTGTAGTCGTTGGAGGAGACCCGGGCGAGGGTGCGGGTGTCGGTGACGAACTGGTCGGGGCGTTCGGCGATGCGCGGCGGGCTGGCGACGTGGGGGAGCCGGTAGGCGGCCCAGGCGGGCGAGCGTCGCGTCTCGTCGTAGCCGACCCAGTAGCCGGTGTTGCGGAGGATGCGCAGCGGCGCGCGCCCGTCGGTGGGGACGGGGAGCCCGCCGAAGACGGGCGCGTCCTCGACCTGGCGGTAGTCGCAGGCGACGTCCCGATTGAGGTAGTAGAGGGAGAGGATGTCGCCGGCGAGCTGGGTGAGGCTGACGCTGCGCGAGGAGTCGAGGTAGTTGGCGGCGAGGCGCCGGACCTCGGCCTGGCGCGCGGCGGGTTGGAGCAGGAACCAGACGGCGAGCGCCAGCAGGAGGGCGAGGTTGGCGAACAGCGCGACGCGGGCGCGTAGGCCGCGCGGGAGGAGCCGGGCGGCGCCGACGCCCCGCGAGGCGGCCTTGCCGCGTCGGCGGCCACGGGAGGCCGGGCGGGTGAGGAGGCTGAGTACGGCAAGGAGCAGGTCGGCGAGGGGGGAGGTTCGTTTGCGGGGCATGGCGGCGGGGGAGGGCAGGGAGGTCACGGTTCGGGCGGGGCGGCGGGACGGCCCGCCGACGCCCATAATGTAGCACGCCCGGACGGAAAAGCCCCGGCGCCGGCGCGAAATTGCGTCGTCGGCGATTGGGCTTTTTGGGTTGCAGACGGTATATTACGCTGGCGGCGGTTTCCGCGCCGCCGCGTCCGTCCCCGGTGTCCTGCCGGAGGCGGCGTCTGTCGGATCATGAAGAGTGGCAGGTAGCATCATTAGGAGACTTGGAAAGATGACATTGACGCTGAAGAGTGACGCGGCCTATTCGCTGCTGGTACCGACGAGCATGGGTGTGCGTCTGACGCCGCTGGAGGGGCAGCCCTTCCACTGCAGCGACCTGTTCCGGATGCAGGTGACGAGCGCCGAGACGAACGTCGCCAGCGTCGTCTCCTACCTGGGGCTGCCGGTGAAGGTGCTGACGGCGTTCGTGAAGGACAGCCCGATTGCGCGGATGATCAAGGACAACCTGGCGAGCCGGCACTTCAGCTACGAGGGGCCGGAGATCGAGCAGGGCGGCCCCTGGGGGTACCGTCACCAGTTCAACCTGGCGGACAGCGGCTACGGCAGCCGCGGGCCGCGCGTCGCGAACGACCGTGCCGGCGAGGTGGGCCGCCTGCTGGACGTGTCCTACTTTGACCTGGACCGCATCTTTGGCCAGGAGGGCGTGCAGATGGTGCACCTGTCCGGCCTGATTGGCGCCCTGTCGCCGCAGACCAGCCAGTTCTGCCTGCAGCTGGCGCGCGCCGCCAAGAGGCACGGCACGCGCATCTCCTTCGACCTGAACTACCGCGCCTCCTTCTGGAAGGGCCGCGAGCAGGAGCTGCACGACATCTTCTGCGAGATCGCCTCCGTCGCCGATGTCCTCATCGGCAACGAGGAGGACTACCAGCTCTGCCTGGGCATCCGCGGCCCCGAGGCCGGCGGCAAGGGCATCGCCGACAAGATCGCCGGCTTCAGGGAGATGGTCCTCCGCACCCGCCAGGCCTACCCGAACGCCACCGCGTTCGCCACCACGCTCCGCGAGGTCGTCAGCGCCAACTGCCACCAGTGGGCCGCCATCGCCAACGTCGACGGCGAATTCCTGACCGCCGGCATCGACGAGGCCAGCGGTCAGCTGCGCGAGATTGGCGTGCTGGACCGCATCGGCGGCGGCGACGGCTTCGTCGGCGGCTTCCTGTACGGCATCCTGAAGGGCTGGGAGCCGGAGAAGTGGATCCAGTTCGGCTGGGCGACCGGCGCCCTCGCCACCACCCACCTCACCGACTACGCCCAGCCGGCCGACGAGGAGCAGGTGTGGAGCATCTGGAAGGGCAACGCGCGAGTCAAGCGCTGAGGGAAAGGCGAACGCCCGGGCGCGTCCCCGCGCGTCCGGGCCGCCCATCCGGCGGCGCCGCCCGCACGACACGAAACGAAGATAGAGAATTGAAGAGCTGATTTTTTCACGGAGAAAGAGAGACAATGGTTGAGAAACTGTCGAAGGCGTCCTGGTTCCAGGGCCGTCGCGGCCCGGTGGTTCTGGTGATCATGGATGGCGTTGGCTTTGGCAAGTACAAGGAGGGCGACGCGGTGGCGTCGGCCTACAAGCCGACGCTGGACTGGTTCATGGCCAACTGCCCGAACACGCGGCTGAAGGCGCATGGGCAGGCGGTCGGCCTGCCGAGCGACGCGGACATGGGCAACTCCGAGGTCGGTCACAACGCGATTGGCTCGGGGCGCGTCTTCGACCAGGGCGCCAAGCTGGTCTCCAGCGCCATCGCCTCCGGCAAGATGTTCGAGGGCCAGGCCTGGAAGGACGTCAGCGGCAATGCCCAGAAGGGCGGCACGCTGCATTTCATCGGCCTGTTCTCGGACGGCAACGTCCACTCCCACATCGACCACCTCAAGGCGATGATGAGCCAGGCCGCCAAGGAGGGCGTCCGCCGCATCCGCGTCCACATCCTGCTCGACGGCCGCGACGTCGGCGAGACGTCGGCGCTGGAGTACGTGGATCCGTTCGAGGAGTTCCTGAAGTCGCTGCGCGACGGCGGCTGCGACGCACGCATCGCCTCGGGCGGCGGCCGTATGTACATCACGATGGACCGCTACAACGCGAACTGGCCGATGGTCGAGCGCGGCTGGCGGACGCATGTGCTGGGCGAGGGGCGCCAGTTCGCCTCGGCGCACGAGGCCATCGAGACGCTCCGCCAGGAGACTGGCGCCATCGACCAGGATCTCGGCGCGTTCGTCATCGCCGAGGACGGGAAGCCCGTCGGCACCATCGAGGACGGCGACAGCGTCGTCTACTTCAACTTCCGCGGCGACCGCGCGCTGGAGATCACGGCGGCGTTCGAGGGCGGCGCCGAGTTCGACAAGTTCGACCGCGTCCGCGTGCCGAAGGTCGTCTATGCGGGCATGATGGAGTACGATGGCGACCTGCACGTGCCGAAGCGCTTCCTGACGGCGCCGCCGTCCATCGACCGCGTCCAGGGCGAGTTCCTGTGCGCGCTGGGGCTGCGCACGCTGGCCGTCTCCGAGACGCAGAAGTACGGCCATGTGACGTACTTCTACAACGGCAACCGCTCGGGCAAGATCGACGATAGGCTCGAGGAGTACGTCGAGGTCCCCTCGGATGTGATCCCGTTCGAGCAGCGTCCGTGGATGAAGGGCGCCGAGATCACGGATGTGGTGCTGGCCGGCATCGAGAGCGGCAAGTACGACTTCATCCGCTGCAACTTCCCGAACGGCGACATGGTCGGCCACACGGGCGTGTACCAGGCGGCGCAGTTGGGCGTGGAGTGCGTGGATCTGTGCCTGGCCCGCATCCGCACGGCCGTCGAGAAGGCCGGCGGCGTGCTGGTCATCACGGCTGACCACGGCAATGCCGACGACATGTACGAGCACAAGAAGGACGGCTCGGTCTCGCAGGAGGACGGCCACCCGAAGGTGAAGACGGCACATTCGCTGAACCCCGTGCCGTGCATCGTCTACGACCCCGAGTTCAAGGGCGAGTACTCCAGGGAGCTGCGCTCCGGCCTGGGCATCAGCTCCATCGCCGCGACCTGCATCAACCTGCTGGGCTACGAGGCCCCCGCCGACTACGACCCGAGCGTCATCGTCGCCGGCTGACGGCTGCGCCAGGACGCCTTGGAGGGAGGATTGCCGTCCGCCAGGGCGTCCGAGCGTGGCCGGCAAGGTCACATTTCCACGAGAGCAACAGAATTCGAGGGGTTCCATGAAGGTACTGCTGGTCAATGGTAGTCCGCATGAGCGTGGCTGCACGTTCACGGCGCTGAACGAGGTGGGCCGCGAGCTGTCGCGGCTGGGCATCGAGCCGGTCCATTTCTGGATTGGGAGCCGTCCGGTGGGCGGCTGCCAGGCGTGCGGCGGCTGTGCGCGCACGGGGAATGGCTGTGTGTTCCGTGGCGACGCGGTGGAGGCGTGCGCGCCTTTGGCGATGGCGGCGGACGGCCTGATTGTGGGCTCGCCGGTGTACTACGCGGGGCCGAACGGCCAGCTGACGTCGCTGCTGGACCGGCTTTTCTACAGCTGTGGCCGCCACCTGAAGCTCAAGCCTGGCTCGGCCGTGGTGAGCTGCCGCCGCGGCGGGGCGAGCGCCACATACGACCGCCTGCTGAAGTACTTTGAGATCAACTCGATGCCGGTAGTGACGTCGCAGTACTGGAACAGCGTCCATGGCAGCACGCCGGACCAGGTGCGTCAGGACGAGGAGGGGCTGCAGACGATGCGGACGCTGGCTCGGAACATGGCCTGGATGCTCCGCATGATGGAGGCCACCCGGGGCAGCGTGTCGACTCCGGAGCCGGAGCCGCCCATCCGCACCAACTTCATCCGCTGACGCGCAGCGCGTCTCCCCACCGTAACCTTACTCCTCACGCAGGACGTCCCTCCCCAATACAGCCATGATCACACGCGTCACCTCCTATGGCCGCGCCGGTCTGCTGGGCAACCCCAGCGACGGGTACTTCGGCAAGACCATCGCCCTGGGTCTCCTCGACTTCCCCGCCCAGGTCACCATCTACGAGAGCCCCGAGATCCGCATCGAGCACAACCGCGAGGACAACAGCGAGTTCGCCGACCTGGACTCGATGGTCCGCGAGATCGAGCGCTTCGGGTACTACGGCGGCGTGCGCCTGGTCAAGGCGACCATTCGCCAGTTCGTCAAGTACTGCCTCTCGACGGGCGTGGAGCTTCCGAAGCGGAACTTCACGCTGCGCTACGAGACGACCGTGCCGCAGCTGGTGGGCATGGGCGGCTCGAGCGCCATCTGCACGGCGACGTTCAAGGCGCTCGAGGCGTTCTACGGGGTGAGCTGCCTGCCGCAGGAGCTCGCGCCGACGCTGTGCTGGCAGGCCGAGCAGGACCTCGGCATCCAGTGCGGCATGCAGGACCGCGTCATCCAGATCTACAACGGCGTCGTCTTCATGGACTTCGACGAGGCGTACTTCAAGGCTCACCACTACGGCCGCTACGAGCGCCTGTCGCCCGCGCTCCTGCCGGACCTCTATCTGGCCTGGGCACCCGACCGCGCCGAGTTCTCCGGCATCTACCATCACCGTCTGCGCGTGCTGTACGACGAGAAGAAGGCCGACCTGGTGTCGGCGATGAGCGAGTTCGCGGAGCTGGCGCAGCGCGGGCGCGACGCGCTGGTGTCGGGTCATCCCGAGCGTCTGGCGGAGCTCATCGACGCGAATTTTGACCTTCGCTGCCGCGTGCTGAACGTGGCGGAGGAGAACGCGCGGATGGTGAGCGTGGCGCGGAGCACGGGCGCGAGCGCGAAGTTCGCGGGCTCCGGCGGCGCGATCATCGGCACCTACGAGGACGAGGCGATGTATGGTCGGCTCGTCGAGGAGCTGGGCGCGATTGGCTGCAGCGTGATCAAGGTCCGCGTGGCGGCGCCATAGGGCCGTGGGTTTCGGAGAGGGCAGGGCAGCAGGCATGTCGGAGCAAGTCGAGAGGAACGCGGAGAGCGGCGTCCTGGCGCCGGGCACGGTCATCAGTGGCTTCCGCATTGAGCGTGAGCTGGGGCGCGGCGCGATGGCCGTCGTGTATCTGGCGACGCAGCTGGATCTGGACCGTCCGGTGGCGTTCAAGGTGATGTCCGCCGAGCTGGCGGCCGACCGTGAGTTCGTGTCGCGCTTCGTGAACGAGGCGCGCGCGGCCGCCGCGCTGAACCATCCCTCCATCATCCAGGCGTACCAGGTCGGCGAGCTCGACGGGCAGTACTTCTTCTGCATGGAGTACGTCGACGGCGAGACGCTGCTGCAGATGATCCGGCGCGAGGGCCGCATCCCCCTGGACAAGGCGCTGGAGTGGTTCCGGCAGATTGCGGAGGCGCTCCAGTACGGCTGGGAGCTCCATCGCTTCACGCATGGCGACATCAAGCCCGAGAACATCATGATCAACAGCCGTGGGCAGGCCAAGCTGGCCGACTTCGGCCTCGCGCGCGTCGATGGCCACGACTACGCCGGCCAGACCGTCATGCTCACCCCGCTCTACGCGCCCCCCGAGCTCATCCGGGGCGAGAAGTTCATCGACGAGTGCCGTCCGGACATCTATGCGTTTGGCGCCTCGCTCTACCACGCCCTGGCGGGGACGCCGCCCTTTCCCGGGACGGACGCGCAGGCGGTGGTGCAGCGTCAGCTCCACGAGCCGCTGGAGCCGCTGTCGCACCGCAATCCGGAGATACCGCAGGCGCTGTCGGATCTGGTGGGGCGGATGCTGGTGAAGGAGATGTCGGCGCGTCTGGGGAGCTGGCAGGCGGTGATTGAGGGGCTTCGGCAGTGCCAGCAGGGGCTGTCGTCGCGCCGCGTCGTGCATGCGCCGGGCCTGCAGCGCACCTTGCGTGACTCGGGCGAGCGAGCGGCGGTGCTGGAGCGGCGGCGCCAGGGCCGAGAGCGGCTGACGTGGACGCTGGTCGGACTGGGAGGCGTGACGCTGGCCGCGCTGGCCGGTGGCGCGTTCCTCGTCCTGGGCGGCGCGTCGTTCGGTGGCGGGAGCGTCCCGGCGTCGGCGCCCGGGGTGGCGGCTGCGCCGTCCGTCGCCTCATCCGTGGCGGTTGCCGCGTCGGTTCCCATGGTGGCGCCTGCGCCGTCCGTGGCGGTTGCCGCGCCTGCGCCTGCGCCTGCGTCAGCGTCCGGCGCGGCGGCCTCCGGGCCGTCGCCGTCGAGCGAGGGCGAGCCGGCGGTTGACGCGCCGTCAGCGGTCGGGCAGGAGAGCGAGACGGTGAAGGCTGGAGCGGAGAAGGAGACGGTTGAGCCGGAGAGCAGGAAGATGGAGGCTGAGCCGGAGAAGGCCGTTTCGGCGTCGGCGAAGTCGGAGGCCGATGGCGGATCGGAGGTTTCCGAGGGTCATCTGCGGCGCGAGCGCTATCAGTTGCCGGTGACACTGGACGAGGCGCAGCGCGCGGCGGAGGAGAGGCTGTCGCGGCTGGTGGGTGTGGCGACGGGTCGGCTGAAGGCCGGCGAGGCGTCGCTGGAGGACGATGAGGAGCTGGCGGCGTTGCTGTCGCCGGAGCGTCGTGGGGCGCTGGAGCTGGAGATGCGCGCCTGGGGCGAGTGGCAGGAGCTGCGCCGCGCGTCTGCTCTGGGCAGTGTGGAGCTGATGGACCGCAAGCTGTGGGGGCTGATGAAGGGGTGTCCGGGGACGGTGCTGATGCGCAGGCTGGGCCAGGTGGTGACGGCGGTGGGCGAGCGCTGCAGTCTGGTCAGCCGGTTCTACGCCGGGCGTCATCTGCTGGTGGAGGTGCTGTCGCAGCCGGCACCGCGCGGGAAGGCGGAGCGCCAGGGGCAGATGCGGCAACTGCTGTGGCTGCGAGCGTGCTTTGGCAGGAGTCTCTCCGAGGAGCAGCACCGTCGGCTGCAGGCGCGGATGGGCGAGCTTGACGACCGGCTGGAGAGCCAGGATAGTCTGGGCGTCTCGCTGCCGGAGGTGCTGCCGCTGACGGGGTTCGGCTTCCGGCGCGAGCCGCTGCTGACCCTGACGGCGATGGAGGCGTTCGTGCGCCGGATGAGGGCGAACAAGCGTCTGAAGCCGATTGAGGAGCGTCTGCGGCAGCAGTTGGGACTGCTGGCGCGGCTCGACATGGGCGACTGGGCGGCGCTGCAGGCGCAGGGCGCGAGGCGGCTGACGTGGCGCGAGCTGGAGCGTCTGGAGCTGGACATGCTGCCCGAGGCCGGATGCCGGCTGGCGGCCGAGACGCAGTACGCGAAGGGGCTGCTGGAATGGCGCCTGGACGATGACGCGCAGCGTGTGCGGCGTCAGGCGGAGCGCGTGGAGGAGCTGGCGTCCGACTGGCGGATGCCGGGTGTCGCCATTCGGGCGCTGTCGCTGGAGCTGCGTCTGCTGGGTCGCGTGGCGGGGGATGGCGGCCTGTTCGCGCTGGTGGACGAGTCGTCGGAGAGCCAGTCTGACGAGCTGGAGAAGGTGCCGTCGTGGATGCGTCGCCGGCTGGTGTGCTTGTGGCTGACGTGCCGTCTGGAGCGGGGCGAGATGCCGGCGGCGCGGAGCATGCTGGAGATGCTGGCGAACGACCCGGCGCAGGCCGAGATGTATGGCTTTGGCACGGAGGCGCGCCAGCGTCTGCTGTCGGTGTGGCTGCAGTTGCTGGACGGCAACCTGGAGGCGCTGGGCGAGCCGTCGTCGCTGGCGGAGCGTGAGCTGTTCGGCGAGAGCCTGTGGGTCACGCTGTCGTGTCTGGGCGACGAGCGTCTGGACGGTCTGCAGGAGCCGGCGATGCGCGAGCTGTTCGAGCGGGCGCTGCCGCAGGGCCGCGCCGTGCTGGGCGAGGCCCTGATGGACTGGGTGGAGCGCCGTGTGGCGCATGATTTGCGGAAGGGCGAGCTTGGCTATGCGCTGGAGACGGTGGAGTGGGCGCTGAGTCGGCGCGAGTCCTGCCTGTTTCCCTGTCTGGGGCGCCTGATGGGGCTTCGCGCGGGGCTGCTGCTGCTCCATGGGCTGCACGGCGGCCTCGTGGACGCGGGTCTGCTGGCGCAGGGAGCGACCGTGCTGTCGCCGCTGGAGCGGACGCTGCTGGAGCAGGCCGCCCGGGGGCGTCTGCTGCAGCCGGACGTGGCGGCCGAGATGGGGCGGAAGGGTGCGCCAGCGGCGTTCTGGCACGCCTGGCTGGTGGCCTGCGAGCGTCTGGGTACCCGGGGAGCCCGGGCGGAGCTGGAGCTGGCGGCGGCGCGGCTGCGCCAGTTCGGCAAGGGCATGTCGCAGGCGGAGCGCTGCCTGGGCGAGACGCTGGCCAGCGTCATCGACCGGCGGCTGGAGCGGCTGGAGACCAGCCAGCAGGAAGAGAAGGCGGACAGCACAGAGGACTGAGAATTCAGATGGGCATGCGCAGACTGGACGGGCCGAGGCACGAGACGCCGTTCGGCGGCACGGTGAGGCTGATCTTCACGGACATCGACGGCACGTTCGTCGATGCGGACAAGCGCATCACGCCGGGCGTGAGGGCAGCGGCGCGCGAGACGGTGCGTCGCGGGCTGCCGCTGGCGTTCGCCACGGGGCGGATGTACCGGTCGGTGCGTCCGTGGCTGCAGGAGCTGGGGCTGAACGGGCTGCAGATCGTCAGCAATGGGGCGGAGATCGTGCGTCCCGAGGATGGCTCGTATGTGGAGCGGCTGGCGTTCGGGCCGTCGGCGACGTCGTGGCTGATGCGTCTGGGCGAGTCTCATGGGTTTGTGCCGCTGGTGTTCTCGTGTCATGGCCTGTATGTGACCGGGCCGTTTGAGGGCGAGGAGCTGCTTGCCCGCAACAACGAGTACGCGACGTACCGGCCGGCGGAAGAGCTGCGGGGGCTGTCCAGCGAGAAGATCGTGTATCTGGCGACGGGCGAGCGCGTTCCCGTGCTGGAGCGCCTGGCCGAGGAGATGGCCGTCATGGAGCGTCCGGCCGACGTCGACTTCACGGCCGTCTTCTCCGAGTCGGGCATCCTCAACATCATCCCGAGGGGCGCCAGCAAGCTGAACGCCATCCGCACGGTCTGCGCCCACCTCGGCTGCTCCCTCGCCGACGTCATGGCCATCGGCGACGGTGACAACGACGCCGAGATGCTGGCCGGCGTCGGCTGCGGCGTCGCCATGGGCAATGCCACCGAGCGGGCGCGGCTGGCCGCCAACTTCCAGGTGGACGACCACCTCCATGACGGGGCCGCGCAGGCACTCGAGTTCGCCTGGAGCCACGCCCCCGACAGCGCAAAATCATGACAGCTTCGCGCCGCCGGCGAAAAACTCGCCCCGGCGCATTGACAAGACACCGAGGAGGCTGTATGTGTAAGCCGACGACTGGGGCCGCGAGGGCTCCGGACGCCGGCTTTCCCGTTTTTTGAAAAAAGTCTGCGGACGCGGGAACGCGGCGGGAAAGGGCAGGTCATACGAGCTTGTCGGGCAGTCGGCCCGGCGACAGGAAAACGCTTCAGGGAATACAGGTAGTCGCGCGCATGGTGAAGGAACGAGAGGAGTCTCCGCTGCTGGAGGCCCAGGGACTGGTCAAGGTGTACGGCAGTCGCCGCGTGGTGAACAACGTGTCGCTGACAGTCCGTCCGGGCGAGGTGGTGGGGCTGCTGGGGCCGAACGGCGCCGGCAAGACGACGAGCTTCTACATGATTGTGGGGCTGGTCTCGCCGGACGAGGGGACCATCCGGTTCGCGGGGCGCGACGTGAGCCGCCTGGCGATGTATGAGCGCGCCCGGCTGGGGATGGGATATCTGGCGCAGGAGCCCTCCATCTTCCGCAAGCTGACCGTCCGGGACAACGTCATGTCCATCCTCGAGACGCTGGATCTGACGCGGGCGCAGCGGGAGCGGCGCCTGGCCGAGCTCCTCAACGAGCTGCAGCTGACGCACCTGGCCGGCCAGAAGGCCATGACGCTGAGCGGCGGCGAGCGCCGCCGACTCGAGATCACCCGCGCCCTGACGACGAACCCGTCGTTCATCATGCTCGACGAGCCCTTCGGCGGCGTTGACCCCATCAACGTCAGCGAGGTGCAGAAGATCATCGCCAACCTGCGCGACCGCGGGCTGGGCATTCTGATCACGGACCACAATGTGCGCGAGACGCTGGCGGTCGTTGACCGCGCCTACCTCATCTGCAGCGGGGAGATCCTCTTCTCGGGCAGCGGCGAGGGGCTGCTCAACGACCCGGGGGCGAGGCGGGTCTACCTGGGCCCCAGCTTCCAGTAGCGCCGCGCGAAGGGGGGCTTCCCCCAGGCGGGAGACCGCCCGAAGGCCGGATCGTCATTCCGGAGTCAACCAACACATACCAAGGAGTAGAGACAGCATGGAAAAGAACATCAGCTCCAAACACTACGAGATCGATGATGAGCTTCGGGCCTACACCGAGGAGCAGATCGACAGAGTCGTCGCCGAGTTCGAGAACCCCAAGCTCAACTCTGTGAAGGTGACCTACTCCAGCGAGCGCAACTGGCTCATCGCCAGCGTCAACGTCACGGGCAAGAACATCAGCATCAACGCCAAGGCCAAGACCGACAGCAACCCCAAGGCCGCCGTCAATACCGCCATCGACCGCATCATCACCCAGCTCCGGCGCTACCTCGACAAGATCCAGGACGCCTCCGTCAAGGCCGACCCCAAGACCAAGGAGAAGATCTGGACCAGCGAGGACCTCGCCGACACCGCCCACGAGTTCGAGGACGAGCTGGACTGACGGTCTCCTCCACGGGACGCCTCTGAACCCCGCCGCCTGACGGACGGACAGGACGTCCGACACGCGGGCCGCCGGAGCCCTGACTCCGGCGGCCCGTTCCGTGTCTCCCGACCATCGCCGCCCAGCCCGGATGGCCCGAGACCAGCACCCGACCGAAGACAGCACAGCAGACCAAACCAGACCAGCACAGCACAGGAACAGCAGCGATGAGCACGGACGAGGGGAACATCGGCGGACAGTCCGCCGCCGCGGACAGCGCGGACAGCCAGAACGGCCGCCCGGCAGGCATGGAGAACTGGAATGGCCGCCCGGCAGGCATGGAGAGCTGGAATGGCCGCCCGGAGGGCATCGGCAGGGCGCTGCCGCCGCTGCCGCCGCCGCCGCCGCCGCGCGCGAGCGGCTGGTTTGCGCGTGGGTTCCTGCTGGTTCTGGGGATGGGGGTGGCGTCTCTGTTGCTGCTGACGGTGGGCGTGGCGCTGATCGTGGCGCTTGGGGTTTTGGGCGCGGGGATGTCGGAGAGTGGGGGCCTGGAGCCGGAGAGCCATGGCCAGTCGCTGTCGCGGACGGTGCTGTATGCCGGCGACAGCCGCGGCAAGGGCGAGGTGGCGGTGGTGGACGTGTGCGGCGTCATCGGCGGCCAGGAGGGGCGCGGCCAAGTCTCGGCGCGGCGTTTCTGCGAGCTGCTGAAGGCGGTTGCGGCGCGTAAGGAGGTGAAGGCCATCGTGCTGGACATGGACACGCCGGGCGGCGAGGTCACGGCGGCGGACGAGATGCGCCGGATGGTGGTCCGTTGCCGTCAGGAGCTGAAGATGCCGGTGGTCACCCGCATGGGGTCGATGGGCGCCAGCGGCGGGTACTACATCGCCAGCGGGACGGACTGGATTGTCGCCAACCGGATGACGTTCACCGGCTCCATCGGTGTCATCATGAGCTCCGTCAATTGCCAGGGGCTGGGCGAGAAGCTGGGGCTGCGGGGCGTCGTCATCAAGTCCGGCGCGATGAAGGATGCGATGAGTCCGCTGCGCGAGATGACGGAGGGCGAGCGCGCGTACATGCAGGGGCTGGTGGACGAGACGTTCATGGAGTTCGCGAAGGTGGTGGCGGAGGGACGCGAGCGCTATGCGACGGCCGACGACGTGCGCCGGGCCGAGTTCGGCGACGGGCGGGTCCTGTCGGGCGCCGAGGCGTTCCGGCTGGGGCTGGTCGACGAGCTGGGCAGTCTGGATGAGGCGATCGCGAAGGCGCGGGAGCTGAGCGGCTGCGGCGAGTCCGCCCCGGTGGTTCGGTACCGTCTGCGCGGAAGCCTGTACCGCAGGCTGCTTGAGGCGTGTTCGCCGGCTGAGCGGCGCGTCGAGGTGCGCCTGGGCGGGCTGCCGGCAGCCACCCTGGAGCCGGGGCGGATGTACTTCATCATGCCCGAGGCCGCCTCGACGGGCCAGCCCTGACCGCCGCGGACAGACAGTCCCGGACGTCCCGAAGGCAAAGGCTCAGATGCCTGGGGCAGGAGACACACCGACCTCGCGAGGCGGTATGAACCCAAAGGAAAACAGGAACCAATCCAAGTGGCCGCGCCAGCGGCAAGGAAGACGATGCGTCATTTATGTGTGCTGTGTGTCTTGTGTCTTGTGTGGTCTCACTTGAGCGTGGGCGCCACGGAGCTTCTGCCCTTCAGTCTTGCCAGCGCCCGCTGGTGCGCCTTCCGCAATGCCGGCAAGGTCTCCGGCTGGAGCAATCTCACCCGGCTGCCAGACAAGCTGGGCCAGGCCACACCGGAGCCGCTCGACGTTCGTGACGGCATCATCGCCCTCCATGCCACCGACCGCGACCAGACTGACCAGCCGGCCTATCTGTTCGCCGAATTCGAGTCCGACCGCCATGGCATGATGGTCATGGGCTGCGACGCCATGGCGTCCTTCTCCCTCATCGTCAACCAGACTCCCGCCACCCGCAGGCGTCTCCGCCCCAAGCTCGACCCTGCCGCGCCCGACGCGCTTCGCCATCCTGACGGCACCCCGCTCTCCCCCCTCGCCAACCAGGCGCTCATCCATGTCCGCAAGGGGCGCAACCTCATCGCCATCCAGCTCAACGGGCACCGCTCCGGCGCCGGCTGGTTCTTCGTCTTCGCCCCCGCCCCCGACGGGACGCTCTGGCTCCCCATCCTCCCCACCGCAGAACACCTCGATGACCTCCGGGCCAACGCCTATCCCTTCCCCGGTACCCCCGGGCGCACGCTCGCCGAGCAGCGCATCCAGGAGGGCGTCAACGGACTCTACAGCGACATCTTCAGAAACTACGACTCCAAGCCCGACCTCTCGGGCGACGCCCTCCGCGCATACCACCGCGAATGGCCCATCCTGGCGCTCTACGACCAGGCCCTGGACCGGCTCCTCGCCGAAATCCCCACTGTCACCCCGCCCCACCAGGGCGCCGTGGTCTGGCTGCTCTACAACATGGGCTATGTCATCAAGACGCCCTCCATCACCATCGGCATCGACATCCACCACCGCCGCGCAAAGCTCCTCGAGCCGCTGCTCGACGCCCTGCTCATCACCCACAACCACGGCGACCATCTCAGCAGGCCGCTCATCGACGCCATGCTCGCCAAGGGCAAGCGCGTCTTCTCCAGCTTCATCGACTCTCCCGACAAATCGTCGGAGCCCCGCGACATCACCCTGGGCGACCTCACCATCCAGACGGACATCACCGACCACAATGCCAAGCTGCTGCGCTTCATGACCACCTACCGCATTATCTGCGGCGACGAGTCGCGGGGCGCGCCCGTGCTGTTCCACACGGGCGACAGCTGCAATCACCGGCAACTGCGTCCGCGTGGCCGCGTGGACGTCCACATGGTCCATCCGAGGGTGGGCCTCAGCGTCCCCGAGGCGGCCGCCCAGTTCCATCCACGCGCCATCTTCTTCTCCCATCTGCTGGAGATGGGTCACTGCAAGCCGGGACCCTATCGCCCCATCGCCTTCGCGGACGCCTATCAGGACATCCGAGCCATGGCCCGCCGCCAACTGGCGGTCAGGTCGTTCCTGCCCCTCTGGGGCGAGCGCTTCGTCCTGCCGCCTCATCCGTTCGACTGACCCGCCCGGCCGGCGGTCGGGCACGCCGTGGGGCAAAAAAAGTCGTCGAGCCCTTGTTTTGCGAGGAGAAAATGTGTATAATGTGCATGGTACCGCCGGATATCGTCATCCGGGATGCGGCGAGCGTCGCATAAGGCACAGTACTCACCTCACAAGGAGAAGATGACACCATGTTTTCACTGCTTAGGAAGACTCTGATGTTCACCCTGATCTAGCTGCTCGTCGTCATTGCCATCATCGCGATACTGGCG
>CALZPA010000040.1 GCA_945827525.1 uncultured Lentisphaeria bacterium | reverse complement strand
CCGCCACCCTCGCCCCCCACCTAATTCCCCTCCACCCCACAAGGCCAACCATGTCCGAACGCACCATCGCCGTCATCCCCGCGCGCTACGCCAGCAGCCGCTTCCCCGGAAAACCCCTCGCCCTCATCGCCGGCAAGTCCATGGTCCAGCGCTGCTACGAGTCCACCTCCCAGTGCCCCGACCTCGCCGAGGTCGTCGTCGCCACCGACGACGAGCGCATCTTCCAGCATGTCCAGTCGTTCGGCGGACGCGTCGTCATGACCTCGCCCAGCCATCCCACCGGCACCGACCGCATCGCCGAGGCCGTCCGCGGACTCGACGCCGACCTCATCGTCAATGTCCAGGGCGACGAGCCCCTCATGTCCGCCGATGTCCTCAGCCGCCTCATCGCCGCCATGCGCTCCTCCGGCGCCGACATGGGCACCGCCGCCGTCCCCTTCTCCGCCCTCGACGGCATCGACCCCGCCAACCCCAACAACGTCAAGGTCGTCGTCGACAACCGAGGCTTCGCGCTCTACTTCTCCCGCGCCCTCATCCCCTTCCCCCGCGAGGGCGGCTCGCCCCTCTCGCCCATGCTCCACTGGGGACTCTACGCCTACCGGCGCGAATTCCTCGCCCAGTTCGTCACCTGGCCTCAGGGACGACTCGAGGCCTGCGAGAAGCTCGAGCAGCTCCGAGCCCTCGAGAACGGCGCGCGCATCATGGTCATCACCGCCAATGAGCGCTCCGTCGGCGTCGACACCCCCGAGGACCTCAAGGTCGTCGAGGACATCCTCCGCGCCCGCGACGGAAAGTGAACGAAACGCAACCGCACACAGGAGACACCGACATGACTTCTTTCCAGCTCGCCCAGAACATCCGCGTCGGCGACGGGCAGCCGCTCGTCATCCTCGCCGGCCCCTGCGTCGTCGAGGAGCTTGACATCTGCCGCCGCATCGCCGAGACCGCCCTCAAGGCCTGCGACTCCCTCGGACTGCCCTACATCTTCAAGGCCTCCTTCGATAAGGCCAACCGCACCAGCATCTCCTCCTACCGCGGACATGGCATCCACGAGGGACTCGCCACCCTCGCCAAAATCCGCGAGGAATTCGGCTGCCCCGTCATCACCGACGTCCATGAGCCCGAGCAGTGCGCCATCGCCGCCGAGGTCGTCGACGTCCTCCAGATCCCCGCCTTTCTCTGTCGCCAGACCGACCTCCTGCTCGCCGCCGGCGCCACCGGCAAGCCCGTTAACGTCAAGAAGGGGCAGTTCCTCGCCCCCGAGGACATGCGCACCGTCATCGAGAAGGTCAAGTCAACCGGCAACGAGCGCGTCCTCCTCACCGAGCGCGGCACCTCCTTCGGCTACCATAACCTCGTCGTCGACATGCGCTCACTCGTCATCATGCGCCAGCTCGGACAGCCCGTCGTCTTCGACGCCACCCACTCCGTCCAGCTCCCCGGCGGACAGGGCAACTCCTCCGGCGGCAACCGCGAGTACATCGAGCCGCTCGCCCGAGCCGCCACCGCCGTCGGCATCGACGCTCTCTTCCTCGAGACTCACCCCGACCCCGCGCAGGCCCTCTCCGACGGCGCCAACTCACTCCGGCTCGCCGACCTCCCCGCGCTCCTCAAGTCCATCAGCGACATCAACAGCCTCATCAAGGCCTGATGCCGCCGGCCACCCACCCCAAAAAACGACTCGGTGCCCGGACTGGAGCCACGCTCCGTCCGGGCGCCGCTCTGTCCGGGCGCCGCTCGCCCCACCTCTACAGCTCCCAGACGGTTCCGAGCAGCGCGCAGTTTCCGCCGCCGGGCAACGCCTGGTAGTACACCGTGAGGATGGAGCCGTCGGACAGCTCGACCGAGCTCGGATAGCCCAGATCCCCGCTGACGCCGTCGTCACGCAGCGTCAGCTCCTCGCCCCAGGTCCGGCCATCGTCCAGGGAAACCCTCGCCCGCTGCCCGAACGGCGCCTGCCGATACCCATACGTCACCACGACCGCGCCAGACGAATGGCGCAGCAGATGCGGCGGCGATCCCGCCGCCAGCATCTCGGGCGCGCTCCACGTCCGACCGCCGTCCGACGAGCGCGTCAGCATCGAGTGGAACGGGCAGTGGACGCGAAGCGCACCCAGCAGAGCGCCGTCCGGAAGCTCCAGAACATGCGGCTCATGGCAGTCACCCCAGCCCACGCCCGCAGGCAGCGGAACCGTGCCGCGCAGCTCCCAGGTGCGTCCCTCGTCCGAGGAGGCCGCCGCCAGGATGGGTGTGTCATGGGCGTGCAGCGTGTCGAGGCCACGACGCTCAAACAGCCATCGCTTGCCCAGATAGAGCCAGGTGCCGTCCCGCAGCACCGTGAAGCCATGCGGAGAGCTGACCGGCGCCCGGCGCACCTCTCCCCAGGCCTCGCCGCCATCCTCGCTGACCCGGACAAACGAGCCGATGGTCTCCTCGCACATCCGTGGCGTCCAGGCGTCCATCACCGCGCCGGCGCGACGCGTCGCCTCGTCCCACTGTCCGGTGCCCGGGTCACGATGCGTAGCCAGCAGCACCCGCGTGTTCGAGGTGAACCAGGTCAGCGCCACCCGCGAACCGCCCAGCGACACCAGCCCGACATCCCGGTCATCCAGCGGCGTGTTGTTGACGACCACCGGCTCACCCCAGCTCTGGCCGCCATCCTCGCTCCGGCAGACCACCGAGCGCCCCCAGGGGCAGATGTGCGTCCGGCGCAGCCCCGACGCCCCCACCAGCAGCGACCCGTCACCCAGACGCGCCACCGTCGGCCAGCCAAAGTACCCGAACGCCTCCTGCGGACGCGCACACACCACCAAGTCTCTCAGTTTCCTCATCGCTCCTCATTGCTCCTCTTTGGGCTTTGCCTGCCTTCCGTTGCCGCTCCACACACGAGCCGCGTGAGGGAGGCCCCGTTCGCCGTCCCTCGTCACACACAGATGCAAAGCGAACCCAATGGTGCCTGAACGGCAACGCCTGCACATACAAAAAAGCCTCTCGCGACCAGTGTGGCCAGGAGAGGCTGAAAAGGAATGGAGCGGGTGAAGGGAGTCGAACCCTCCTAGCCAGCTTGGGAAGCTGGAGCATTACCGATATGCTACACCCGCGTCTCTGATGAGCTTCCGAAAACGCTACTTAATCTACACCGACTTCCCGACTTTGCAAGCGGACGCGGCGAAAAAAGTCGTTTTTCAGCCCTCGTGCTCCTGACCTGACAGCTCCCGTCGGATGACGACCAGCCGCCGACGGCGCATCGACTCCTCGAACTCCATCGTCGCGGCCAGAATGCTCTCCAGCGAGCTGAATGTGTCACGACGACGACCGAGAAAGCGACGCGCCTCGCCCAGCACCGACGACATCTCCACCGTCATCCCCGCCCCCAGCGTCGCCGACAACTGCTCCGCCGACAGCGCCTCACGCAGAAAGTCCTCGTGCAGCAGACGCATCATCAGCCGATACCGACGCGTGATCTCCGCCGCCAGGAACTTTCCGCGCCGATAGCTGGAGTAGAACGGCGTCAGCAGCGCCACGACCCGCTCGCGCTGACGGATGGAGTCGAAGCGACCGCTCACCAGATCCAACTGCGACATGGCCATGCGGTAGGCGTCCGCGTCGCCGAACGTCAGCCGCCGGATGATGGTCTCGGGCGCCTGGCCCGTCCGCAGACCGATGATGAACACCCGCCGGATCACCTCCGACGAGAACCTGTCCAGTGACTCGTTCCAGCGCCGCAGCTCGTCGCCCGCCAGCCCGAAGACCGCCAGCGCGAACCGTTGAGCGCCATCCGGCAGGCACAGCAGCTCGTTGCCCACCATCATCACCGGCGGATACAGCCCCGACAGACGCTGCAGCTCGCTGAACAGCGCCGCTCCATACCCGTCACCGCTCCCCACCCGATTGCCCAGCTCCATGATGCGCATCACACAGTCGGCCAGCGTCGACAGTGCCGACTCCAGCCAGCGAAGCAGCTCCGACGCTCCCAGACGCCCCTCCCGGAACAGCAGCCGCAGATGCGACATGCTCGCGTTGCGCGACTCATGCCGAGACAGCCACCGCGTCACCGCATGACGGCACAGCACCCGATCCCCCGTGTGAACCACCGTCGGCCACGTCTCCAGCAGCCGCGTGTCGCCGCACCACGACAGCACTCGCCACAGCAGCGCCTCCGGCAGCCGCTCCTGACGCAACGCTACCCGCAGGAAGTCGCGCAGCATGTCAGGGTCAAGGCCCACCGCCTCGCGCCGCTCCAGCTCACGCAGCATCCAGGCTCCCGCCTGGTCGACGTCCATCAGCCACAGCAGCTCCACCCCCAGCTCCATCACCGTGTCCACCATCACGTTGCGGCGCACATACGAGTCCACCGCCTTCGTCAGCGCCTCCGGGAAGCTGGCCCGCTGCAGCACCTCGCACCGCGTCAGCGCCGGCAGCGCCCGCGACGGCACCAGCGCCATCGGCGCCAGCGTCGCATCCGTCGCGCCCGACTCCGGCACGGCGGCCTCCTCGGACAGCTCGCCCGCCGTCAGCAGCCGACGCTCCTCCGACTCCAGCAGAGCATGGTACTCGGCCATCACCGCGCCGCCCGCACGCTTGGGCGGACTGTCCAGATACAGCCCGATGACCTCCGAGACCAACGCGCCCGCCTCCGCGAACGGCCCGCCGCCCACCGACGTCGCCAACTGCCGCATCCGCGACAGCTCTGAGGCCGGATAGTCCGGATTCAGGCGGCGCAAATCCTCCAGAAACGCCCTGAGCCGAGGCCAGCCGTCCGCACCCGACACCGACATGCCGTCACGCCTCGCTTCCTCGGCAGCCATCGCAGACACGACTCTCACTCCCCCTCACTTCGCGGACGCCGCCGTCGGGCGCGGCACCCGCACGAGCGCCACGCGGAAGCCAATCGTCTCGTCATGGAACGAGGGCGTGGCGAAGTCGCGCGCGTAGGAGCGCGCCGCGCCCAGCCCGCCGAGCCAACTGCCGCCCCGGTGGACACGCAGCGCCTCGGCGTCCTCCGGCCCGGTCGGCTCGACCTGCTTCACGCCGCCCACATAGGTCCCGTAGAAGTCACGGCACCATTCGGACACATTGCCGTGCATGTCATGAAGCCCCCAGGCGTTCGGCCGGAACTTGCCCACGGGCGCCAGCGCCGCATAGCCGTCCTCCGTCCCGGAGACATTTCCGTAGAGCGTCATCACCAGCTCGTCGTCCCCGAACGAGAACGGCCCCGTCGAGCCCGCTCGGCAGGCGTACTCCCACTGCGCCTCCGACGGCAGCGTGTAGATGTAGTCCTCCGGCAGCCGCCCGGCCAGCCGCTCCTGGTTCGTCAGCTTCCGGCAGAACAGCATCGCGTCCTCCCAGCTCACATTCTCGACCGGCAGCTCCGGCGAGCCCTGCCGGAACGATGGGTTCTTCTCCATCAGCGCCAGCCACTGCCCCTGCGTCACCTCATGGCGACCCAGCCAGTACCCATGGCGCAGCTCAACCGGATGACGCTGGTCCCCCGACTGCTCGCCACGCTCACGCCCCATCTCGAAATTGCCCGGACGGATGAAGCTCATCTCCATCTCGGCGACCTTGCCGCCCGCGAACGTGACCTTCCACGGACGCCGGGCGCGCGGCCCCTCCACCGGCTTCAGCTCCACCTTGAACGACTGCTCCCCAAACCAGTCGCACGAGTAGTACGCCGTCGCCGCGCCATACGACTCCATCCCGCGGGCCGTCACGACGCGCAGCGTCACCTTCTCGCCCTTCCGGACATCTCGCACCAGCGGCATCACCTCCCACTCGCCATCGATGTGCGCCAGCGCCGGCACCTCCTTGCCGTCCATCCAGGCGGACACCCGCAGCGTCGTCACCGCATGCCGACGCACCTCGTCGAGCAGCTTCAGCAGCTCGGCGTCCGTCGGCGCGACGGCCCTCGCCGAGGACAGCAGCTCCAGCGCCTTGTCCCAGCTCTTTGACTCCATCAGGCCACGAACCTGCTCGAGCAGCCGGCGCAGCTCCTCCGCTATCCGAGCCTCAAGCGTCCGGTCACACTGGTCGAACAGCTCCAGAGCGCGCCTCATCTCGCCGCGCTCGAACTCCTCGCCCGCCGACTTCATCAGCACCGTCACACCCTGAAGCGCCGGATCCGACAGCGACACGCCCAGCCGCTCGCACACGTCGATGAGCAGGTCGCCCAACTGCCGGCGACGAACCAGAAACTGCGAACGACGCGTCTCGTTCTCCGCCAGCCAGTTCAGCTCCCCCTTGCAGCCGGCCACCGCCAGCTCCGCCCCCTCGTCGTCCGACGGGTTCGCGTTCATCTTCGCCTCCGCCTCCGCACACAGAGCCTTCGCGCGCTCAAAGTGCTCACCAAACGTCTGCGCCCGCTCGAAGCGCGTCTTCTCCAGCTCCTCCAACTGCCGGCGCAGCTCGCGCAGCTCGCGCGCCTTCAGCGTCCGGATGCCGCTGACCGAGTTGATGGTGATTTGCCGACCCGCCGCCCGTGCCCCACTGGGCACGGCCAGCAGACAGCCTGCCGCAGCCATCGCCAACGCCCGAACCACTGTCGACGTCCCCAAGCTTCCGACTCCTCTCATGTCCTTAGTCCTACGCATGGTTATAGCAAGCATCGTCCCAAATACCTAACCAGAGGCCTCAACGTGTCGTTCCGACTCCACAAAAAACTGACCTTAACCAGGCATGGCGCACCAACGGCGGCGCCAGCCATGCCCATACTATACCGCCGCTCATACCAAAAGCCATTGCTCACACGGCGGAAATGCGCACTCAGCGGGCACAGCGGCGAACCACATTCTCCAGTATCCGCGCACAGTCCGCAACCGACATCGACATCGCCTGCGGCTCCGCGTACACCCGGTCCACATTCGGCAGGAAAACCACCAGCTCGCCCGCGCCGCGCCTCAGCGACAGCCCGCACGGCCGGCCGCGGTCATCACGCGCCAGCACCCGCCAGCCCGGCGACGCCGACTCGATGCGGTCGTAGCACCGCTGCCCCGCAAGACTTCCCACGCCAGCAAGCAGCCAGTGCCCCGGCTCCGCAATCGACGCGCCGCGAGATTCCGGCTCCACCACCTCCAGACGCTCCGTCCCCCACACCGCCGGCCAGTCCGTGTCGTTCAACTGAAAGCAAACCACCAGCCCGCCGGCCTCCACAAACGACAGCAGACGGGCCATGTCGTAGGCCGACGGACGCCGAGGCGGACGCTTCCCGAACGAGAACGCATCGCCCCCCACGATGACGCAGCCCAGACCGTCCAGCTCCCATGCCTCCGGCTTAGCCGCCAGCACCGTCGCCTTCAGGCCATGGCGGCGCAGCGCCGACAGCGTGAAGCTGTCCTCCGACCCCACAAAGCCCGTCGCCGTCCCCAGCCTCGGAGCTGCCGGACGTCGGCGCACCTGCACGGCGACCTCGTGCCGGACGCCGCCCAGCTCCACCGTCGCCGTCAGCCGACCATGCTCGCCCTTCAGCGCGACCTCCAGCCCCGGACTCCGCGACACGCCAGGCGCCGCCTCCCAGGACAGGGGCGGGCGAGCCCCCTCCACGAGCCGGCAGCCCTCCAGGCCACCCACCGTCACCGTGCAGGGACGCGGCGCCCGCCACGGATTCGCGACCTCCAGCGCCAGTGTGCCGCGCCCGTCGTCGCCGACCAGCAGCAGTTGCTCGCGCGGCACAGGTCGGGCGAATTCGGCCGTGTCGTCGATGCCGTTCTTGTGCAGATAGTAGAGCAGATGGGGGATATGGCGGTGGAACTGGGTGAAGTCCTTGCCGGAGCTGCGCCCGCTGCCCGTGGTGCGCCGGAGCTGCCGCCCCACGGTGCGCTCCAGGAATTCGATGTAGCGTCTGTTGCCGGTGAGCTCGGTCGCGTAGGCGATGCCCTCGGTGACGATGATGGAGTACCAGCCCTGGTTGGCGTACTTGGGACAGCCGGTCTTGTAGCGGAAGCCCTGCCGCTCCTCATTCCAGGCGATGTCGATGAGCCAGTCGGCGCAGCGCACCAGCGTGTCCTTCACCTGCTCGTCGCCGGTGCATTCCCAGAGCCGCGCCAGCCCGTGCATGAGCACGCCGGTGGCGAACGCCTTGCCGCCACGGTGTTGCGCCTTGTCCGGACAGTCGCACTCGGTCTGGTCCTGCGGCAGGTCAAAGCAGCCCGTCTCGGGGTTCTGCGTCGAGCGTATCTTCTCGAAGTAGATGCGCGCGGCCTGGAGGAAGTAGGGGTTGCCGGTGAACCGGTAGGCATAGGTGGCATTGATGAGCGGCCAGCCCGCCGAGCGCTCAATGCCGAACGAGAAGTTCGGCGTGTAGCGCTGCGCCTGCGTCCAGGCGCACTGCACCGCCGTGTCGTACATCGAGCGGTCGCCCAGCAGACAGGCGTAGAAGAACAGCCCCGGCAGATGCGCATGCCCCGAGTCGTGCATCGCGCCCGGCATGCCCACAAACCGCTTCCCGCTCTGCGTCACCGCCTGGATGCGCGGGTCGCTCCGTTGGTAGAAGAGCCCGACATGCCCCATGCAGTGCCCGTACACCCTCTCGCGCAGCGGGCGCGGCGCCTCGTGGCACACGTCCACCGTGGCGTAGTGTCGCGCCATCTCCGCGCCACGCTCCAGCAGCTCCAGCCGCCCCGTCCGCGCAAAGTGCATCGCCATCGCATACGGCAGGTCATACTCGTTGTTCCCCCAGTTCCAGTGACGCTCCCCAAACCAGTCGCCGAAGCTCATCCACCCATATTCCTGACGCAGCTCATGACGCCCACGCTCCAGATTCCGGAACGACTGCGCAAACGCCTCCTCATAGTCGCGGTACCGCTCCGGCGCATACGGCAGCACATCCCCAAACGCCTTGCTCGAGCAGTAGTGCTCCGTCGACGCCTGCGCGAACAGACGCGTCGACATCACCTCCGGACGCGCCGCCGCGCCTGGCCCGCGCCGATACACGAACTCATGCGCCACCTCGACGCCCTGGCGGAAACGGTAGCAGCCCGTCGCTCGGTCATACCAGAACCAGTGCAGCACCTCCTCGTCCAGCTTGTCCCATCCCTCCGGCGGATAGTTCGACCGGGGCAGCTCCGGCAGCAGCCACCACGTCAGCCCCTCCTCGCCCAGCTCCACCCCCTTCGGATACGTCTGCCAGAAATTCCGCAGCAGCAGCGCCGAGCCGTCGCCCAGCGACAGCCAGCCAGCGAAATTCCCACGCCTCTCCACTGCCTTGCCCGGCCGCGACAGCTCCGAATTCCCATACGTCACCTGCGTCACCTTGCCGCCACGGGGCAGCTCCACGCCGTCCGACAGGCGAACCGCTCCGTTCAGCCACTCGCCCGCCGGCATGGTCAGAGACAGCGACCGAACCAATGCCGTGTGCGCCCGGAAGTCGCAGTTCCTGACCGTGAACCGAGCGTCAGACTGCTCCGCCGCCCCCGGATAGCACCGTAGCTCAAGGCGCCAGCGGAAACGAGCCTGGCCCGCGCCGTCCCTGAAGGTGCCCTCCACCTGCGCGAAGCCACGCGCAAACGCCGCCTGCGACTCGTCCAGACGCGACGTCAGCACACTCCCGTCAGACAGCGCCAGACGCGCGACGGCGCCGCGGAACGGCGCCGTCAGCGACCGCATACGGTGAACCGGCACCGCTACGCCCGACGCCTCGGACGCCTCGCCGCCGGCGGCCAGACGCAGCGTGTAGCGGCTGGCCTCGCCCGCCTTCGTGTCGGCGCAGAACGTCGTCACCAGCCACTTGACGCTGCCGTCCGGCCAGCGCCCCATCACCTCGAACTGCGCCGGCACCTCGTGTCCGGACGCATCAAGCAGCCTTGCGCCCCCGGCGCCCGCCAGTGTCCCCTGCGCCAGCGGGACGCCGCTGCGCACCGGCCACGCCTCACGCCCCGTCCCCGACGGCTCACGGACCTCCAAAGCCACCTCCGCCCCGCTGCCCGACGCCTGGGCCGGCGCAGTCTCAAACGTCACTTTCCCGCTCTTCAGCGTCAGGCTGGCATTCAGCGCACAGACCACCTGCGCCTCGTACACGGCGCCGTCCGCCAGCTCCGGCAGACGCACATAGTGGTTGCGCATATGGCTCTCGCCCTCCTTCGCCTCCTTCCAGTTGCCGCCGACGCGCCGATAGCGCACGGTCGCCGCCGGCAGCGGCACGCTGCTCAGCCAGCTCATCATCGTCCGGCCATCCGGCAGGCGGTGCGCCGTCAGCCCCTGAAGCTCCGGCTTCGCCGACGGCACCATCCGGATGTAGTCGTAGTAGGCCGAGCCGATGTTGCCCGGCGTCGCGTAGCGGTCGTCGACCCAGACCTCGAACACGCCGTCCTTGATCTCGTGCATCCCCAGGAACTCCTCGTTCCCCGGCTGCGACGGACGCCATGTCCGCCCGCCGTCCTGGGAGATGGCCAGCAGACGGTTCGTGTTGTTCATGAACACCTGGTAGTAGCCCCGGGGAATGCCCTTGATGCGCGTATGGAGCACGGGCGCGCCCTCATCAGGCGTCTTTCTGTCGGCCTTGACCACTGGCGTCTTCAGAGACTGTCCGTTCGAGCGCTTGCTCCAGACATCCTCCTCAGTGGTCCACAGGTTCCACCGTGTCCCCCGAGCATCGTCGTTCACGCGCCAGGCCTTCTGGGGCTTCGACCAGTCCTCGACCTCGAAAACCAGTCCCTTCAGACGGTCGCGCAGCCCGCGACCCGGAAGCGCCGCCCCCCACAACACCAGCCCCAACAACAGTGCCAGCCGTATCATCCGCATATCAATTGCTCCTTGCTAAAGAATAGAGGAAAATCGAATTGCCCCTGTCTTCCCCCGCGAAGTCAGAACAGGGTGAGCTGTTCGCCGTGCTCCGTGGCCGCCGCCTGGTCCAGCGCGCCGAGCAGCGACCGGAAGCCCTGCTCCTCGGCCATGGCGCGTAGCCGCCGCCAGTCAGGACGGCGGCGGCGGATGCCCTCCAGTCCCGTCCAGCCCGACGGCAGCGTCTCGTCCAGGCCGACGAGGCGGCGATTGCGCCGAAGCAGCTCGCCGCCCGCCTTCAGGTTGTCCCTGACGCGCCCCGCCTTCAGGCTATCGACGGCCGCCAGCAGCCCGTCCAGGCTGCCATGCTCGAGCAGCAGCTTCGCCGCCGTCTTGGGTCCGATGCCCGCAATGCCCGCGATGTTGTCGATGTGATCCCCGACCAGAGCCAGGTAGTCGCCCAGCAGCGATGGCGGAACACCGAATTTCTCCTCAACCTCCGCCGACGAGGTCTCCTCCCAGCGTCCGCCGGCCGCGGACACCATCAGCCGAACCTCGTCCCCGACGACCAGTTGCGCCAGATCCTTGTCCTGCGTGATGATGCGGACTGGCCGCCCTGCCCGGACAGCCGTCACGGCGGCAATGAGGTCGTCCGCCTCGCGCCCCTCCTCCTCCAGCAGCGTCCAGCCGAACGCCTCCAGCCAGTCCCGTATCGGCGCAATCTGCGAGCGAAGCTCCTCCGGCATGGGCGACCGCTGCGCCTTGTACTCCGGCAGCAGCTCGCAGCGCCAGCCGCACTTGCCGTGGTCGAAGCAGACGGCACCAAAGCCGCTGGGCTGTGTCTTGTCCAGCGTCAGCAGCATCCGCGCCATCCCGTACAGCGCGTTCGTCGGCTCGCCGCGCCCGTTCGTCATCGCCGTCCGTACCGCGTAGTAGCAGCGGAATATCTGTGAGTACGCATCGATGAGGATGATGTTATCCATTCTTCTCCAATTACTTGTGATGAATGCCGAAAAGGGGCGGAAGACAACGGGCCGACCGGTGCGGATGGCCTCGGGCTGAGTTTTCCCAATGTAGCCCCTCAACGACGTTTTGCCATTGCCGACAGCAGGAAAAAAACGCCATGCCCCCCCTCACGCCTCCTCCCTAACGCGAAAAAATGACGCCCAACACTTGTTATCCGAGACGAATTTTGGTATAATGTAGTCATGACCATCGCGGCATAGTCCTGATGCCCTCGGACTCGGGGCTCTGTCGGCCACTCACGTCCTGGGACGCCATTCATAACCATGACCAAAGAAGAAAGGACCGAAGCCCCCATGAAGAGACACCCCTTCACGCTGATCGAGCTGCTCGTCGTCATCGCCATCATCGCCATCCTCGCCGCCATGCTCCTCCCCGCCCTCTCCAAGGCCCGCGAGAAGGCCCGCGCCATCTCCTGCGTCTCCAACATGAAGCAGCTCGGCGTCGGCATGACCCTCTACATCGACGACAACAACGGCTTCCCCCCGCCCACCGACTCCGGCGCCCCCGGCGAAGGCAAGCAGCGACCGCTCTGGCATGAGATCGTCATGGGCACCACCTACTCCGCCACCAACAAGAACCCAGCCAACGGATACCTCGACGTCAAGGCGCTCTTCTGCCCCAGCACCGACACCAAGGGCGGCGACTGGCTCTTCTCCATCGGCTACGGCATCAGCTGGAACATCTGCGGCCGCTTGACCTCTCACAACATCTCCGAAATGAAGACCCCCTCGCAGAAAATCCTCTTCTGCGAGGTCACCCAGAACAACACCAGCGGCAAGGCCACCAACTACGGCTTCTGGCGCTGGTCCCCCAACTTCAAGACCTACACCGACACCGGCTGGGGCTTCCCCACCACTCGCCACAACAACCAGTGCAACACCCTCCACCTCGATGGCCACGTCCAGCAGTTCCGCGTCCCCAGCGCCGACAAGCCCTGCGACGCCTTCCCCTTCAACGGCGACATCACCGACGCCAAGCCCTACCTCTACTGGAACTACTGACCCCCCTCCCCGCGACTCCTCACAAACATTTCATCAACTCATAACATTTTCTTGTCCACAGGTTGTAATCAGCCCAATTTATGCTAGCTTATGAAAGCTTTTGCCATTCTTGACTGACAAGGTTTGGCAGAGCGTCTATGCGGACAGGCCACCGCCGCCGCATTTGTCCGGCCTAATCACCCTGTGTCTTGCTGAAGGAAAAAGAAATCATGCGCCATCTCCAGAATCGCAGCTTCACCCTCATCGAGCTGCTCGTTGTCATTGCCATCATCGCCATCCTCGCCGCCATGCTGCTCCCGGCCCTCTCCAAGGCCCGCGAGAAGGCGCGCGCCATCTCCTGCCTCTCCAACCTCAAACAGGTCGGCACCTACCAGATGATGTACGCCAGCGACAACCAGGACATGGTCGCCAACCGCTACTGCAGCCAGCTCTCCTCCTGCCACTGGTCCATCGACCTCTACAAGTCCATGGGCGCCACCGCCGTCTCCAAGGAGTACTTCTGCCCCCTCACGCCCGGCACGGACATGACCAACGTCGACCGCACGTTCGGCATGATCTCCGCCTTCAGCTACTGCTTCGGCACGGACTGGATGACCGAACAGGGCTCCCCCATCGTCTCCACCAACAACGCCAACTGGAACACTCCTACCGCCTACTCCTTCGCCAAGCTCAAGACCCCTAGCTCCTTCCTCTACATCTCCGACTCCATCCGCATAAACGGTGACAACAGCAAGCAGCGCGTCTACGGCTATGCCGGCGACTCCTCGTTCATGTACTTCTGCCACGGCAACAACGCCAACGCCCTCTTCGCCGACGGACACGCCGCCGGCGGCGGCATCGGCACCGTCAAGGCCTGGCTCGGCGACAAGCTCAGCACCACCAAAAAGTACTTCCTCATGCAGGACGGGACCACCAAATACTGAGATTGGCGATCCATTCTCCCTCTATTCCCGCCCCTTGCCCTTCAACAGCACAGCCCCAAGAGACACAACATGACCACGCCCAGAGACACATCAGGCCGCCGCTTCACCCTCATCGAGCTGCTCGTCGTCATTGCCATCATCGCCATCCTCGCCGCCATGCTTCTCCCAGCCCTGTCCAAGGCCCGCGAGAAGGCCCGCGCCATCTCCTGCGTCAACAACATGAAGCAGCTCGGCATCTCCTTCATGCTCTACACCCAGGACAACAACGACATGCTCCCGCCCGGCGACAATGACGCCGCCGGCAAACCCACCCAGAAGCCCTACTGGACAGAGAGACTCGTCGGCTCCACGTATTCCTCCACCAACAAGAACCCCGCCGGACAGTACCTCGACATCAAGATGCTCTTCTGCCCCAGTGGCACCCACGGCGACGACTGGTCCAACGACGCCCACTATGGCGCCAACTGGGACCTCTGCCCGCGAGCGTCCGCACGCTCCCTCACCAGCGCCAAGTCACCCTCACTCAAAATCCTGGCCTGCGAGACACGCGTGAACGACAAGAACGGCAAGGCAACCACCAAGGGACTCTGGCGCTGGAATCCTGGCATGATCACCTACACCGACACCGGCTGGGGCTTCCCCTCCACCCGACACAGCAGCCAGTGCAACACCCTACACCTTGACGCCCACGTCCAGTCCTTCCGCATCCCCAACGAAGACAAGCCCTGCGACGCCTTCCCCTTCAACGGATCCGTCGCCGACGCCAAGCCCTACCTCTACTGGAGCTACTGACCCTCCCTACCCCCCACACACTAGCTTTTCATCGCCTTCATTTTCTACTCTAAAGACTGCAATCAGCTCTATTCATACTAACTTATAACGACCTTCTGCCATTCCTGCAAAAGAGTGGCAGAAGCTTCGTGAGGACAGGCAACATCGCCTGTTGCCCAGCTCAGTCAACTCATATCAAGAGGAAAAGTAATCATGCGCCATCACCGGAAACGCAGCTTCACCCTCATCGAGCTGCTCGTCGTCATTGCCATCATCGCCATCCTCGCCGCCATGTTGCTTCCCGCGCTGTCCAAGGCCCGCGAGAAGGCGCGCGCCATCTCCTGTGTCAACAACCTGAAGCAGTATGGCGTCGCGCTCATGCTCTATACCCAGGACAACAGTGACTTCCTCCCCATCGGCGACAGCGGCGCCCCCGGCCCCACCCAGCACCCCTTCTGGAACGAGCTCCTCGTTGGCTCCAACTACTCCTCCACCAACAAGACGCCCGCCGGGCAGTACCTCGACTACAAAATCATGTTCTGCCCCAGCGCCACCAAGTACGACGACTGGTGCAACAGCTCCCAGTACGGCATCAACTGGGACTTCTCCTCCCGCAACATCTCACACGCCATCTCCTCCGCCAACAACCCCTCGCTGAAGATCGTCGTCGCCGAGACCTGCTCGAACAAGGGCAACTATACCTTCGAACAGACCAGTGGCTTCTGGCGCTTCAACCCCGGTGACTGCGGCGTCGGCTGGGGCTCCCCCGCCTCCCGTCACTCGCTTCAGAACAACTCGCTCCATCTCGACGGACACGTCCAGTCCTACCGCATCCCCAACACCTCCAGACCCTTCGACGCCTATCCCTTCAACCGCTACCTCACCGACTCCGCCACCTGCATGCTCTGGGACAAGTGACCCCAACGGCGAAGCCTGAACAGAGCCCGACGGCGCGGCCCTCCCCCCTTGCGCGGGAGCCGCGCCGTCCGCCTTTTTCTGCCCCCGCACCTTGACTTGTCCGCCACGGCGCACTATCGTTTGTCACTCATCATTCCGCGACGCGACACCCCACGGTGCGCCTGTCGCCACAACCACCACCCTTTTGGAGGCCAGCACAATGAAGCAAGACCACATCGTGAACGTCGCCCTCATCGGCGCAGGCGGCATGGGAATGGGCGTCGTCAACAAACTCAAGCCCTTTGAGGACGTCCGCGTCATCGCCGTCGCCGACCCCGCCGCACACTACCAGGACGACTTCTTCTACAAGCGCCCCGTCGGACGCGACGTCGCCGTCGCCGACTACACCGAATTCTACGGACAGCGCTTCCCCGGCTTCACCTGCCATGGCTATGAGGACTTCCGCGTCATGCTTGACCAGGAGCCCGACATCGACGCCTGCATCGTCGCGACCCCTGACCACCTCCACGCCTATGCGTCCGTGTACTGCATGAGGCGCGGCAAGCATGTCTACTGCGAGAAGCCTCTCGCCCACAGCATACGCGAAGTCCGCTGGATGGCTCAGGTCGCCGCCGAGACCGGCGTCAAGACCCAGATGGGCAATCTCGGCCACGCCCGCGACGGCATGAGGGAGGCCATCGAGATCATCCGCTCGGGCGTCCTGGGCACCGTCCTGGAGGCCCATGCGTGGGTGCCCGCCTGCCGCTGGCACAAGGGCATGACCGCCGTCCCCACCGAGTCCTCGCCCCTCCCCGACGGCTTCAACTGGGACCTCTGGCTCGGCCCACGCCCCTTCAGGCCCTACAACGACGCCTACCACCCCGTCCGCTGGCGCGACTTCTGGACCTTCGGCCTCGGCGCCATCGGCGACTTCGTCTGCCATGACCTCGACCTCGCCTGCTGGGCACTCGACCTCGTCTCCCCCACCACCGTCGAGGCCCTCCAGGCCGGCAAGACCTCCCCCGAACTCACCCCTCACGCCGAAATCTGCCGCTACCGCTTCGCCAGACCCGGACAGCCCGACCTCAACGTCACCTGGTGGGACGGCGGCCTGCGCCCCCAGACGCCCTCCTGCTGGCCCGAAGACCGCCCCTGGCCCACCCGTGGCTCCCTCTTCATCGGCACCAAGGCCATCATGCTCAGCCCCGACCTCGGCGGCAAGCCCGAAGTCTACAGCGATGACCCCGACTTCTCCTTCACCCCGCCCCCAGCCACCCTCCAGCGCTCCGTCGGACACCACCGCGAATGGATCGACGCCATCCTTGGCGGACAACCCGCCGGCTCTGAATTCGGCTACGCCGCCCGCCTCACCGAACTCGCCCTCCTCGGCGTCGTCGCCATCCGCACCGGCAAGCGCTTCCACTGGAACCATGACGCCATGACCGCCGAGGGCGTCCCCGAGGCCGACGACATCATCAACGGCGAACCCTACCGCGACGGCTGGCAACTCCACTGACGAGCTTCAGCCATTCCCTCGCCGCCGAGCGAAGCGAGGCCTGTCCCGACGGCGACCTCGCCGTCGGGCGATAATCGGCTCAAAGGGTTTCGGTGTCCACCTACCTCCTATACTCAAGTTTTTTTTCTGAAAACGGCAGTGCCTGTCGCAAACATTCATGAATTTGTGGTCTCCCAAAAAGCGTCGGGGCGGGACTGCTGACTAAAATAAGGTTGATAGTGAGTGGAAGACAGCCCATGAAAGCAATATATTGAGAGACATACATTTTGTATAGGGGATGTAAGACGCAGGAAGATATGTCATGTTTGGCATTATACTTGTCATATTGATCATAGTCGCTATTCTCGATGAACGGAATAAGGCACGGCGCATGGAGAGGGAGTACGCACGCGAAGAAACCCGGTTTAGGCTGAGGCTTATGCGCGAGAGTGAGGAGGTCGAGGCTATGTGTGCCGGCAAGTCACACGAGGAGCGGGCGAGGATTCATGGGGAGTACTGTGCGCGGCTTGGAGAGGAATGCAAGCGCCTCGAGGCGCGCATCAGAGAAAGGGAGAGGCAACGGCAGGCGGAGGAGCATATGGAGAAAGCCAGTCGCGAGATGTCGCCTGGGACGAAGGGGGCACTGCTTTTCATGGCCGGAGCCGCCGTGGGAAGCATGGGCAGGAAACGCGGTGGCGTCGGCATATCCGGACTTCGGGACAGATCCTATGGCGACGAATACTCCGGCGAGGACTGCCTTGAGGAGCAGCATGAAGACGGCCACGATGACTGAGAGCTGCAAAAGAAGCTGGCGCATGTGAAGGACAATCCCGATGTCGCCATCGCGGAATCTCCTTTCTTCTCAATCCCAAAAGAATGCGGAGATGAGGACATGCCCCATAACACGTACTCCCAGCCTTTGCTCAAAGTGATTTTCCTACTCTGAATCGGCTGAATCGGATGGCGTCATGAGCGTTTCTGTTGCTTGGCCGCAATTAATAGAATATTTTAAAAAAGATAATATCTAATAGCTCTTTCTGTGGTTTGGTAAAAAACGCACATCGCGTAATATTCCTAACTCCAAGTACATCGTCTTCATGTTCCGCACCAGCACCTTCACGGGCGAACTCAAGTCCTGCGCCGAAGGGCGGATGGAGTGGATGGCGCTGGACGAGATGTGCCGCGGTAGCCTTACCCCGCCATGGAGGAGTACATCCGCGTCCTACTGGAGGACAATGTTCCGCAAGCCTGCGGCTCAGCGGAAGTAGACGGCTGATGTCATTGCGTGAGAGACGGAAGAATGAGCGAAACGACAGTAGATGGACACCATGACGATAGAAGACATCCAGAAATTGATAACAGATGATGAACACCGCAAGCTGGAAATGAAGAAGAGCACCGGTGAACTGAAGGACGGGATGCATTCGGCGTGCGCCTTTCTGAACACCGATGGCGGCTGGCTCATCTTCGGCATCACGCCGAAGTCGCTGAAAATCCTTGGCGAACAGGTGACAGACAGCACCCGGCGGGAAATCTCAGAGGCCATCAGCGGCCTTGAGCCTGCGTTGGATGTCCGCACTGTATACATTGATGTCCCTGCTCGCCCAGGCTACAAGCTCATCGTCATGCAATTTGACGGCTGGATTTACGGAAAGCGGCCATACACCTTCCAAGGTTGTCCCTATTGGCGTGTCGAAAGCACCACACGGAAAATGCCGCGCGAGGTGTTCGAGGAGCGCATCCGCGAAAGCGCACCGCAGCAATATGCGTGGGAAAACCAGACCAACTCCAAGGTCGAGGTGGCTAATTTGAACAAGACCGTCATATACAATGCAGTCCGAGGCGGGATACGGGGCGGCAGAATGCCGGAAAGCGCCTTGGACGAGCCAGTGGAGTCCATTCTTTCCCGCTGGGAGCTGCTCAAGGACGGCAAGCCCGTCAATGCCGCCGTGGCCCTGTTCGCTGGGACCTCGAATCCGTTTCCGCAATTGAGCCTTCGCATGGCGCACTTCAGGGGGACGAACATGGATGAGTTCATTGACAGCAAATGGGAGCGCGGCAACATCTTCGAGCTGCTGGACATGGGCATGGCCTTCTGCTTCAAGCACCTGAACCTGAACGGGCGCATCAGGGGGCTTGTCCGCGAGGAGCATCTTGAGATCCCCGTGGAGGCTCTGCGTGAGGCACTGACCAATGCACTGTGTCATCGTCGATATGACAATCCAAGCGAGAGCATAGGGCTTGCCATCTTTGATGACCGTGTGGAGATAAGCAATCCAGGCCACTTCCCGCCTGGCGTCACACCAGAGAACATCAAGGCATTTCATACGTCCCAGCCGCACAATCCCAAGCTGGCCCAGGTACTGTACAAGGCAACACGCATCGAGAACTGGGGGTCTGGAATTCAGCGAATGGTCAGCGCCTGCCTGAATCAGGAACTGCCCGAGCCAGACTACCAGATATGGGCAGACGGGACGATTGTCATTGTCTTCCGCAAGAAGCCTCTTCAAGGTCATCATCCCGCAGTTCACCATGCTAACCGTCCATTGAACAGCAAACTGCAGAATGAGACTGTAAATGAGACTGTAAATGAGACTGTAAATGAGACTGTAAACGCAGTGTTCTCCGTCATACGCGAAAGGCCAGGCATCAAAATGCCTGCCATTGTTGCTTCCATTGGCAAAAGTCGCGCCTCTACAGCACGTGCTATTGCCGAACTGAAGACGCAGGGAAGAATCGAGTTCCGTGGAGCATCTAAAACAGGTGGTTATTACTGCAAGGGGACGGAACTTGATTGAACTTGCCTTCATAACACGGATATCCGTAACGGTGATGATCGCGATGGGAATCAAGTGTGGGATAACCGCACGGCAATGCCTGAACCGGCGTCGGAACGCTGTGCGATGACCTGCTCGAAATCCTCGGATGCACAGGAGTACGCCAACTTCCTCGCCTGGGCAGAGTGCGTATTCAAACCAGGGACGTTTGCCGCTCTTCCCGGTAAGCGTCCATTCAGCGTCATCTTTCCAACCCGCGTCGTGGCAGTAAATTATGAACTTATCCGTAAATAATACCTAATTTTCTGTAAACAATGATGGCGGCCGCCAA
>CALZPA010000039.1 GCA_945827525.1 uncultured Lentisphaeria bacterium | reverse complement strand
CTCAGCCTCGCCACCTTCAACATCCGGACACCCTGCGACCCCGCCCCCAACGACTGGGAGGCGCGCATCCCACGCATCCGCGCCGTCATCCAACGCCATGCCTTCGACATCGTCGGACTCCAGGAGGCCACCTGGCAGCAGCTCGAACGCCTCCTCGCCAACGCCGACGACCGCTGGGACGTCATCGGCGAGGGACGCGACGACGGACACCACGGCGGCGAACTCTCCGGCATCCTCTACCGCAAAGACCGCCTCAAGCTCCAGGCCACCCGCACCTTCTGGCTCTCCGAGACGCCCGACGTCCCCGGCTCACGCTCCTGGAACACCGCCTGCACCCGCATCTGCACCTGGGGACGCTTCACCGACCTCAAGACCGGAAAGCCCTTCGTCCACTTCAACACCCACCTCGACCACCGCAGCCAGCCCGCGCAGCTCAACGGCGTCCGAGTCATCCTCGACGCCATCCGGGCCCTCCCCGCCGACCTCCCCGTCGTCCTCACCGGCGACTTCAACGTCTACCCCGACTCGCAGGTCGTCGCCGAGACCGCCGCCGTCCTCCGCAACGCCGCCTCCTGCGCCCGCGACGGCTACCACTGCCCGCCCTACACCTACCACGCCTATGGCACCTGGCAGCTCCCAGCCCCCGACCGCCGCTGCGAAATCGACTACATCTTCGTCTCCGACGCCATCACCGTCCGCCGCGTCGACGCCTTCACCGACACCTGCAACGGCCTCTATCCCTCCGACCACTTCCCCCTCCGCGCCCTCCTCGAACTCTGAGGACGACGCGCTGACCCACACCCCACAACAAAAACGACAGAACGGCGTCGCCCCATGGGGCGACGCCGTTCTGACTCTGCATACGGCTGGCTGCCGCGGACGTCAGTTGTTGACGTTGTACTTGAAGAGCTTGGGCGAGGTGTTGGGATTGAAGTCGCTCTGGAGCTTGGGGTTGCTCTCGTTGACGACCTTCTTGGAGATGACATGGCCATCGATGAGGGTGATGTTGCACATGCCGTTGTGGCGTCCGGCGAAGGTGCCGGCGCCGGTGCCGCCGGTCTCCAGCGGCTTCAGGCGGTGGTGCCCGACATCGGTGCTGAAGGTGGTCTCGCCGCCGTTGAAGCACTTGTCCTCGGCCATGAAGTATTTTTCGGAGGGGTTGCCGATGGAGGTCAGGGAGGTGGAGCTGTCGTCGGCGGCGTAGAGGTAGTCGTTGATGCCGTAGAAGCCCCAGTGCTTCCAGGTATTCTCCTTGCCGTCGCACTTGAAGCTGGGGGTGGACGAGGGGCAGACGGCGACGGTGACGATGGGCAGATAGGCGCCCTGGGTGGTACCGCTGGACAGTTGGCTGATGTCGCTGAAGCCCGCCAGCAGGGCGATGTTGCGCAGTCCCCAGTCGGCGCGTGCCTTCTGCGGAATCTGGTCATTGTAGTCGCCCGCGTACATGTGGAGCGCCAGGCCGCTCTGCTTCATCTGGTTCACGCACGAGATCTGGCGCGCCTTCTCGCGTGCCTTCGACAGCGCCGGCAACAGCATCGCCGCCAGGATGGCGATGATGGCAATCACAACCAGCAGTTCAATCAGGGTAAAGCTCCGTCTGCCCATGTCCTTGTTGCCTCCCTATGGAGTTACGGTTCCTTGAAGAATGGCGGCTTCGCAATAATTTGCTAACCTAACGTGCATATTACACCCAAATTCGCCGCCGATTTCAAGGGGAAACAATAACAAAAAGGCCATACGTCGCATCCTGAGCGCGGTGTGCCACGGTCTCCTTCGCAAAAATGACTACGCCTCAAGCTGGCGAGTCTCAATGGACGTGAGCCAGGCGTCGAAGTTTGGACAGGCCAGGCGCATCGTGTCAATGCCAATGGCGGCAGCAATGGACACGCCTTTGGCTGTCTTTCTGTAAGTGCCTCCAGTCCATGCCTCCAGTCGCTTGGACGGCGCTGTCTGCGGGCTATTGTCTATGGCCTCGGGACTGCCACTTTCTTCCAACACCTCCTCAATGGCACTCTGCGAAACATGAAGCATGGCGGAAAGAATCGGAGCATCACTGAACAGTAGCGCCTCAAATTCATGGACAGCGACAAAAGGAACGTATCGTCGTCCAACACTGATGCCTGGACATAGCGTCTCCAGAGCCATCTTTGCCGCCTCGCATAAGGTCGCCGCCATCTCGCAGGCGTCTGGCCTTTGGCCACATGCTCCAGCCCCGGCCATTCGCTGATGCCATAGAAGTCCACAAAACTGGCGACGATGGTATCCGGACGCTGCCTCAGCAGAGCCACCAGCTGCTTGGCAAATCGCGCAAAGCGAATGTCACCTCCCTTATGGACTCTACCTGACCGCATATCGACTTGCGTCCGATAGATGGGAGCCTGCACAAAAATGCCGCGTTGCCCCCAATAGGGCGCCAACACCTCCTTGACAAAGCCATGTTCGGTCTGCCCCTCGACCAGAACCACCACGGTCAAGTCCCTACTCATGGCTAGTCCCTCCCTGAATGATGTCGTGCGTCCAGAGGTCTCCGACCGTGAAGTCCTCCAGCCAGACCTGGTAGTCCTTCTCCCTCAGCCGCTCAAACGAGGTGGCTCCCTGATGCCTTTTCGCCACGACGATGTCGTCGATGGAGAAATTGTCCAGCAACAGCGGTGACTGAGTGGCAATGATGATCTGCGTCTGCCTTGCGGCGGCAAGAAGCATCTCCGCCAGCAGATGGATGGCCTCCGGATGGAGGCCAAGCTCAGGCTCGTCTATGAGGATGGTCGATGGTGGATTGGGTTGAAGCAGGGCGGTGGTCAGGCAGATGAAGCGCAACGCGCCATCTGAAAGCTGATGAGGCCGCAGAGGAAAATTCTCAAGCCCCTTTTGCAGCCAGCATAGACGAATGCACTCATCATCATTGGGAACCAGATAGAAATCGTCAAGGAAGGGAACGGCACGCCTGACCGTCTCGCGAATCTCCTGATAGCAATCGGGATGGCTCTGCTGCAGGCGATACAGGAAGGCAGCAATATTGCCACCATCTGACTTCAGGTAGGTGTCATGGCTGACTTGACAGTAGCGGCGCACGGCTGCCAGTCGGCCTGTGTCGTTGACATGATAGCACTGGCACCCTCTGATGGCCTGACTGGCCTGTCGAATCGCCTCCACTGCGGATGTCTGCGTCAGGCCAGAGGCAAACCCCTGGCTCGTCAGGGAAAGGGCAGGAGAAGCATTCCCAGGCGCACACAGGCGCTCATTCTGAAGCATCAGGAAGCCATCGTCTGTGGAGGTCAGCTCGAAGCCATAGAGTCCGACATCGAGGCTGAGGCCAATCTGAATCATGGTCGTCCGCATGGGGCCACCAAAGAAATAGACATCCGCCGAACCTCCCACATACTCACGAAGACCACCATTTCGCTGCATGGCGGACAGAATGCGGAAGACCTCGATGAAATTGCTTTTCCCCGTGCCATTGGCCCCCACAATGACCGTGATGTTTCCGAGCTCCAGCCCCTCCAGTTTTCTGAAGGACTTGAAGCCTCTGATGGAAATGCTCTTGATCATGTCATGTCTCCTCGAAAAACGGACTAAAGCAATTCGGCACGTGGACGTGATCCCCCCGAAATAGACCACGATGCGTTATGACGCCTGCCCCTTCATCAGCAAACGCATCGGCATCCTTTTTAGCCTGTGGTCACGTGGTGGGCAGTCCGTTGGCGAAGGCCTGGGTGAGGTAGGGTGAGAGCTGGCGGCAGAGGTGCTCCGTCGCGCTGATGATGCTGCTGGCCAGCTCGGGCGACGGCGGCTGCGCGGAGAACTGCAGGCGTGACGCCGCCAGCGCGATTGGCCGGTAGTCGTCGACGAGCTCCGGCGCGTCACGGGCAATCAGGTCAGCCCATTCGACGAGGTCGCAGGAGGGCGGGCGCGAGAAGCCCGCCAGTCGCAGGCAGTCGGTCGCCACACCATGGCAGATGATGATGAGGTCATGCGGCGCCAGCCCCCCGCGCTGCATGCGGAACCAGCGGCGGCGGCACCGGTACAGGCACACCAGGAAGGACAGGCGCACGGCGAACCAACGGCGCTTGGCGTAGGCCGCCAGCGCGGTGACGGCCGCGAACGCGCAGACCACCAGATCCAGCCAGTCCATGCGGCGCACCGAGTAGGCCAGCAGCATGGCGGCGTTGGAGGCGCCGTTGAGGAGCGAGACGAACGCGGCGGAGACCTTGCGCCAGAGGGCGGTCGCCTTCTCCACGAGGGTGGCGGAGGCGAGCTGCACGGCGGCCTTGCCCAGTTCGGCGTTGTTGGGCTCGTCGGTCTTGTTGTCCTTGGCGGCCTTGGCGTAGACCTTGCCGGCGAAGGAGTTGGCGGGGTCGGCCGTCTTCTCGCTCTTGGCCATGGACTGTTCGGGCGGCGGCGGCGGGATGTAGGTGAGTTCGGGCGGACGTGCGTTCCACTCCTTGCCGAAGGGGTCCATGAGTTCGGTCAGCAGGGCCGGCGTGTTCTGCAGGTTGAGGTTGCTGGGCGCGACGCCATCGAAGGTGAGCCAGCCGTAGGGTTCGATGAAGATGTGCGTCCAGGCGTGGGCGTGGTACTGGTAGACCTCGAAGGTGTTGGTGAGGAGGTTGTAGTTGCCGGGCGCGTAGCCGGTGACCAGGCGCGAATGGAGCCCGGCCAGCCGCGCCAGCACCGTGAACGCCTGGGCGAAGTGCTGGCAGTAGCCCTCCTGCGAGTCGAAGAGGAAGAAGTCAACGACCTCGCGGTTGGGCGGCACCGGCGGCGGCGTGAGGGTGTAGGTGCAGGTGGAGCGGAGGTAGTCGCGGATGCGCAGGGCCTTGTCGTAGGGCGTGGCGGCGTCCTCGGTGAGCTGTCGGGCGAGGTCACGGAGGCGGTCGGAGATGCGGGCCTCGGGGAGTCGGCGGTAGTTCCAGCCGTTGTTGCGGAGCGGCTCGCGCCAGGCGCGCAGCGGCTTCTTGAGCTCGGGGTTGGGGACGAAGGACTGGACGCGGTACGTCCAGGGTGGCGGCGACATCTTGTCGGCGCGGAGGGTGATGGAGAAGACGTCGCTGCGGTTGGAGCGGACGAGTCCAGGGGCGAAGGAGTTGCTGTCCCGGGAGCGGAAGGTGACCTGTCGGAAGCGGAAGGCGTAGGGGAGCTTGTTGGAGCTGGGGTTGTCCATGGAGAAGTGCTGGGGGACCTCGACCTCATGGACGGGGATGAACTGGTCGGGGCCGGTCTTGCCGGTGTGCATGGCGTTGGTGACGCGCCAGGTGTCGCCGTCGTAGTCGTCGTACATCTGGACGACCCAGTAGAGCTTGGCGGGCGAGATGACGCGGAAGACGAGCTGGTTTCCGGTGCCGAACGCGAAGCCGTTGCCGTTTCGGGAGTCGAAGGTGGGCTGGTTGGGCATGTTGAGGATGGTGGAGCTGTCGAAGGCGTGCTGCTTGGCGGCGGAGCGCTGTCCTCCCTTGCCGTCGTCCTTGGCGTTGTTCTCGGCGGTTCCCCCGACGAGCTGCGAGGCGGGCTGATGCCAGTTCTTCCAGAGTTCGGGGAAGAGAATCTCGTTCTCGGTGTTGAAGGAGACTGGGATGAGCCCCTTGATCTTGAGCTTCCGCGTCTGGGGCAGATAGCGGAGCATGACCAGCAGGACGAGGAGCGCGGCGACGGCGTGGAGGACACGGTAGCCCAGCGAATGTCGGACGAGGGCCAGCGGACGCCGCGGCCTCACGGCGGCGTCGCGGTCGCGGTCGCCGTCGCCTCGCGGCGGCTGCATGATGGCCATGCGGCTGGAGTAGAGGATGGCAAGCAGCAGGAACGCCGAGGCGGTGAACACATGGAGGAAGTAGGCCCGTCCGGGCATGAGGCCGCCGTAGCCCAGGAAGCCTATCGAGATGAAGTACAGCATCGCGTACTCATGGGCGTTGCGCCCGATGAGCAGCGCGACGCCCAGGATGCAGCTCACCTCGACCAGGATCAGGTCGATCGGCGCCTGGTTGAGACGGGTGTGCGCCCAGTACAGCGCACCAGCGCCCATGCCCAGCTGCACCAGTTGGCGGAACAGCGGCGAAAAGAAGCGGCGGGGAATGAGCGACAGCAGCAGCGACACCGGCGCGGCCGCCATCACGCCGAACATCAGCCGTGCGTCGCCGCGCAGAAACGTGGCGCAGAACACCGCGCCTAGAAACAGAAGCAGATGGGCAAGCTGCTGGGGCCAACTGATCATGGGACTACCCTGTCGTGCGTGTGAGCGGAGAGAAGAAGAGAAGGAGAGGGAGGATGGGGAGGGGGGGAGACGGACGGCGCGGACGGCTCACCCCTCGAAAATCTCGTCCGTGGACATCTCGGGCGTGAGGACGACGGGCAGCAGTCCAGCGCCCGTGATGGTCGCCGGGGCCTCGGGCTGTCGCCGCGACTTGCCGCGCCGACCGCCGGAAACCGTGCTGAACGCCTCGGCGGTGGCGAGATACCAGCGGACATCGAGGCCGCGGACGACCAGCGTGTCGAGGAAGTCGCGCAGGTGCGGCGTGTCGCTGAGGGTGAAGCAGAAGACGATGCCGTGCGGCGGCAGCGCGGCCACGACATCCTCGGCGGCGGCGGCGAGGGAGACCTTGCCGGGGGCGATGGTGGCCAACTCGTAGGAGAGCCGTGACATGGCGAGCTGCGCGTCCTGTGGCTGGTGTGCAATGGCCTGGGCGCCGCCGGCGGCCAGGCCGATGGTGCAGTAGATGCCCTCGAGGTGGCGGCAGATGGAGGCGGCAAGCGTGACGCAGGTCTCGAGGTTGGCTCCGGTCTTGGGCGTCAGGGCGTCGGCGTCGGCGTCGAGGAGGAGCGCGACGGAGAGGGCGGCGGAGCGCTCGAATTCGCGGACCATGAGCCGGCCGCAGCGCGCGGAGCTGCGCCAGTGGATGTGGCGCATGCCGTCGCTGGGATGGTACTCGCGCACGCCGTAGAACTCGTGGGAGTTGCCGGAGGCGGAGATGGGCGTGACGGCGGTGGAGACATTGAAGGTCTCCTGCGGGGGAAGGCGCAGTTGGCGGATGGGCAGCGTGGCGGGATAGACGACGATGGACGAGGGCAGCGAGATCTGGCGTTCGCGCAGGAAGAGGCCGGCGGGGTCGGAGTCGCGGGCGACGAGCTGGTCGAGGCGGTACTCGCCGCGCCGGACGGGCATGATGGTGCGTTCGAGGAGGAGGTCTCCATTGACGGGCAAAGGAGGCACGGCGGTGCAGCAGACGCCCTGGTCGGTGAACGCGAGCGGCTCCTCGAGGATGAAGGGCTGTCGCCGGCGGCGCTTGAGGTTCATGCAGACGATGGGGAGGCTGGTGAGCTTGCCGACCTGCGCGTCCGGGGTGGCGGCGCGGCGGAAGCGGATGCGCCGCAGGGAGCCGAACGCGGCGATGAAGCTGACGCCCAGGATGGCCAGGGAGCCCCACGCCAGCAGCAGCGCGATGAGGTTGTGGTTCACCCGCGCGATCAGGTACCAGATGCAGGCGTTCATCGCCAGCACCCAGCCACGCCTGGACAGTCGGATGTAGCTCGTCATGCGGCCAGCCAGCCTCTATTTGTCCGGCGTCGCGGAGGCCGCCGCGAGCCGTGCCTCCGCCTGCCTCATCGCGGCCTCCTCCCAGCGTTCGATGGACAGCTTGGCCAGGATGTCCTGCAGGGCCTCGGCCGAGCTGTGCCAGGCGGCGCGCGCCTGGAGCTTCAGCGGCAGGCGGTGCGCCAGGACGCTCACGGCCAGGTCACGCGCGTCGCGCGGCATCACGTAGTCGCGGCCCTCGAGGGCCGCGTGGGCCTGCGAGGCGCGCATCAGGGCGATGGCGGCGCGCGGGCTGCAGCCGTAGCTGAACGCCTCGTGGTGGCGCGTCTCGTTCACGATGGTCACCACATAGTCGCGGAACGCCTCGGACACATGGACGGACTGCACCAGCGCCTGGCAATGGAGCAGGTCGGAGGCCTTGATGACGGGCTGAAGGGTGGTCAGCGGGTTCGAGTCGGCCTGGGTGGCCAGGATGAGCTTCTCGGACTCCGGCGCGGGATAGCCCATCGTCAGCTTCAGCAGGAAGCGGTCCAACTGCGCCTCCGGCAGCGGATACGTGCCGTGGAAGTCGACGGGATTCTGCGTGGCGATGACGAAGAAGGGCTTGCGGAGGATATGCTGCGAGCCGTCGATGGTGATGGCGGACTCGGCCATGCACTCCAGCAGCGCGGACTGGACACGCGGCGTGCCGCGGTTGATCTCGTCCGCGAGGACGACGTTGGCGAAGATGGGGCCGGGCATGAAGACGAAGCGCTTCTGCGCCTCGTTGTAGATGCTGATGCCGGTGATGTCGTTCGGCAGCATGTCCGGCGTGAACTGGATGCGCTTGAAGTCGGTGCTGATGGACTTGGCCAGCGCCTGCGCCAGCTTGGTCTTGCCGACGCCCGGGACATCCTCGAGGAGGACATGTCCGTCGCTGAGGAGGGCGATGATGACCTGGGTGATGACGTCGTCCTTGCCCTGGATGACGGTGGCGATGTTGTCGCGGAGGCGTGTGGCGGTCTCGCGGACGAAGTCGATGGAGGAGGCCTTGATGGCCTGGGTGGCGGTCGCCTCGCCGGGGATGGCGGAGGTGGGTTCGGCGGTCTCGCTCTCGGCGCTGTCCTGGATGTCGCTGGCGTTGAGGATGAGGAGGACATCATCGAGCTGGATGTGGTCCTTGTCCTTGAGGGTGACGGGCCGGTCGATGGGCTTGCCGTTGACGAAGGTGCCGTTCCGGCTGCCGAGGTCCTCGAGGGTGAGGGTGTTCTGGTCAAAGGTGAGCCTGCAGTGCTCCCTGGAGATGCCGGAGTGGTTGGCGATCTGGAGGGTGGCGGTGTCGCCGCGGCCGATGACGGACTGTCCGTGCGGGACATTGAATTCACCGGTGATCTGATAACCTTCCTGAAGGGCGAGCTTGGGCATGGTGCGTGGCTGAGGCTTGCGGTGAGTGAATGTGGGAGGGGGGAGGGAAGAGGCGGAGAAGGACGGGCGGCGCCCGCCGCCGGGCGCCCCGTGCGCGTGTGGGGGGTGGGGGAGCGGCGGGCGCGTCGGCGTCAGGCCTGCGGCTTCATCTGGGGGAAGAGGATGACGTCGCGAATGGAGGGTTCGCCGGTGAGGAGCATGACGAGGCGGTCGATGCCCATGCCGAGTCCGCCGGCGGGGGGCATGCCGTACTCGAGGGCGGTGAGGAAGTCCTCGTCGATGCGGTCGACCTCGCCCTCGACGTCACCGCGTCCGATGAGCTGCTGGTCGAAGCGGCGGCGCTGCTCGATGGGGTCATTGAGCTCGGAGTAGCCGGGGGCGATCTCCTGGCCGTTGATTTCGAGCTCGTAGACGTCGACGAGGGCGGGGTCGTCCTCGCAGCGCTTGGCCAGCGGCACGAGGTGAGCGGGGAGGCGGGTGACGAAGGTCGGCTGGATGAGCGTGGCCTCGATGGTCTTGTCGTAGATCTCGTGCGTGATTTCCTTGTCGTCGAACTGCTCGGGGATGTTGAGTCCGAGGGCGCGGGCCTTCTCGCGCTTGGTCTCCAGGGGCAGCTCGAACCAGTCGGCGCCCATCTTCTCGCGGATGAGGTCGCAGTAGGGCGCGACGCGCCAGGGGCGGGTCAGGTTGATCTCGACGCCGTCCTGCCGCTTGAAGACGAGGGAGCCGAAGATGCGCTCGGCGACGGTGCAGATGAGGTCCTCGATGAGCTCCATCATGCCGCGGCAGTCCGAGTAGGCCTGGTAGATCTCGATGGCCGTGTACTCGGGGTTGTGCTTGCGGTCCATGCCCTCGTTGCGGAAGTTGCGGCCAATCTCGTAGACCTTCTCGTAGCCGCCGACGAGCAGGCGCTTGAGGAAGAGCTCGGTGGCGATGCGCAGGTACATGGTCGAGCTGATGGCGTTGTAGTAGGTGGTGAAGGGACGCGCGGCCGCGCCGCCGGCCAGCGTCTGCATCATCGGCGTCTCGACCTCCATGAAGCCGTGGTCGTCCAGGTAGCGGCGGATCTCGGAGATGATGCGCGAGCGCAGCACAAACGTGCGGCGCACGTCGTCGTTGGCGATGAGGTCGACGTAGCGCTGGCGGTAGCGCTGCTCAGTGTCCGTGAGGCCGTGGTACTTCTCGGGCAGCGGGCGGAGCGACTTGGAGAGCAGCTCGAACGCATCGATGCGCAGCGAGATCTCGCCGGTGCGGGTGGTGAACAGCTCGCCGTCCGCGCTGATGATGTCGCCGATGTCGAGGTCCTTGAACTCCGCGTAGGCGGTGTCGCCGACGACGTTCTTCTGGACATAGAGCTGCATGGCGCCGTCGGCGTCCTTGATGTGGGCGAAGAGGGACTTGCCCATGATGCGGCGGGAGACGAGGCGTCCGGCGACGCGGACGCGCTGGGGCTCGGCCTGCTCCTGGCCCTCCGGGACGGGGACATAGGCCTTCTTCGCCTCGTTGCAGGCGGTGATGCCGTCGACGCGGTGCCCGTAGCAGCACTTGCCGCTGTCGGTGAGTCGGTTGAGCTTCTGGAGTCGCTGGGTGAGGACATCCTCGGCGCTGGCGGTGGGCTGCTGGTCTTGGTCGGCGGGGGTTCTGGTGGGTTCGGTCATGGCTACGGGACGGACAGTGAAGAGGTGTGATGGAAACCAAGGGGGACACCATGCCCCCCAGGACGTTGACGAAAGCGATAATTTACACGCCAAGTGCCATAATCTCAAATGTCTAGGTGGACAAATGGGTGTAGGCCGGCCCATTGGGTGGGGTCGTGGTCAGCAGGGGGACGGGCGGCAGGGCGAGCTTCGCGAAGACCTGCTCCCAGCGGGCGCGATGGTCATCGTCGGCGAGCAGCGGCTGCCAGCCCAGCTTCAGGTAGATGGCCAGCGCCGGCTCGCGCCAGTCGTCCGTCGACAGCCACAGCGTGCGGAAGCCGTACTGGAGCAGGCGCCGCATCGCGGCCGCCACCGTCGCCTTGCCCAGTCCCTTTCCCCGGTGGGCGGGGTCGGCGGCGACCCAGCCGAGGGTGCCGTTGTGTGGCCAGAGGGCCTTGGTGTTGATTTCGGCGGAGGCGGCGGCGACGGGCGTCCCGTCGGGGGCGAAGGTCAGCATCAGTCCGTCGGGCACGAGGCAGCAGCGGTAGTTCGCGAACGCGACCGCGTCCCAGGGCGGCGCGAAGCCGGCCGCGACGCGCAGCCGGGCGTAGCCGGGGAAGTCGCCGTCGCGGTAGGGGCGGAGCACATAGCCGTCCGGCAGCGCGGGACAGGCCGGCGGCGTCCGGCCCTCGGCGAGATAGAGCATTCTGAGCTGGGACATGGTGGGCGGTCTCCTGGAGGTGCTGTTCAGAAGGCGGTGACGGTGAAGAGGGCGCGGCCATCGGCGTCCCCGCGGGAGACGAGCGTCTGCGCGGTGGCGGGTTCGGGCGTGCCGTCCAGGCGTCCGGAGCGCCGTCCGCCGGAGCGTCGGACCACGGTTCTGGCGGCGATGAGCGGCACCTCGACCTGGACGGGGGCCTCGCCGAACTGGGCGCTGTCCAGGTCGGCGCAGCCCTCGGCCAGCAGGTCGGGGTCGCAGCTGCCCAGCAGCTGCTTCGACAGATAGGCGAACGGCAGCGACACCAGCTCGTCGTCCAGCTTGCCGGGCACGAGCTCGCCCGCCGCGTCACCCGCCTCGGCGACCGCGTGGCCCGCCAGATAGCGGATGAACTTGCGCGCGCTGGTCCTGGTGACGGGCTCGGAGACGGAGACGCGCAGCCCGAAGAGATGCTCGCACGGCTCCTTGAAGACCAGCCGGTTCGTCAGGCTCCACACGGACGTGTCGCAGACGCCGTTGACCAGCGGGACGTTCAGCACGCTGGAGCGCTTGGCGACCGTCGTGCGCGGCCAGACCAGTTCCGCCGTCAGCAGATGCCGCACCGTCCCCTTGCCTTGGCGCGAGGGCATCTCGATGCGGTCCAGCGTGAACAGCAGGTTCTGCTTCGTCGACTTGACGGCCATGGCTTTCCCTCCCTGAAATTGGCGTGGCGTGATGATGACTGACGGCGACTCGCCTCACTCGGCGAGGACCTTGACGACGACCTTGCGGCGGATGCCGGGGCCGATGTTGGGCGCGTGCCCGTCCTCGGGGAAGAAGATGGCGAAGGAGCCGGGGCGGACGGGGAAGAGCGCGAGCGGCGCGTCCTTGGCGAAGCCGACGTCCTTGCCCTCGTCGAAGGGCAGCGGATGGCCGAGGCCCTCGACGGGGATGTAGCCCATGGTCTCGTCGCCGGAGACGACGTACTGGATGTCGATGTAGCGGCGGTGGAATTCGACCTTGGCGTCGGCGGGCTCATGTCCCTGGGGCTCCTGGACGATGGCGAAGAGCCGGTCGCCGTCGAGCCTGTAGGTGTCGAGGGGCATGGTGGCGAGGGGGCTGTTGGCGAGGAAGTCGAACGCCTGGGCGAAGAGGGGATGGAGGCGGGCGTAGCGCGGGGCGTTGGCGAGGGTGTCGATGATCATGGTCGTGGGCCGCTGGGCGGCGGGGGTTGTTGGATGGCGGTTCGGCGGAAGCGCGGGAGCCTGAGGACATCGGCGGGCCTGCCGTCGTTGAGCCGCAGTCCGAGGCAGTCGGCGACCTGCCTGGAGCTGGCCTCGGCGATGGCGAGCGCGAGGGCGTTCTGGAGCTCGGGCGGCGAGTCGAGCGGCTGGGCGTCGTTGATGAGGTCGGTGTCGAGGGTCTCGGTGTCGACCTCGAGCAGTCCCCAGCTGCCCTGCACTTCCTCCTCGCGGAGGACGCCGCGGGGGAAGGCGAGAAAGAGCTGGCTGGCGGCCTGGGCGTTGCTGAGCCGCGCCAGCCGGCTGCCCCGGTAGAGGGTGCTCTCCAGGTGGGACAGGTTGTGCCGGAGCTCATGGTAGGCCTGGTTGCCGGAGGCGGCGTAGTTCCACTGGGCGTACTCCTCGAAGAGGACATTGGGGTCGCGCAGATGCGGCTCGTCCCGGCGGATGTCCCGCTCGACCTCGGCAAGGCGCCGCCGCAGGGTGGCGATTTCGCCGATGAGCCGCTCGGCGTCGGAGCATTCGGGCCAGCAGTCGGCGCGCTGGCCGGCGCAGATGACGATAGCCGAACGCACCGGAATCGGCACCAGGATGGCGGAGACGCCGCCCTCGTCAAGCCGTGCGCGGCGGTAGTCCAGCCACACGGCCGCCACGTCCGCATGGAGTGCCGTGCCCCGGATGGGCACGTCCACGCCCAGCGCCAGATGCTGCGTCCCCTCGGTGCCGACACCCTGGTCCGACAGCCACTTGAGCGCGGCGCGGCGCAGCGCGACGCGGATGGCGCGCTGGTTCGGCGGGGTGACGGGCTTCTCGCGGGGAAAGTTGAGCAGATATTGCATGACGGGATGGGACGGGACGTTCGGGCGGCGGCACGGAGGAAGGCGGGACTACGGGCAATATGCCACGGCGACGGAGCTTGGCAAGCGGAGCGGCGGCTTTTTTCCTCGTCCGCTCACGGACGGGGCGACAGGGGCAGCGGACGATGCGTGAAGTGGCTGCGGCCCTCCGCGTAGTCGGCCACAATCTGGCCATGCCCCTTGAGCAGCCACTTGTAGATGACCAGCCCCTCCAGCCCGACCGGGCCGCGCGCGTGCAGCTTGTTGGTGCTGATGCCGACCTCGGCGCCCAAGCCAAAGCGGAAGCCGTCCGCGAAGCGCGAGCTGCAGTTCCAGAAGACGTCGGCGGAATCGACGCGGCTCAGGAACGCGGCGGCGGTCGGCTCGCTCCGCGTGACGATGACGTCGGTGTGGCCGGAGCCATGCGTGTTGATGTGGTCGATGGCCTCGTCCAGGCTGTCGACCACCTTGATGGAGAGGATGTAGTCGAGGTACTCGGTGTCCCAGTCGCTCTCGGAGGCGGGCTCCATGTCCGGGACGAGCCGGCGGGCGCGCTCGCATCCGAGCAGCCGGACGTGCGCCTGACGCAGGGCCTCGGCCAGCCGAGGCAGCAGCGACGGCGCGATGTCGGCGTGGATGAGCAGCGTCTCGGCCGCGTTGCACACGGACACATACTGCGCCTTGGCGTCGACCGTGACCCGCACGGCCATGTCGGGGTCGGCGTCGCGGTCGACATAGACGTGGCAGATGCCGTCGGCATGCCCCATCACGGGGATGGCGGAGTGCTCCATGATGTACTTGACGAAGGCGTTGGAGCCGCGTGGGATGATGAGGTCGATGTCGTCGTCGAGCTTGAGCATCTCGCCGACGTCGGCGCGCGTCTCCAGCAACTGCAGCCACTCGGGGTCGAGCCCCGCCGACGCGCTGGCCTGGCGGATGACGCGGGCCAGCTCGCGGTTGGTGTGGAGCGCCTCGCTGCCGCCCTTCAGCACAGCCGCATTGCCGCTCTTCAGGCAGAGCGTCGCAATCTGCACCAGGGCGTCGGGACGCGCCTCGAAGATGACCCCGATGACGCCGATGGGACAGGAGACCTTGTAGAGGTCAAGCCCCTCGTCCAGCTCCGTCGCCGCCAGCGTCACGCCGACGGGATCCGGCAGCGCCACCAAGCTGCGCACGCCCACGACCACGCCGTCCAGCTTGGCCTGGTCGAATGTCAGACGCTTCAGCAGCGGCCCGCCCAGGCCGTCCTCGCGGGCCTGGGCGAGGTCACGGCCATTCGCGGCCAGGATGGCCGGCGCCTCGGCGAGCAGAGCCTCCGCAATGGCGTTGAGCGCGGCGTTCTTGGCGTCGGTGGAGAGGGTGGCAAGGGTGAGCGCCGTCTGCTTGGCGCGATGGACGAGGTCAATGGTGGTCATGGATGCGATGCGGTTGGGTGGAATGGGTCATCGGAACGGGCAGGCCTGAAGCACCTGCCGGCAAATCCATCCGGAGGGATCCTCCGGATGCGTGGAGGGGTCGAGCAGGACAGCCCCCGGATGCTGGTGACGGAACCAGGTGAGCTGGCGACGCGCATACTGTATCGTCCGGTTGGCAATCGTCTCCGCCAGCGCCTCCACGCTCTTGGGCGGCACCTGGTGGACAAACGCGATCGCCTCGGCGTAGCCCAGCGCCTGACGCGCCGTCGGCGACGTCAGCAGCCCCAGGCGCTCCGCCTCGGCCGCCTCCGCCAGCCAGCCGTCCGCCAGCATCCGGCGCGTCCGCTCACGGATGCGGTCGCGCAAAGCCCCCAGCGGCGGAACCAGGCAGAACTGCGCGAAACGGGCGTCCGGCTCATCGTGACGCTGGCGCTGCAGCCAGGGCACCTGCCCCGTCAGCTCCAGCACCTCGCAGGCGCGGACCAGACGGCGCGGATTCTGACGGCAGTCGTCAGGGACGGCCGTGCCCGCGGCCTGCGCCGCAGCCTCTAGACGCGACAGCAGCGCCTCGCGACCGCCCTCGCCCGCGCATTCCGCCTCCAGCCGACGGAACACCGCCGGGTCCGCCGGCAGCAGGCTGAACCCATAGATGAGCGCCCGTGCGTACAGCCCCGTCCCCCCAGCCAGTATCGCCGTCCGGCCGCGCGACGCAATCTCCGCCAGCACCGACTCCGCGCGCGCCACAAACCGGCTGGCGTCATAGGGCTCCGACAGCTCCAGCTCGTCCACCAGATGATGCGGCACCCGCGCGCGCGTCGCCGCGTCCACCTTCGCCGTCCCGATGGAGAGATGGCGGTAGATCTGCATCGAGTCACAGGAGACGATCTCGCCGTCCAGCTCCTCCGCCAGCCGCAGCGCCGCCTCGCTCTTCCAGCAGCACGTCGGCCCCAGCAGCGCAATGCACGCGGGACGCACGCCCATCACGCCGACGCCTCCCCGCGCCGCCCCCTCAGCGAGTCCGCCACCAGCAGCACAATCGACACGCAGATCGCCATGTCCGCCACGTTGAACGACGGATAGTGGTACACCTCACGCCAGTGCACGTCGATGAAGTCAATCACCGACGAGCGCAGCAGGCGGTCCAGCATGTTGCCCAGAATGCCGCCGGACAGCGCCCCCGCCAGCAGCGCCGGATAGGTCCGGCGCTCCGTGAAGCGGTCAAACCACCCCACCAGCCCGACAAAGCAGACCAGGCTCAGCAACCCCAGCAGCCATGTGTGCTCCGCGAAAATCCCCCACGCCGCCCCGCGGTTCCGCACATGCACGATGTTCAGCACCTCCGGGATGACGACAGTGACATCCTGAAACCCATACCAGCGGTCAATCGCCCACTTGCTCGCCTGGTCCAGAACCACCACCGCCAGCCCCAGCAGCCCAGGCAACCCCACATACGCATTGCGGAACGTGCGGGGCGGCAGGGACGCGGACGGCGACGGCGTGGTGGCTTCTTCAGGCTTCATGGACTCTCGGCTGCTGGATGGACACGATGGCTCTCAAGCGAAAACCATAAGTTAATGGTCAACCCCACATATATCAAACGGAAGGGGCGTCACGCCCTCGCCGTTTTTTGCCCTCACGCGCCCCTTGCTTTTTCCAACGCGCCCGCCTACATTAACCGCCGCCGCTCCTCACGGTACATCCATCCCCCCACCACCAGACGACACGCCAGGCATCAGCAGAAGGACATGACCGACATGGACTCCATCACCAGCAACCTCCGACGCGCCGCGCTGGCGCTGACCCTCCTGGCGGCCACAGCCGCCATCGGACAGACCCGAGAGCTCAAAAACGCATACAGACAGCCGCTCATGCAGACCAAGGACATCCCCTACCGCGAAGCCGCCTTCTACGACAGCCCGGCCGCCAACGTCGCCCGCTGCAAGCTCGACCTCACCCTCCCCAAGGACACCAGGGGCTTCGCCACCATCGTCTGGTTCCACGGCGGCGGCCTCACCGGCGGCGCCAAGCACACCCCACTCGAACTCACCCTCGACGGCGAACACCCCATCGCCGTCGCCGCCTGCGGGTACCGACTCGCCAAGACCGACGGCGCCACCGGACAGACCTGCATCGACGACGCGGCGGCCGCCGTCGCCTGGGTCCTCAAGCACATCGCCGACTACGGCGGCGACCCCACCAAGGTCTTCGTCTCCGGACACTCCGCCGGCGCCTACCTCACCTGCATGGTCGGCATGGACGCGCGCTGGCTCCAGCGCTACGGCTGCCACTACCGACAGCTCCGCGGACTCATCCCCATCAGCGGACAGTGCGTCACCCACTTCACCATCCGCGCCGAAAAGGGCATCCCCATGGCACAGCCCACCTGCGACGACCTCGCCCCCCTCTACCACGTCGGCGCACCCGACCTCCCGCCCATCCTCCTCACCACCGGAGACCCCGAACTCGAAATGTGCGGCCGACAGGAGGAGAACGCCTACTTCTGCCGCATGCTCAGGCTCAACGGGCACCGCGACGTCAAGCACCTCACCTTCCAGGGCTACGGACACAACTGCACCCTCCCCTCCTTCCCCATGGCCGTCGAATTCGTGAGGCGACTCGCCTGGAAGTAGCCCAGCCGCCCGCCCCCCCACGAAAAGGCCCCCGCCCTGACTGACGCGCCAGGACGGGGGCCCTCCCGTCTCAGACCTCGCCGAACCACACCGTCGCGACGCCCCAGGACGGCAGACGAGGCAGCGTCAGCACCACCTCGCCCTCACGCTCACCCGGCCGCGACGCCAGACGCTCCGGCGACGCGCACGGACGCAAGAGCACCGGCCCGCCCACCACTCCGCCGCGCACCCGCAGCTCCAGCGGACGGGTGCGCCCAATCGACAGGTTCAGCAGCGTCACGCTGTCCACCCGACCGTCCGGCAGCACCCGAGGCAACACCCGCACCGCCTGGCACGTCTCCAGACGAACCGGAAAGTCCGGCGACACCGCGTCCAGCGCCTCCAGCAGCGCCCGGCGCTGCCACGCCGTCGGATACGCGGCCAGACGCTGCGTCAGCGCCACCCGCACCCCAGACGACGCCGACGCGACCACCACGCCACAGCCCAACTGCGCCGACGGAACCTCCGCCGCCGACACCACATCCCCCGCACGCAGACTCTCCCGACGGCACACGCGCCCCGCGCCATCCAGCTCAAGGAGCTCCGCGTTCCGCAACGCCTCCGCCAGCAGCTCCCGCGCCGACAGCACCTGCGGCGCCCGCTCCTCCAGCAGCCCCGGACGCGACGACTTCAGCGCGTCAAACGCGTCCGCCGACATCACCAGCGGACGCGCGAACAGCGAGTCGTCCTCGGACAGGCACTCCACCGACTTCAGCGTCAGATACCGGACATCCGGCCCGTCGTCCGACACCGTGACCGGCACGCCCGCCATCGCCAGCCGCTCGTCCCACTCGTCGTCCAGCGTGAAGCTGCGGTGACGATGCGCCCAGTCTCCCACATGGCGCGCCACGCCGCCCAGACGCGTCCGGCGCGTGCTCGCCGACAGCCGCTCCAGATACGGGCGCCACGCCGACGCCTCCGCCAGAAAGTCCTCCAGATAGTCCAGCGGCTCGTGCATCCGGCTGTCGTAGTAGTATTCGCTGAGCGCATCGCAGCCCGAGGCGATGGCCAGCGCCGACTCCACCATCATCGCCTCCGGCGTCTTGTGCAGCACCTGCCGCGTGTAGTTCTCCTGCTCGTAGGCGACCTGCGCCACCAGCCCCGTCCGACGGCACCGCGCCGCCTCACGCGAGACGCTCAGGCACTTGCGGACCATCCCCCGCGGCGCTTCCTCGTTGTAGTGACCCGCACCCGGACGGATCCCCACCTCCTGACGGCCCTCCCCAGACAGAGCCCACAGCAGCGGCCCGTAGTCCAGACCTGTGTGGAACGTCCCCGACCACACCGCCTGATACCCCAGACGGCACGACGGCAGCGCCTCGTCTGCCGCACGGCGGGTCTGCGCCCCATACAGCGCCAGCGACTCCGCGTTGAACGCACCCCACGCCTCGCGCAGCGCGTCCGACCTCTCCCCCCCATACAGACGCTCCGACAGCTCCTCCCGCGTGAACGTCTGACCCTGGCGCTTCCCGAACGCCGCCAGGCAGCGCTCGCAGAAGCAGCAGTTCGGCTTGGCTATCCCCATACGCAAATCGTCGTCCAGCCAGTACGAGTCCGGACGCAGCGTCTCCATCACCGCCTTCGCGTACTCATACGCGAACGCCTGCACATTCGGCGAGCGCGGACACAGGATGCCCGTCAGCCGACGCCCGTCCGACGCCACGCTGAAGTCCTCCTCCGCAAAGGGCCACAGGCCGTCGTCGTCCAGCCGGAGGGGGTCGATGGCCCCATGCCCCAACGTCGTCCCCTGCTGGAACGAGCAGCGGATGCCGTGCCGACGGCACAGCTCCCGCAGACGGCCGGCGTGGCGGAACGACTCGCGCACCCGCCCCGGCGACGCATACGACGGCGCACAGAGCCAAATCTCGTCCGCGCTCCCCGGATGCCGCGCCAGCAGCTCCATAATCCGCCTGAAGACGCCTTCGCAGTCATCAAACGCCTTCGTCAGCCTCAAAATCATCAACGGCCAGTTTCCCATCGTGACGTCTTCCTTACCGGTTGTGTGTGGTTCTCATATGTCTCATAGGTGCGCCAAGGCGTCCTGCCCCGCAGCGAAGCGAAGGGGCCGCATCAGACGAAGCGCCCCCCCGAACGGGCATCACCCCTTGAACACTATACACATGGTTCCAACACTGTCAATTCGATGACTGCTCCATGTCACGGAGCAAACGCGACAGCCGCTCCACCTGCGGCTGAACTCGGTCACGGTAGATGCGCTCGCTCTCCCCCTGCGACAGCCGTGGCCGCCCCTCCACAAGCACGTGATTGTGAATTCGCAGATACTTCAGCGCAAAGATGCATTTTTTCAAGTCCAACGGCGCCTTCGCACGTTCTGCACGCTCCTGTAGCCTATCAATGATCCGGCTCGTCTTCATCAGACTCAATGCACGCGCAGCGCAGTCCGACACCTGCCAGTCCTTGTCCGTGATGTGCTCGAGAAGCTCCGGAGCCGCCAGATGCCACAGTCGCTGGAGCTGCAGAAAGTTCTCCTCGAAGTCACCAGCTGCCGCCCCCCGCAGATACCTTCTGACCGCCGAGGACACCGCCTGGCGAACATCCTCGGGTAGGGTCACATCCTCACCACCAAACCGCGTCCATAGAGCCAGAGCCGCCTTGCGCTGCTCAATCCGCTCACCATTCCGCAACCTATCACACAGAAAATCGGTCTCTCGACCGTCATAGCGCTCACCTTGCTCCTCGGGTGGAATAAATGTTTTTCTCTTCTTCTGGTCATCATGGTCGTTAAGTTGTCGCTCACCTTGACCTATTGATGATGCAACAAATTGGCTGTAATCAATATTCTCAAACAACTTATTAATCGAATCATCATTATCTGTTCGAATAATATGCTTGGTGCATATATATTTCGACCTAAAAAATGCTAGACCTGGCCATATCAGAGCGAATAGCATTGTAACAACAAGAACAATATACCATTTATTCATACCTTTCTTACCTCCATCCATTTGCTGCCGCTTTATCCTTGAATAGGTTTGGCACGCTGGCGCGATTTGATTAGAATATCCTCATAATTGCTCTTGTAGAATAACAACTTTTCTTCGAAACTCTGATTCTTAACCTTTCCCCAAAAACCACCTGCAATATT
>CALZPA010000038.1 GCA_945827525.1 uncultured Lentisphaeria bacterium | reverse complement strand
GAGGCGGGCGGGGTGGCGGGGGGCGTGCGACTGGGGGGGGCTTGGGGGGGCGTGGGGTGGCGGGGGCGTGCTGGACGGTCACACTCGGCAGGGGGGGATTTAGGGGTTCTGGAAGAGGTGGGGGATGATGTCTCTGGCCTCGCGGGTGTCGAGCTTGAAGAGGAGGACGCCGGCGGTTCGGAGCTTTCTGGCGGCGAAGAGCTGACGCTGGGCGTCGGTGGCGGAGAGGTTATGGGTTGAGAGTCCGATGGCGGGGAGGAGTCGAGGTGCGAGCTTGGGGCCGAGGAGCTGCTGCTGCCGTTGGACGGCGGCGGTGAAGGCGGTGTCGGTGAGCTGGTAGGCCATGGGGCAGGCGAGGCTGATGGTGCCGCTGGCGAGCCAGGCGCTCCAGTTCTGTCCGACGGTGAAGCGCGCGGACTCGAGGTCGGCGTAGACGGCGGCGGCGACCTTGACGGAGGGGTAGGCCTGCCGGGCGGCACCGGCGATTTCCTGTGCGAGGGAGGAGATGAGGCGTTGCCGGAAGAGGAGCCAGCGTTTGTGGAGGGGTGCGCCTGGGAGGATGTCGTCGGGCCAGTTGCAGGAGCCGCCGGTATACATGGCGAAGGCCTGGCGGCAGGATGGGCAGCAGCAGGCGTCGGCGGAGGGGAAGCGGATGAAGTCGAGGCAGAGTCCGTCGAGACGGTAGGTGCCGGCCATTTCGGCGGCGAGCCGTGCGAGGAGGTGTCGGTTTCGGAGCTGTGAGGGGCAGAGCCAGGGGAGCGTGTGTCCCTGGGCGTTGACCTGGAGCCGTCCCTCGTTCTCCCACGTCCGGACGGCGGCGGCAGTCGCGGGGGAGGCGGCCTCGTTGGCGAGCGAGAGGCAGTTGAGCGCGGCGAAGAGCTGGATGCCGTTGGCGCGGCAGGCCTGGGCGCAGTCACGGAGTGCGGTCTGGCTGGTGACGAGCGGGGCGATGCGGGAGGGGAAGGCGGCGGTGAGGGGGGAGGCGGCGTAGGCGAAGAGGGCGTTGGCGTTGGCGTTGGCGAGGAGCTGGGCGGTGGCGTTCCAGCCGAGGCCGGGGAGTCCGTCGGGGTATTGGCACCAGACGGCGCGGAGTTCGTCCCGTGCGGCGGGGACGGGTCGGATGCCGCAGGCGGCGAGTTCGTCGAGGCAGTTTCGGGTGAGTTGGATGCAGGTGTCGAACTGTCGGTTGGCGAAGCTGTTGCGTGCGGCGTCGAGGGCGCGTTGTGCGGGTTTCTTGGCGATGTGGTCGGCGGGGGTGTCGAGGAGGGCCTGGCTGGCTTGGGCGAAGGCGGTGCGTGCGGCGGCCTCGGCGAGTGCGGGGAGGAATTTGCAGGCCATGGCGGAGAAGGTGGCGGCGGCGTTGGGGTTGTCCTTGCCGAGGTAGGCGTGGGTCATCCAGAAGCCGTGCGGGGACTCGATGATGGCGGGGTACTGGGTTGGCTGTCCGGCGGTGTCCTGCCACCAGGCGAGGGTCTTGAGGGGGAGCATGACCCTTTGGATGGCGATGAAGGCGGTGGAGGGCTGGAGGAAGTTTCTGGCGGCGGGGAGAGCGTAGCGCTGCATCTGGACGCCGGAGAAGGCGATGTTTGCGGTGGCGGTCTGCATGAATCGTCCGGCGGGCATGGCCATGGCCTGCTGGATGATGGGTGGGAGGCTATGGAAGACGGCGGCCTTTCCGCCTCTGCGGATGAAGCTGGCGATGGCGTCGCACTGTTCGGGGGAGGCCTCGGCGGGCGCGGGCATGAAGACGAAGGCGTAGGGTCTGAGGTTGAGGTAGGTGGTGTCGGTCTCCTCGAGGACGGCGGGCCGGATGCCGGCGAGGAGGAGTGCGTCGGCGAGGGACTGGGCGTAGCGGTGTGCCCGTCTCATGTCGTGTCCGTCGTGTCCGGAGCGGACGATGGCGAGTCGTCCGTTGGGGCGGACGAATTCGATTTGTGAGATGGCGATGGAGGTCTGTCCGACGGCGCCCTTCCAGAGGGCGAGTCGGAGGGTGGAGACGTTTTTCCAGGATTGGGGTTGACCTTCGGGGAGGAAGTGGGCCTTGGGGATGAAGATGTCGTGCCAGGCCTCGGCGGCGATGGGGGTGAAGGAGACGGCCTGCCAGGCGTTGCCGGTCTTGAGGTAGAGGTTGAACTGCTGGACGATTTCGGGTCGTTTGCAGAGGAGTCGGAGTCGGATGCCGGCGCAGTGGGTGAGGTCTTCGTTGACGGTGAGGTCCCAGCAGGCACGTCTGGCGCTGTCGTTGTGGAAGCTGGCGGAGAGGGCGAGTGCGCCGAGTCCCTGGCCGACCTTGAGCATACGGGCGCGTGCGGCGGCTCCGCTGTGCCTGGCGGTGGCGCCCGCGAGCCTCAGGTCGAGGGTTTGAGCCTGGAGTGGCGCGAGGGCGAGGAGGAGGAGGCAGGCGAGGGGAAGGAGCGCGCTGGCGGCGAGGGTGCGTCGTCGTGGCGGGCAGGCCAGGGTGGCATCGGCGGGTCGTGACATGGGCGAGCGTGTGTGGGGGGAGGAGGTGGGGGGCAGGTCAGGGTCAGATGGTGTCCGGATGGAGGTTGAGTCCGCCGGAGAAGGGGAGTTCGGCGATGGCCTTCATGTCGGCGGTGTCGAGTTTGAAGTCGAAGACGTCGGCGTTTTCGGCGATGCGCGCGGGGGTGGCGGACTTGGGGAGTGGGATGACTCCGTTCTGGGTGATCCAGCGGAGGCAGATCTGGGCGACGGTGCGGTGGTATTTGCCGGCGAGCTGCTGGAGGAGCGGCTGGGTGAGGAGCTTGCCGTTGCCGAGGGGGCAGTAGCCCTCGACGGCGATGTTGTGCTGTCGGCAGCAGGCGAGGACATCGGTGTGGATGAGTCCGGGATGGTATTCGATTTGGTTGACCATGGGCTTGACGTCGGCGTTGAGGAGCGACTGGAGGTGGTGCGGCCAGAAGTTGGAGACTCCGATGGCGCGGATGCGTCCCTGTCGGTGGAGTTCGGTGAATGCCTGCCAGGTCTCGAGGTTGATGTGGTCCCACTGGTCTGTCTTGGATGGTGACGCGGGCCAGTGGATGAGGAAGAGGTCGAGGTAGTCGGTCTGGAGTCGGTTGAGGGACTCGTCGAACGCCTGGAGTGCGGTCTGGTATCCGCGCTGGCTGTTGGCGAGCTTGCTGGTGATGAAGATGTCCTGGCGTGGGATGCCGGACTCGCGGACGGCTCTGCCGACGCTGGCCTCGTTGCCGTAGCCCTGTGCGGTGTCGAGGTGTCGGTATCCGGTGTCGAGGGCGCAGCGGACGGCGTTGACGCAGGTGTCGCCGTCGGGGAGCTGCCAGGTTCCGAAGCCGATGTAGGGGATGCGGACGCCGTTGGCGAGGGTGATGGTGCCTCCGAGATGTGGCATGGTGTGGGTTCCTTGTCTGGGATGTGGGTGGGTGTGGGGCGTCAGTTGAGGTCGGGGTTGAAGCGTGCGAGTCGGCAGGAGACGCCGCCGTCGGCGACGAGGGTCTGTCCGTGGATGAAGGAGGCCTTGTCGGAGGCGAGGAAGAGCGCGAACTGTCCGATGTCGTCGGGTGTGCCGGTACGGCGGAGGGGGATTTTGGCGGCCTCGTGTGGCTGCGAGAAGTCGGGTCTGTCGGTGAGTCTGGGGACTTCGATGTAGCCTGGGGCGATGTTGTTGATGCGGATGCCGTCGGGTCCGGTCTCGAGGGCGAGCTGTGCGGTGAGGGAGTGGATGGCGCCCTTGCTCATGGCGTAGAGGGTTCGTCCGGTGACGGTGGTGTTCTGCTGTACGGAGCCGATGTTGATGATGGCACCGCGGAGGTGATGCTGGCGCATGAGTTCGATTTCGCGGAGGCAGCAGAAGAGGGTGCCGCGGATGTTGATGTCGGTGAGCTGCCGGTAGAGGTCTGGGGTGATGTGGTCGAGGGGGACGAAGCCGGGGTCCCAGCCGGCGTTGTTGACGGCGACGTCGAGTCCGCCCCAGAGGGAGCGGACGTGGGCGAAGAGCTGGTCGAGCTGGTCGAGGTCGGCGAGGTCGGCCTGGTGGAGGGCGACCTCGGCGGCGTGGGGTCGGAGCTCGTCGGCGAGCCGCTGTGCGGCGTCGGGGTCGGAGCGGAAATGGATGAGGATGCGGTCGCCGTGGTGGGCGAAGGCGCGGGCGATGCCGACGCCGATGCCCTTGGCGGCGCCGGTGACCAGGACGCGTCGTGGTGATGAGATGGGGGTGGTGTTGCTGTCGCTCATGGGCGGGTCTCTGCCAGGTGGGGAGCGGTGGAGGTTGTGTGGCAGTCGATGACGAAGGTCTGCCCGTCGCCGTCGCGGACGAGGGCCGTCTCCGGGGCGATGGTGGTGCCGTCGGGGGCGACGAACGGCTCAGGGGAGAAGTTGGCGATGACGGCGACGCCGTTGTCGAAGCGTGTCTGCTGGACGTCTCGGTCTGGGGTGAGCCAGTCGAAGTCGGTCATGCGGCTATAGCCGGTGAGCCGGGCGACGGGGGTTGCGCGGTGGTAGGAGGCGGCGATGTCGTCCTTGAGGGAGTCCCACTGGGTCATGTTGAGGGAGTAGAGCGGGGGCAGTCCGTAGAGGGCGTTGAAGAGGTCGCGTCGGGGCATGAGCTGGGGGCAGCAGTTGGAGCTGTCGCCCCAGTACCAGTAGGAGACGGTGCAGTCGTGGTAGATGAGTTCCCAGAGCGGGACGCGGCAGACGGGGTTGAGCATGTACTGGGTGATCTGCGGGGGGATGTCGTCGTCCTGGTAGATGGTGCACATGCGCCGTCCGGCGTCCTCGGCGCGGAAGAGCACGGGGGACATGAGGCCCTCGGAGTAGTGGAAGTCCCGGGCGGCACCCTCCTGTCCGACCTCGACGCCGACGACGAGTCCGAGGTCGGCGGCGAGGAAGTGGTTCTGGGCGTTGATGTGGCGGAGGGAGTCCTCGCGGGTGGCGGGATGCTCGGGCGAGTAGCATTCAGCGAGGGCGGAGCCGGCCTGGACGTCGATGAGGCGCGAGGTGTAGCCGACGCGGGCGATGTCGGGGGGGACGTTGGTCTTGGTGAGTTCGAGGGCGCAGACGTCGCAGACGGCGTTCTGGTGGTGGAGCTGGCCGTCGGTGCCGTGGATTTGCCAGGCCAGCGCACGGGAGCCATCGGGGTTGATGCGGACGATGCCGGGCCAGTGGGGGGTGTTGACGGAGCGTCTGCGGCGGTAGGGGATGGCGAGGTCGGCGATGTCCTTGGGGAGGACGTCGCGGTAGATGTCGTACTTGCCGACGAGGAAGCCGCGCCGTTTGAGTTCGGCGCAGTCCTCGGGCGTCTCGCCCTCGAAGGCGTTCCAGAGGATGCGGTCCATGTGTCGCTGGCGCATGTCGTCGGCGGCGCGGAGCGGCTCGCGTGGCGTGATGTCGGCCTGTTCGGGGCGACCATAGAGACGGTTCATGTTGTTGTCGTCCCAGAGCCAGACGTCGGCGGCGCCGATGAGTCTGGCGAGTTCGGGGGTTCGGGTCTGCTTGTCGCGGAGGGTGACGATCCATCCGGGCTGAGTCTCCCGCCAGGCGCGGTAGGCCTGGGTGGCCTGGGACAGCGTGTCAGTGAGGAACACGACGACGGTGCGGGCGTAGGCAAGATGTCCCTTCGAGGGCAGGAAGGCGGGCCGCGCGACGATGAGTCGGTCGCGGTTTCGTCCGAGTTCGAGTCTGGCGTCGCAGGGGTTGAGGATGGCGGTGGCCAGGCAGGCGTTCGGACGAAGGAGCGCGGTCAGGGCGATGGGTGCGTTGATGGGGGTGTAGGCGCCGTCGGGACGGAAGTAGGGGGTGAAGGAGGTGTCGTCGGCCCTGACGGCGGCGCCTTCGCCGAGGGGGAGGATGGCGAGGTCGTCGGGTTCGGGTGTCCAGGCGGGCGGATAGGCCAGCGGCCGCGCCAGGGGGAGATCGGGGGCGCCCTCGAGGCTGAGTTCGAAGGAGCGGTCGTCGCGGAGGGTTGCCCGGACGCGGAGGGTGGGGCCTTCGGGTGGAGTCAGGTCGAAGGAGAGCGCCTGGTCAGCGACGCATGGGGCGCTGACGGTGCCCTCGAGGGGCTCCTGCGTGAAGCGGACGCCGTCGGCGAGCCGGGTGAGGGCGAGCCGTCCGTCGGGGAGGAGTTCGAGCTGGAGGGCGCTGTTCCGGAGGCGTGGGGTGTCTGGGGTGGCCATGGTATGGTGTGTGGGGGGGAGGCGTTCAGTCTTGTGGCTGGAGGGGTTCGGCGGCGAATTCGTCGGCGATGGCCTGGAGGTACTGTTCGAAGAGCATGTCGGTGACGGGTTCGGAGATGAAGCCAGGTCGGCGGCAGTAGTCGGAGGGGATGAGTCCGCGGCGCTTGAGGATGCGCTTTTCGAAGTGGATGATCATCTCGACGTTCTGTCGGATGTGGTTGAGGAGGGTGTTGAGCTTGTCGTGGGTGTGTTGGGCGGTGGCGTAGTCGCCGTTGAGGAGGGCGTCCCAGACTTTGCGGTAGACGTCGGGCATGGAGGGGCCGGGCATTACGCCGGCGCATCCCCGGTGGAAGCCCTCGATCATCTGGAAGCCGGCGTTGCCGACGAAGATGTCGCGTCCGGGGGGGAGGAGCTGCATGAGGCGGTTGATGTAGGCGGCTGGCGGCTTGCACTCGACTTTGAAGTAGCGGAGGTTGTCGTGTCGGGCGGCGAGTTCGGCGAGGAGTTCGGGGGGGATGGCGACGCCGGTCTGCTCGGGGGCGTACTGGAGCATGACGGGGATGGAGACGGCGGAGCATACGGCGTCGAGGTGGCTGAGGAGGGCGGCGCCGGTGGGCTTGAGGAAGAAGGGTGGGAGGAGCATCATGCAGTCGGCGCCTGCGGCCTCGATGTGGCGGGCCCAGCGGCAGGCGGTCTCGGTGGCGTGGCGCGTGTTCGAGACGATGGCGGGGACGCCTTCCTCGTGGCAGATGCGGACGGTGACGTCGATGAGGCTGCGCTCCTCGTCGGCGTCCAGCTTGTAGTATTCGCCGGCGATGCCGAAGAGGGTGAGGGCCTGGGCTCCGAGGGCGATGAGGCGTCGGCAGCAGTCGGCGTAGCTGGTGAGGTCGAGGTTGCCGTGGTCGTCGAAGACGGCCGGCGCGATGGGGCAGATGCCTTTGATGTCCATGGTGTGTGGGATGGGGGATAGGGGTGGGGGGCTACTGGAGGTATTTGAAGTCGCAGCCCTCGTCGGCTTGGAGGACGTTGTCGATGTAGTGTCGGACGAAGCCCCTGGTGAAGGTCTCCTTGGGCTGGAGGTCTGGGTTCTGGAGGCGTTCGGCGATTTGCTCGGGGGTAAGGCTGACGCTGAGGAGTCCGCGGTCGACGTCGAGGATGATGATGTCGCCGTTGCGGACGGCGCCGAGGGGGCCGCCGTCGCAGGCCTCGGGGCAGACGTGGAGGACGACGGTGCCGAAGGCGCCGCCGCTCATGCGGGCGTCGGTGATGCGGACGTAGTCGGTGATGCCCCGGCGGTACATTTTGGGCGGGATGGGGAGGTAGTTGCCGAATTCGGGCATTCCGGGGGCACCCTTGGGGCCGTAGCCGCGGAGGATGATGGCCTTGTTCTCGTCCATGTCGGAGTTGGGGTCGAGGAGATAGGCCTCGGCGTCGGCGAGGGAGTCGAAGACGCGGGCCTCTCCGGTGAAGCGGGAGATGGAGGAGGCGGCGCGCTTGATGACGGCGCCTCTGGGCGCGAGGTTGCCGTGGAGGACGGCGATGCCGCCGCTGTCGCGGAAGGGGCGGTCGAGGGGGCGGATGACGTCGGGGAGGAAGGGTTCGCCGACGTTGGCGAGGTTTTCGGCGACGGTCTTGCCGGTGACGGTGAGGGCGTCGGTGTGGAGGAGGTGCTCGAGTCGCTTCATGAGGGCGGGGACGCCGCCTGCCTGGTGGAATTCGATGCCGACGGTGCCTTTGCCAGAGGGCTTGACGTCGACGAGGACCTTGGTTTGGTCGGAGATGTCCTGGAAGGTTTGGAGTGGGAGGTCGAGTCCGGCTCGCTTGGCGATGGCGGTGAGGTGGATGATGAGGTTGGTGGAGCCTCCGGAGGCCATGAGGACGGTGATGCAGTTGCGGATGGCGTCCATGGTGACGATGTCGGAGGGTCGGATGCCGCGTTCGATGAGGGTCATGATCTGGCGTCCGGTCTGTTCGGCGAAGCGCATCTTCTCGGCGGAGACGGCGAGTGCGGAGGCGGAGCCGGGGAGTGCGAGGCCGAGGGATTCGGTGGCGCACTGCATGGAGTTGGCGGTTCCCATGATGGGGCAGGCGCCGACGGAGCCGTAGAGACAGCCCTCGGCCTGGCGGAGGTCGTCCTGGGAGAGTTCGCCGGCGAGGTGTCGGGTCCAGAGCTTGAAGGAGTCGGTTCCGCAGGCGAGGGTTTCGCCGTGGTAGGAGCCTGGGAGCATGGGGCCACCGGGGAGGAAGATCATGGGCTTGTCGGCGGAGAGGGCGGCCATGAGCTGTGCGGGGACGTTCTTGTCGCAGGAGCCGAGGAGGACGACGCCGTCGAAGGGGTGTCGGGCGATGAGCTCCTCGGTGGTCATGGCGAGGAGGTTACGGAAGATGAGCGAGGAGATGTCGAAGAAGACCTCGCAGATGGACATGGTGTTGACCTCGAGGGGGAAGCCGCCGGCGGCCCAGACGCCGCGCTTGACGGCCTCGGCGAGCTGGCGGAAGTGGTAGTGGCCGGGATTGGTCTCGGCCCAGGTGTTGACGATGCCGACGATGGGGCGCTCGAGGTCCTCGTCGGTGTAGCCCATGCTCTTGATGAGGGCGCGTCGGAGGAGGCACTGGCGGGTTCCCGGGCGGAGCCAGGTGGCGGAGTCGGAATTCTTCATGAGGCGGCGGTTCCCTGATGTGTCGTCTGGTTGCTGCTGTGCGCGAGGCGTGTGTGCGGGGGGGCGGGGGCTATCTATCAGAGGGACATGCCCTGCTGTTCGAGGAGGGTGTGGACGCGGGCGAGGTCGACGTTCCGTGCGGTGACGCCGGTCTGTGCGGCGAGGGCGGCGGCGACGCCGCAGCCGTGTCCGACGTTGGCGCAGATGGGCATGACGCGGTAGTTGGAGTGGGCCTTGTGGGTGCCGGAGATGTCGCGTCCGGCGAGGAGGAGCCCGTCGGTTCCGGCGGGGAGGCAGCAGCGGTAGGGGATGGTGTACTTGCCCTTGGCGGAGAAGTGGTGCTGGGCGCCGTTCTTGTCGAGTCCGGCGCCGTCGAGGTTGTGGATGTCGAAGTTGAAGAAGCACTTGGTGGCGATCCAGTCGTCGAACTGGACGGCGTTGACGATGTCGTCGGCGGTGAGGGTGTACTCGCCCTGGAAGTGCCGTGTCTCGCGGACGCCGACCATTTCGGCGGAGGCGACGAGGTAGGCGTTCTCGTAGCCTGGGGCGTACTGGTGGAGGAAGTCCATGATGGCGGGGATTTGGCGTCGGGTGACGATTTCGGCGCGGGTGAGGTCGTCGGCGCTGGTTCCGTCGACGTCGGTGAGGTTGGTCATGTTGACGACGACCTGTCCGGGCTGGGTGGAGCGGTAGAGGAGGACATGTCCGGCGGGCTTGGGGAGGATGGACTTGCCGAGGGCCTGGATTTCGCCGGCGGGGACCTGGACGAGTGACTCGAAGGAGCCGGGGAAGATGGCGCGGGAGAAGTCGACGCCGTCGATCTTGAACATGGTGGTGACCGGCTGCATGCGTCCGTCCTCGTCGCGTCCCTTGCGGAAGGGGACGCCGGCGTGGGCGGCGATGTCGCCGTCGCCGGTGGCGTCGATGACGGTGCGGGCGAGGACGGCCTCGCGTCCGGACTTGCTCTCGATGACGAGTCCGCGGACGGTGTGCCCGTCCAGGATGGCGTCGGCGCAGACGGTTCGGGTGCGGATGATGACGCCGGCCTCGAGGAGCTTGTCGAAGAGGACCAGCTTGAGCTTCTCGTGGTTGATGGAGTGGTAGTCGGGCTGGTAGCCGCGCTCGACGGGCCAGACGAGCGCGTGGCAGGCGTCCTGCATCTCGGTGACGAAGGGGGACTCCGTGGCCCCTGTCCAGTGGGACATCATGCCGGTGGTGGCGACGCCGCCCAGGCAGGCGGAGTACTCCAGCAGCATGACCTTCGCGCCCGCGCGGGCGGCGTAGAGGGCGGCCGCGCAGCCGGCGGGGCCGCCGCCCGCGACGGCGACGTCGACCTCCTGGATGACGGGCAGTTCACGGGCGGCTTCAAGCAGAGTCTTCATGGTATGGGATGTCCTCGTTGGTTTGCTTTGTGTCAGGGAAAAAAAGCGTCCCGGCGGAGCGGGGCGTGTTGCAGAGCGCACAAATGAATGTAAAATAGTGTTCCGAGGGGAGAAATCAAGGCGGGAGGGCGGCGGGGATGCCGTCGCCCTCTTCGCCGTCGAGACCATTTTTGAGGAAAAGCAAGCCAAGGAGAGAGGTCATGTCGTCAGCGCAGCATTCGCTGGTTTCCCGTGTCGTCCCGCTGTCGGGGGATCGCTTCGAGCTTCGGAACCGTCTGTATCAGGGGTGTCCGACGGTCGCCTGCACGCGGGGCGGGCGGCTGTTTGCGGGGTGGTATTCGGGCGGCTCGCGCGAGCCGTCGTTCCTCAACTACAATATCGTGGCGCAGTCGGACGACGGGGGGCTGACGTGGCGCGAGCTGTTCGCCATCGACGGCTATGCGGACGAGCGCCTGCAGTCGCTGGACATCGAGCTGTTCACCGACCCGCGGGGGCGCCTGTGGGTCTGCTGGGTGCAGCGCGACTGGAAGCTGCCGCAGACCCAGGAGGGGCACCTCAACGAATGGGCCATCGTCTGCGACGACCCCGACGCCGACCATCTCGACTTCTCCGAGCCGCGCTATCTGGGCGAGGGCTTCATGCGCTGCCAGCCCACCTTCCTCGCCGACGGGCGCTGGCTGCTCCCCGCCTACAACTGGCGCTCCGACGCCTACGCCTACCTCGAGTCCTCCGACCAGGGGCAGACCTTCGTCGAGCGCCACGCCGGCCGCAAGGTCCCGACCCCCTTCGACGAGGGCATGTTCCTCGAGCGCCGCGACGGCTCCCTCTGGATGCTCGCGCGAACCAACGGCAAGTGCCTCGCCCAGTGCCAGACCGGCCCGGACGGCGCCACCTGGGGCGACGGCGAGCCGACCGACATCCCCAACCCCTCCACACGCTTCTGGCTCCGCCGGCTCCCCTCCGGACGTGTCATGCTCATCAACAACAGCCACCCCTCCAGCCGCGTCAACCTCACCGTCTCCCTCTCCGAGGACGACGGCAAAACCTGGTGCGCCTCCCTCCTCCTCGACCCTCGCGACACCTCCTACCCCGACGCCGCCATCACCCCCGACGGCGCCGTCGTCATCGTCCATGACCGCGGACGCTGCTCCTTCAAGGAGATCCTCGTCTCGCGCATCACCGAGGCCGACGTCCTCGCCGGACGGCTCGTCGACCATGGCTCGTTCCAGAACCACCTCGTCAGCAAGGCGCCCGCAACCCCCGCGCTCGGCAAGTGGTACCGCGACGCCCTCGTCGCCTACGACAAGGCCTCCTTCGGCTGGTGAGCGGGAGGAACGGCGCCTTGAAGAGCCTCGAGCACTATCTCGGCTGCTTCCGCCACCTGAGGCGGGGCGTGACCCCCTTCGGCCCCGCCCCGCACAAGCTCATCCTGCTGCTCACCTTTCTGGACGAGGCGGAGCGCGGGCACCTGCCGCTGAACCGCATCGCGCTGACGGAGGACCTGGAGCGCCGCTTCGCCACCATCTGGCAGGAGCAGATCACGACAGGGCACCGCATGTCGCTGGCGCTGCCGTTCTTCCACCTGCAGCACGACGGCTTCTGGTATCTTCACGCCAGGCCCGGCCAGCTGGGCTGGCTCGTCGCGCAGACGTCGGTCAGCTCGCTGAACTCGCTGCGGAACGCCGTTGAGTATGCCTCCTTGGAAGACGACCTGTTTGACCTTCTGGGCAATGCCGTGGCGCGGGAGCAACTGCGCCAGACGCTGCTGCGCGAACTGGCACGGACAGAGTACGGCGCGCAACGCGCATCGTGTCCTTTCTGCCACTTGGACGACAGGCGTCCGTTGCTGGCGGAGAACGAGCTGGCAGTCGCCCTGTTGGACGCCTATCCGGTGTCGAAGGGACACACGCTCATCATTCCCCGGCGGCATGTCGCGGACTGCTTCTCGCTGGAGCGCGAGGAGCTGCTGTCGATGCAGCGGCTGAGCGTATTATGCTGCCGAGAGCTGCTGCGCGAACGTCATCATCCGGACGGCTTCAACCTCGGCCTCAATGTCGACGCGGCGGCGGGGCAGACCGTGTTCCACTGCCATATGCACCTGATACCGCGCTATCTGGGGGATGTCCCAGAGCCTCGGGGAGGCGTACGTGGCGTGATACCGTCGCGGCGGCAGTACTAGCGCGGGAGGGGCTGGCCGACGAGCGGCAGCTCGGTCATGCGGAGCATGGTGGAGCCGTAGGGGACGAGCTCTCGGTCGATGGCGGGGCCGATGGGCTCCGTGGAGACGGGAAGGTCGTCGGCGACGGCTCGGAAGCCGTCTCGGACGCGCCAGTCGAGGGGGCGCATCCGGGCGTGGAGGACGACGGGCGGCGTCTCCTGGGCGAAGGGGAGGGCGCCGAGCTCGCGCTCCTCGACGGTGACGTCGGCGCCGTCGAGGGCGAAGGCCCAGGGGCCGGCGGGGAGCGTCTCGTAGTCGCAGTAGGGGAATTTGCGCTCGACGCCCTTGTCGGTGTATTCGTCCCGTGTCTGGGTGTAGGGGATGGGGAGTGCGAAGAGGAGCGGGCCTCTCCAGAGGCAGTGGAGGGAGCTGGGTCGCCGTTCGAGTCGGGTCTCGAAGTCGAGCTGGACGGTGACGGTCGTGGTGCCGGACCAGGTTCGGCGGAGTCGGGCGAGCTGTCCGGCGGGCGTGTCCTGTCCGTCGATGGCGGCGTGTGCGGCGAAGGCCGGGATGCGGATGGCGAGGGTGAAGTCGGTGGGGCGGGAGGCGGTGACGGTATAGACGAGCCGTCCGGCGAAGGGGTATCGGGTGGCGAGCTCGACGGTGACGTCGGCGCCCTGGAGGGAGCAGTCGAGCCTGGCGGGGACGAGGGCGGCGGAGACGATGGTGTCGTCGCCGTCGCGGAGGAAGGCGTTGAGTGCGAGCTTGGGCCATCCCTGTCCGAAGTTGGCGGTGCAGCAGCCGAAGTGTGGTTCGAGTCCGTAGCGGCTGGCGAAGGCGTCGTTGCAGCTCCAGATGACGCTGGTCTCGTGGACGCAGCCGATCTGGTTGGCCTGCTGGTCGTACTGGTGAGTCCACATGTCGGGGGAGCAGGCGGCGGGGAGGGCGTTGAAGGCGAGCTGTTCGGCGAGGTCGAGCCATTCGGTGTCGGCGGAGAGGGCGAAGTTGGTCTCGGCGGAGAACATGGCCTCGACGACGGCGCAGAGCTCGGTTCCCTTGACGGGGCTGGTTCCGGAGAGCATCTCGTCACCGGTGAAGAGTCCGAAGGCGGTGCCGTGGTGCTGGCGGAGGATGTCGAGCATCTGGCGGGCGAATTCGGGGTGTGCGTCATGGTCGTCGGGGAAGAGGCTGGCGTGGAGGAGGGGGGCCTTGAGGGCCATGGCGTAGTTGACGACATGGGCGTCCCAGTTCCAGTGGTCCTGCGGCAGTCGGCAGTGGTCCCATTGTGGGCTGAGCATGAAGGCTCGGTAGTCGAGTCCCTGCCGGCGGAGCTTGTCGGCGAGGGCGCGGAGCCAGCCGGCGTCGGAGGTGGGGAGGAGCTCGAGGAGTCTGTGGATGGCGACGAGTCCCTCGAACCAGCGGTGCCGTCCCCAGTTGAAGAGGGGGTGTCGGTCGAGGTGGTCGCTGAACTGCAGGAGGGCCTTGCGGACGGCGGCGAGGACGTCCTGGTCTCCGGTGCAGTCGTGGTAGAGGACGAGGACCTTGGCGAGGAGGAGGACGGCCCAGGTGTCGTACTTGGCGCGGCTCTCCTCCTCGGAGGCGGTGAGCTGCGCGGCCTTGCCGGGCTCGGCGTCCCGGACGACGATGCTGGGGCAGAGCCAGCCGTCGGGGCGCTGCCGTGCGAGGATGGCGTCGACGTAGCGTTTGGCCCGCGCCTTGAGGCCGTCGTCCTGGAGGAGGAAGGCGAGGGGGATGAAGCCGTCGAGCCAGTAGGGGACGCGCTCCCAGCCCTCGCGGTCGCCGCCGAGCCACTGGCTGTCGCGGACGTCGGGCCAGATGCGGTCGAGGTTTCCGGCGAGTCCGCGGGCCTGGAGCTCGAGCTGTCTCCGGAGCCAGCCGGAGGGGGTGATGGCGGTGGGCGGGACGTGGGAGAGTCGCGGTCTGCGGAGGGTGCTCATGCGCGTGGGTGGTGGTGGGTGGCTGGAGGGGTGCGGAGGGGCGGTCAGGTGGCTGGCCGGAGGCAGGAATATAGTTCTGGGCGGCGGAATGTCAAGAGGGGCGGGAAAAAGCGGATAGTGCTGTGTTTTTGGAGTTATGTGGCATTTGCCGATTGGCGGCGCGGCTTATATTATGGGCGAGGTTCAGTCAGCGCGGGGGCGAGGAGGCCCCCGTCCCGTCTCCGTCCCTGTCACCATCCCCAATCTGGAGCATGTCTCAGCCATGAACGAACGCATCAGCCGCCTGGTCGACGTCGCGTTGAAGGAGTACATCTATCCTCCTTGCGCCTCCATTGAACTCGATCCCTTTGACGACAAGCTGTCGGAGCCGATGATGATCGGCAAGCGCCTGACGGACTACATCCTCGCCCAGCCGATTGTGCTGACGGACGACAACGAGATGATTGGCCTGATGCGCTTCAATGCCTGCCCCGTCCCCGCCGACATCTTCCACCGCACGGGCCACACGCTCATCCAGGAGGCGCTGGGGCGCTACTACCGGAAGCCCCAGGAGAACCTCTGCACCCTGGAGTGGCAGCACTCCAACGCGAATTTCGCCCGCCTCATCGCCCAGGGGCTGGAGGGCTACGTCCGTGACATCAACGCATCGCGCCGGCGCCACCTTGGCGACACCGACAAGCTGAAGTTCCTTGCGGGGCTGGAGATGGTCGTGCGGGCGCTGCTGCGCCGCGCCGCCCAGTACCGCGACTTCTGCCTGCAGGAGGCCGCGAAGGCGGCCGACCCCGCCCGGCGCGAGACGCTGCTGCGCATCGCCCGCAACGTCTCGAACGTCCCCCGGCGTCCGGCGGCGACGTTCGAGGAGGCCATCCAGTGCCTCTACATGTGCTTCTGCGTGATACCGGACTCGATAGGGCGCCCCGACCAGTACCTCTATCCCCTCTACCGCAAGGGCATCGACGACGGGACGCTGACGCGCGAGCACGCGACCGAGCTCATCCAGGAGCTGTTCGTGGCCATCCACGGCCACACGCCGCACGAGAAGTGGGCGGACGACAAGGGGGCGGAGTCGCACTTCGTCGTGGGCGGCCTGACGGCGGCGCACGAGGACGGCTACAACGAGCTTTCGGACGTGATTGTGGACGCGATGATGGACTTGCCGCTGGTGCGTCCGCAGGTGTCGCTGCGGTGGAACCGGAAGACGCCGCGCGCGGTGCTGCGGAAGCTGCTGGACTGCGAGCGCCACGACCGCTGGAAGCGCTTTGCGTTCGTGAACGACGAGCCGCGCATCGAGTCGCTGATGCGCATCAATGGGCTGCCCTACGAGAAGGCGTGCGACTACATCATGGTCGGCTGCAACGAGCCGGCGTTCCAGGGCGGCATCTCGCTGGGCGGCAACACGGCCAACCTCTGCCGCTGCCTCCTCAACACCCTGAACGGGCGCCGCGCCGAGGTGCTCGCCTGCGCGGACTTCGAGGCGTTCTACGCCATCTTCGAGGAGGAGCTCCACGCCGACCTGGAGACGATGCTCGACTACAGCAACCGCTTCAACGACCTGCGCTCGCGCGACTGCAACGTGCTCTCGTCGCTGTTCCTGGACGGGTGCGTCGAGCGGGCGTGCAGCGCGACGCGCGGCGGCGCCAGCGCGACGCGCGGCGGCGCCAACTTCATGGGCGCCGTCAACGTCATCGACTCGCTGACGGTCATCGCCCAGCTGGTCTTCGGCGAGCGGCGGTTCACCATGGCGGAGCTGCTGGCGGCGCTGGACGCGGACTGGCAGGGCCACGAGGACATGCGGCAGACCATCCTCCGCCACACACGCTTCTTCGGCAACAACGACGAGCTCTCCGACGGCCTGGCGCGACGCCTCTACGCCAGCGTCCATGCGTTTGCCGCGGGGCGCACCGACCTCTTCGGCACGCCGCTCACCTACGGCAACCTCACCGGCTACAACGAGCACTTCGCCTGGTTCGGCGCCCAGACCGGCGCCACCCCCGACGGGCGAGTCGCCGGCGCCGCCCTCGGCTTCGGCTCCGGGCAGGCCTTCGGTAAGGACCGCGAGGGCGCCTCCGCCCACCTCCTCAGCGTCGCCCGCATGGACCCCACCCTCATCATGTGCGGCAACTCCATCATGAACCTCACCGTCGACGAGTCCACCGTCCGCGACGACGAGGCGTTCGAGAAGCTCGTCCTCCTCGTCGAGACCTACTTCAAGGAGGGCGGGCTGCATCTGCAGCTGAACCATGTGTCCCGCGAGGAGCTGCTCCAGGCGCAGGCCGACCCGGACGCCCACAAGTCGCTCCGCGTCCGCGTCTCCGGGTTCTCCGCCACCTTCGTCGACCTCCAGCGCGACCTCCAGGACAACGTCATCGCCCGCACCACCGAGAACCTCTGAGTCCACACCCATGACCACCGGCATCGTATTTGACATCCAGAAGTTCTCCGTCCACGACGGGCCGGGCATCCGGACGACCGTGTTCCTCAAGGGATGCCCGCTGCGCTGCCGCTGGTGCCATAACCCCGAGTCCTGGCACGGCGCGCCCGAGCTGCTGTACGACGCGGAGAAGTGCGTCGGCTGCCGCGCCTGTGCGTCGCTCTGTCCGAGAGGCTGCCACCGCTTCGGCGAGGACGGCGCCCATCGCCTCGACCGCGGCGCCTGCGTCGGGTGCGGCGCCTGCGTGGAGCGCTGCCGCCCGGGCGCCCTGGAGCTGTGCGGGCGAGTCCGCACCACCGCCGAGGTCCTCCACGAGGTGCTGAAGGACAAGCCCTTCTACGACAACTCGGGCGGCGGGCTGACGGTCTCGGGCGGCGAGCCGCTGTTCCAGGCGGCGTTCACGGAGGAGCTGCTGCGCGGGGCGAAGGCCGAGGGCTTGCACACCTGCCTGGAGACGTGCGGCTTCGCGCCCTGGGAGCGCCTGGAGGCGCTCCTGCCGCTCGTCGACCTGTTCCTCTACGACGTCAAGTGCGTGGACGCGGCGCGCCACCGCGAGTTCACGGGTCAGGACAACGCGCTGATACTGGAGAATCTGTCGCGGCTGTCGAGGGCGGGTGCGCGTCTGCGCCTGCGGTGCCCGCTGGTGCCGGGGCTGAACGACGGTGAGTCGGATCTGGCGGCGCTGGGGCGTCTGGCGGAGAGCCTGTCGGGTCAGGTGGAGGGCGTGGATGTGGAGCCCTACCATCCGCTGGGCGTGTCGAAGGCGCGGCGTCTGGGTCATGACGAGGTGTTTGCGGCGCCGTTCACGCCGCAGGAGACATGGGAGTCGTGGGTGTCGGCGATAGCCTCGCGCACGAGCGTTCCCGTGAGGAAGCAGTGAGCGGGGCGCATCCGGGTCTTCCGTCCGTCCGGCGTCCGCCGCGCTCCCGCATGATATGTATAGAAGAAGACAAGAGAGACTGATTTTGGAGACATTGCCAGTGGAAAAGGACAGCAGAATCCCCCAGGCGATCACGATGCACGACCGCATCTTCGCGGTCTACCGCCGTCGTCTGCAGATTTTCAGCAAGCAGGAGATGCAGAATGTGTACCGCGAGTCGGTGCCGCTGTCGGCGGAGTATGGCTGGTCGAAGGAGCCGGTGCCGTATGCGGAGCGCGGGAAGCTGGAGTACCGTCCGGCGCAGGTTGGCCTGAGCTGGGCGCATGAGTGGGAGAGCGCGTGGTTCCATGTGTGGGCGACGGTTCCCGAGTCGTTCGCGGGCCGCGAGCTGTGCCTGCGCGTCAACCTGGGCGGCGAGGCCTGCGTCTTCGACGAGACGGGCACGCCCGCCTACGGCCTGACTGGCATGAGCGCGTTCGACACCGACTACTACAAGGACCGCTATGTCATCGGCTCGTTCGCGGCGGGCACCCGCCTGGAGTACTGGATCGAGGGCGCCGCGAACGGGCTGTTCGGCATCAACCAGCCGGCGGCCACCGACCGGAACCCGGCGAAGCCGCAGGGCTCCTACACGGCGACCATCAGCCAGCTGTCGCTGTGCGTGTTCGACCGCGAGCTTTACGGGATGCTGTTCGACTTCCGCGTCCTGGACGAGCTGCTGGACGTCTACGGCATGAACGACTACCGCGGCAAGCAGCTGCTCAACGTCCTCAACCGCGCCATGGACATGTATGCGGGCAATCCGGCGAACGCCCCGGCTGTCCGCGCCTACCTGAAGGAGAAGTGGCTGTCGCATCCGGCGTCGGCGAGCGCCCTGACGGCGTGCGCCGTCGGCCACGCCCACATCGACGTCGGCTGGCTGTGGCCCGTCCGCGAGAGCATCCGCAAGTGCGGGCGCACGTTCTCCAGCCAGCTGGCGCTGATGGAGAAGTACCCCGACTACATCTTCGGCGCCTCGCAGGCCGAGCTCTACAAGATGACGAAGGACAACTACCCGGAGCTGTTCCGCAAGATCGCCGAACGCATCGCCGAGGGCCGCTGGGAAGTCCAGGGCGCCTGGTGGGTCGAGGCCGACTGCAACATCATCTCCGGCGAGTCCATGTGCCGCCAGTTCCTCCACGGCAAGAACTTCTTCCGCGACGAGTTCGGCGTCGACGTCCGCAACCTGTGGATACCCGACGTGTTCGGCTACTCGGCCTCGCTGCCCCAGATGATCCGCAAGGCCGGCTGCGACCACTTCCTCACGCAGAAGATCTCCTGGAGCCAGTTCAACACGTTCCCGCACAACACCTTCCGCTGGATTGGCATCGACGGCACCGAAGTCCTCACCCACTTCCCGCCCGAGGACACCTACAATGCCCGCGCCATGCCCAGGGAGCGCATCAACGCCGCCAACCGCTTCCGCGAGGCCGGGTGCCTCGACCGCTTCGCCAGCCTCATCGGCATCGGCGACGGCGGCGGCGGCCCCAGCGAGCGCTACCTCGAGGCCAGCGCGCGCGTCAGCAATCTCGAGGGCTGCCCCAAGGCCGTCTTCCGCCGCGCCGAGGACTTCTTCCGGGACATCGAGCCGCAGGCCGCCGAGCTGCCCGTCTGGCAGGGCGAGCTCTATCTGGAGCTGCACCGCGGCACGCTGACCACCCAGGCGCACACCAAGCGCAACAACCGCAAGTGCGAGCAGGCCCTCACCGCCCTCGAATTCCTCGCCTCCTGCCTCCCGGCCGACCAGTACCCCGCCGAGATGCTCGACGCCTGCTGGAAGAAGGTCCTCCTCAACCAGTTCCACGACATTATCCCCGGCTCCTCCATCGGACTCGTCTACCAGACCACCGAGAAGGAGCACGCCATGGTCCTCGCGCGCTGCGCCGAGGAGATGCGCAAGGCCGCCGACACGCTCTTCCGCCCCTGCCAGGACGCCGCCGTCCTCGTCAACACCCTGCCCACCGCCTGGCAGGGCTGCGTCGCGCTCCCGCTTGACTGGCGGGACGGCGCCGTCGCCGACGACGAGGGCGTCGAGTACGACACCCAGGTCGAGGACGGCCACGTCGTCGCCTACGTCGACATCCCCGGCAGCTCCTTCCTCACCCTCCGCCTGCGGCGCGGGGAGGGGCAGGCCGCCGAGCTGGAGACCGCCGGCGAGCGCGTCCTCGAGAACGACCTCATCCGCTATGAGTTCGACGGGGCCGGACAGCTCGTCAGCGCCATCGACAAGCGCGATGGCCGCGAGCTGATGACCGCCCCCGGCAACGTCCTCTCCCTCTACGCCGACCAGCCGCTCAACTACGAGGCGTGGGACGTCGACATCTACTACCCGCGCGACTTCCGCCAGCAGCTGTCCTGCACGTCCGCCGGGATGCCCCAGGTCGGCCCCTGCCGCTCCTTCCTGACCTTTACCTTCGAGGGGCCGGCCAGCAAGGTCACCCAGACCGTCGTCCTCGGCCCCGACAGCACCCGCCTGGACTTCGTCACCCACGTCGACTGGCACGAGTACCGCACCATGCTGCGCACCGCGTTCCCCGTCGCCGTCGCCGCCGACCAGGCCGTGTTCGACATCCAGTACGGCTATGTCCGCCGCCCCACCCACAACAACACCAGCTGGGACGAGGCGAAGTTCGAGACCGCCGGCCAGCGCTACGCCGACCTCTCCCAGGACGACTACGGCGTCGCCCTCCTCAACGACTGCAAGTACGGGTACCGCGTCAAGGGCAGCGTCCTGGACCTCAACCTCCTCCGCTCCCCCAAGCATCCCGACCACAACGCCGACATGGGCGAGCATGACATGACCTACAGCCTCTACCCGCACGCCGGAGACCACATCGCCGGCGCCGTCCCCGAGCAGGCCGCCATGCTCAACCGCGACGTCCACGTCGCCCTCAACCGCGAGGCCGGCGCCGCCGACGTCCCCTGCCAGGTCCTCTCCGACAGCGTCAACCTCGAGGTCCTCAAGCGCGCCGAGAAGGACGACTCCCTCATCCTCCGGCTCGTCGAGACCGCCGGACGCCACAGCGCCGCCGTGCTGCGCCTCGCCGACCCGAAGGCGCGCGTCAGCGAGACGAACCTCATCGAGTGGGAGCGCGGCAAGGCTCTCGACGTCTCCGCCGACGGCCAGGTCGAGCTGCGCCTCAAGCCCTTCGAGATCCTCACCCTGCGCCTTGAGCGCTAGCCGAGGCCGACGCCCCGCGCCCGTCGCC
>CALZPA010000037.1 GCA_945827525.1 uncultured Lentisphaeria bacterium | reverse complement strand
CGGCGGCGGTCTTGTCGGCGCCCTTCTTGAGGACGAGCGTCTTGCCGGCGGCGGGTGCGGCCGGCTGTTCCTGTGGCGGCGGGCCGGGCTGTGTGGCGGCGTTCGGGTCGGCGGCGGCGCCGGGTGCGGGGACGCCTGGCGGTGGGAGGGCGACGGTCTTGGCGGCGTCATCGGCCTCCTTGTGCTTGAGGGAGAGCTTGGCGCCGGTCTGCTTCAGTTGGGGTGCGCCGTTTTCGGGTGCGGCCACCGTCTCGGCGGTTGGGGAGGCGGGCTCGGACGCAGTTTGGGGGTGGAGCTTGAGGGTGGCGCCGGCGTTGCCGCCGGGCTGGAGCTTGATGGTGGCGCCGGCGTTGCCTCCGGCGGCGGGTGCGGCGGTCGCGCCTCCCTGGGGACGGATGCGCAGGGCGGGCGCGGCGGGCTTCTCGGCTGCCGGCTCGGCTGACTTGGCCTCCTCGGGGGCAGGTGCGGCGACGGTGGCTCCGGGACGCTTGACCGTCAGCTTGACGGTGCGTGAGGAGACGCTGCTCGACGCGGCGGGCTCGCTGGCAGCGGGTGCGGCGGGGGCCTCGGGCGCGGCGGGCGCCTCGGGCGGCGGCGCGGCGATGGTGGCGGCGGGTGCGGGCGTGTCCTTCTTGGTGCCCAGCTTGACGGTGAGGGTAGGCACCTTGGGGGTGGCGGGCGGCGGGACAGCGGCGGGTGCCTCGGGCGCGGGCGGCGGCGCGGCCATGGTGCCGCCGGGGCGCAGGTTGAGCTTGGGCATCTTGAGCGTGGCGGGGGCGGCGGGTGCCTCGGGCGCGGGCGCGGCGACGGTGCCGCCGACATTCAGATGGAGCGGGGCGGAGGTGGCGGGGCCTGGCTGTGGAGCCGTCGGGGTCTTGACGATCTTGAGCTTGACCGTCTCGTTCTTGTTGGGGGTGGGGGCGATGGCGGAGAGCGCGCCTGTCTCGCCGGCGGAGACCTTCTTCAGGCGTCCCGTGTTGGTGCGCATGGCCAGCGGGTCGTTGATCTCCGACTGTGGGACGGTCGCGCCGGCCGACAGGCTGCCCACGGAGGGCTTGGGAGGAGTGCCTGGGGCATTCTCCTTCTTGAAGCGGCTCGTGTCCGTGTTCGGCAGACGTAACTTCAGATTTTCCGGGCCATTATCGCTCATGGTCTGACTCCTGCAACGCTCGTGTCCAGCGGCCTTCGGCGTCCTGGGGGACACCACGGCCATCCTTATCATTATAAACACAACAACATACTCCGCACACCGCCGTTTGGCAAATGCGCCAGACACGAATTTTGGGCTTCCCCGGAGACAAATTTCGCCGGTTCTCAGGCGGTGGCCGGATGGAGGCGGAACCACCACAGCATCACGGCCAGGAGCACGCCCAGGAACAGCGCGTTCAGTGCGGCGAAGAGCGCCAGGTACCCGCGAATTCCCTCCGGGTGGAGACGCCCATATTCGCGGAAGGTGATGAGCGAGGCGAGCGAGGCGACCAGCGTGCCCGCGCCGCCGATGTTCACGCCGACCAGCAGCTCGCGGTAGTTGTCCGTGAACTGCGACAGCAGGATAGCCGTCGGCACATTGCTGATGACCTGGCACGACAGCACGCTGAACACCAGCGTCCCGTGCGACAGCAGGCGTCCGAACAGCTCCCGCACCGGCTCCAGCCGCGACATGTTCCCCGAGAAGACGAAGAACGCCACGAACGTCAGGAGGAGCGGATAGTCGACCTTGCGCAGCGCGCTGCGGTCCAGCAGCAGGAGCGCCACCACAATCGTCAGCGTCCCCGCCTGATAGGGGACGCAGCGGAACACCATCACCACGGACAGCGCGAACAGCGCCAGATACGCGCATACGCGCCACGGATGCCGCGGCACCGGCGTGCTGCCCAGGCGCACCGGCTCACCGCGCACCAGCAGGCAGCACACCACAATCAGCGCCACGGACACCACGAACGGCAGCAGCATGATGGACATGAACTCCAGGTTGCCGAGCGCATACCGCGTGTACAGGTAGAGGTTCTGGGGATTGCCGAAGGGCGTGAGCATGCCTCCCAGGTTGGCGGAGAGGTTCTGCATGATGAAGGTGTAGGCCAGCAGGCGGCTGTTTCCGGTGCTGGACAGGACGAAGTAGCCCAGCGGCAGAAACGTCAGCAGCGCCATGTCGTTGGCGATGAACATCGAGCCCACGAACGTGATGCAGCACAGGGCCAGCACGCAGGCGCGGACGCTGCGGAAGCAGCGCACGATGCCATGCGCGAGCATGGTGAAGAACAGGATGCCGCGCAGGGCGTTGACGACGGCGAGCACGCTGAACAGGCAGGCCAGCGTCTTCCAGTCGAAGTAGTCGAGCCAGTGGCGGTCCGGCGGCACCGCGAGGCTCGTCAGCGCCGCCGCCGTCACGGCCACGGAGAGAACGACATTGCCGCGGGCGAATGCCCACAGCCGTCTTGGCAGGAGGGAAAGTCGCATGGTGGCCGCTTGCTTACCTGGTGAGTTCGGGGGTGGTCAGGCGCAGTGGTCCCATCATGCCGCTGCGTGGCAGTGGCATGAAGCGCGAGAAGGGGTCGCGGATGGCGTTTCCGAGGGTGTTGGCGACGAGGACCTCGATGTCGTTGTGTCCGGTCTGTGCCACGCCGGTGAGGTCGAACGCGAAGGGGCGTCCGAAGCGCCAGCCGAGGGAGGTTCCGTTGATGGAGAGTGCGGCGGCCTGTCCGACCTCGCCGAGGTCGAGTTCGCAGCCGTGCGCCTGTTCGTCGGTCAGGTCCAGCGAGAAGCGGTAGCGGATGTGTCCGGAGAAGTCGGGACGGCAGGCGGGGCCGGTGATGTTCAGGGGCTCGGCGGTCTGGCAGAGTGGCTGGAAGTCGCTGAGGTTCTCGTGGGAGGCGAGTGCGACCTCCAGGAGTGGGGCGACGGTCACGGAGGTGCCGGCGTGGTGGCGAGGGGGGCAGTCGGGCTGGCGTTCCATGCCGAAGACGAGGGCGCAGCTTTCGCCGGCGCAGAGGTCGAGGGGGATGTCGCCGCAGGCGGTCTCGCCGCCGAGGACGCGGTCTCGGGCGGCGTCCAGGTACAGGTAGGAGCCGCGCAGGGCGCTGCGGAAGACGAAGCGGACATCGGCCGTCGTCGACTCGTTGACCAGGTAGACGATGTCCAGGCCGCCGCGCCGCAGGTGGAGGTGGCGGATGTCGGCGGCGTCGCCGACGAGCTCGACGTCGAAGAGTCCGCGCTGGCGGAGTTCGTGGCCGAGGTTCTGGAGGGTGACGTTGGGCTGCCAGCCGTCGGGGGCCATGTCCACGATGAGGACGGGGACGCCGGCGGCGCGGAGTTCGGCGAGTTTGGCCAGCAGGCGTTCCGGCAGATGGCGTGCGCCGGGGATGACGAGGCAGTCGAAGGTCTCGTGGGCGAGACGGAGGCGGTGGTTTTCGGTCTGTCCGGCGCAGACGGCGTCGACGGGGACGATGTCGAAGTCGATGTGCGCCTGCATGAGCTGTCGAGCGGGGAGCTGGGTGAGCAGGTACTCGCTGTCGTCGAGGGCGAGCCATTCGGCCTCGGCGTGGTAGAGGAGGGCGGCGGTGGCCAGGTGGGTGCAGCCGTCGCCGGCGAGGAGGCTGGCGACGGTGTTGCTGTACTGCATGAGGGCCGTGAAGGCGCCGAACTGCGGGTCATGGCCCTCGGCGCCGAAATGGGGTGGGCAGTCGCCGTCGGGGAAGGCGGGCGAGAAGGCGTGCGGGACGAATTCGTTGACGCCTCGGACGAGGAGGAAGTCCATGAGCCACTTCATGAAGGGGGCGCCCTCGGCCCAGCCGAACGCGCCGAAGACCTCGCACATGGCGCGTCCGTGGGTTCTGGGGTCGAGATGGGCGGCGGAGGCGCACATCTTGGGGAGGGTGCACTGGAAGAAGTCGGGGTCGACGGTGCCGCCGAAGCAGATGGCCGAGTGGATGTGCGCGCCGAGTCCGGGCATGACCTGGTGCAGCACGATGTCCATGCCGCTCATGTCCTGTCCGTCCTCGGCGCGGAAGTAGTGCGCGGTGCCGTGCCCGAGGCGGGCGTGGGCGTTCTGGTCCTCGATGACGTGTCCGATGTACTCGACGCCGTGGGCGCGGCACCAGCCGCCGACGCGGCGGACGAAATGGTCGCGGTACCCGCAGCTCACCAGCTCCATGTAGTTGGCGCGGATGGTGCGCGTGGCCTCGCCGAGCGGGTACCAGAGCCCCGGCAGGCGGCTCGTCCACACCGACTCGCCGAACTGCCGTCCCAGCTCCGTCACGAACGACTCCGACCAGGGCAGGGCCAGGCCGGGCTGTCCGGGGCGGCGGTTGTACATGCCGTAGTCCGTGGACATGAAGCGTCCGCCCCAGCTGTTGCCCAGGCAGGGCTCGTCGGAGAAGAAGCCCCGGAAGGTCTTGCCGAAGAGGTGTCCGTAGTGCTGGAAATGGGGCTCGTAGACAGCGGACAGGAGGACGTCGACGGACTCGTCGCGGAGCATGTCGATGTAGTGGCTCTGGCCATGCAGGGCGCCGGCGTGGGTCAGCGACAGGAAGAAGATGCGGTGGCAGCCGGCGGGGACGTCCCAGGTGAGGAATTCGCCTCGGACGTGGGCGGTCAGCTCGATGGGGGCGTCCTCGAGCGTCTCGGCGTGGTCTCGCCTCGGGTAGGCCCAGACGGCGAGGAGGCGCGTGTCGGGGGTGTCGGGCTCGACGAGCAGCGTCAGGTCGCGGGCGGGTCCCATCACGTCGACGTGTCGCTCGACGAGGCGCCAGGCGCGGAGGTCGGGATGGCTGCGGGCGATTTCGCCGTTGGCGTTGCCGGTGGGGAAGTGGTTGTCGTCGAGGAGCCAGACCTCGAGATGGCGTCTCTGGGCGGCGTCGAGGATGACGTCCATGTCGGCCCACCAGGAGTCGCCGCAGAAGTCGCGGTGCGGTCGCGACTCGACGCAGAAGGCGCCGGCGCCGCTGTCGGCGATGCGGGCGACCTGCTGTTCGAGGCGGTCATGGTGGTCTCCGTGCTGCCAGAAGAAGGGCAGCAGATGGTTGCGGCGTGGGATGCCGAGTTCCGCCAGGGTGTTGGCGACGCGGCTCGATGAGGGCATGTCCATGGTTGGCAGGGGCGAGTGTGTGGGTGGAGTGGTTGGTTCGTGTGGTCGTCAGTCCAGCTTGAGGACGGGCCAGTCCTGGGGTGGGTCTCCGAGGTCGGGGACATCCATGAGGACGCCTCCCTGGAGGGCGGACTGGTGGGCGACGAGTCCGGGCAGGTTGAAGCGGGCGGCCTGCCAGATGTTGGTGGGCGAGAGGTACCCGGTGGCCATGGCCTGGCAGAAGTCGTCGACCATGAAGTGGTGGCAGCCGTTGTGGCCGTTGCGCTCGCCTCGGATTTCGGCGGGGATGCGTTCGGTGTGCTGGCGTGGGGCGGCTTCCCAGAAGCCCATGCCGTCGGCGATGCGCTGGGGGGTGTCGGGGTTGCCGATGACGTCGTAGACGCTCTTGGGCAGGAGCTCCTGGGTGACCTCCTCCATGAGGAGCTTGTTGCGGTCCTCCTTGCTCCAGTGCGAGAAGTAGTGGTGCGCGACGGCGAATTCGTAGGCGCCCTCGGTGCCGTAGAACTGTGAGATGTAGGAGTTAGGTCCGGCGAAGGCGACGCGGCGGTTTTCGGAGATGCGCGCGATGCCGTCGTTGGAGAGGTGGAGGAGCATGGCGGTGTTGATGAAGGGGTTGTCCCAGTAGTTGACGCCGTTGGTGCCGAAGATGTCGTTGAGGTAGCGTTCGGTGTAGCCGAACGCGGCGACCTTCTTGGCGTAGACGCCGGGGAGGCAGCCGAGGATCATGGCGGTGGAGTGGGTGGGGTAGAGCATGGGGGGGATGCCGGCGGCCTTGCGCCAGTCGGGTCCGCCATTCTTCTCGAAGTGGAAGTGTCGCTGGTCGTGGTTGTACTGGGCCTCGCCGTAGACGAAGTCGCCCATTTCGCCGGCGGCCATCTTCTCGCGGCAGAAGACGGCGCAGGCGCGGTAGTAGCCGGTCTCGCCCATCGAGTAGGTCAGGCCGGACGTGCGGACGAGCGACTCGATCTCGAGGATTTCCTCGATGGTGGAGGCGCAGGGGACGGCGCTGTAGACGTTCTTGCCCGCCTTGAGGGCGGCGATGACCAGCGGGCCGTGCAGATGGCGCTGGGTGAAGATGGCGACGGCGTTGAGGTTCGGGTCGCTGATGGCGTCCTCGAACGTCGGCACAATCGGCACGTCGAAGAGCCGCCGGTACTCCTCGGCCCGTTCGGGCACGAGGTCGCACACCGACACATGCTCGACGTGCGGATGGCGCTGGAACAACGGCACGAAGTTGCGGCAGAAGCTCCCGCAGCCGATGAAGCAGATGCGTATCTTCCTTGACATGACCATACCTCCGTTGGTGTTGCGTTCTTCCTTGGCCTTAGGACATGCGGATGTCCAGCGCCTGCGGCACCTTGACGTCGCTGGGGCGTATCTCGCGTCCCTCGCGCCGTGCGCGCTCGACCTGGATGTGGACATAGAGATCCGTGACCGAGCGTTCTCCCTCGCGCATGTCGGGTATCTCCAGGCCGCCTCCGGCCAGCAGCAGCGTCTCGGCCTCGTTGAGGCGTCCGATGCGCGAGAGCGCGTAGGCGCGCACATACTGCAGCATGGGGCGCGACTGGATTTCCGGGGCGAGCAGGTCGCAGAGGGCGAGGAGCTCGTGGCCGTCGCAGCCCATGTCGACGAGGGTTCGGAGCACGTCCTTGGCGAGGGAGGCGTCGTCGCGGCACTCGCCGAGGAGGGCGGCGAACATGGTCTGGGCGCGGTCGGACTGTCCGTCGAGCCGGCGCAGGTGTGCTAGCACATAGGTGGTCCAGGGGTTTCGCTGCCAGGCGTAGGCGAGCTCGGCCAGCGAGAGGGCGCGCTCCATGTCCTTGCGGCGCCAGTGCATGAGGGCCAGATGGAGATCCGTCTTCCAGTTGACGCTGCGGGCCTTCTTCAGCAGCGGCTGCCAGTCGTCCTGGATGAGGTACCCGGAGGGGCCGGAGTCGGGGCGCATCATGCCGCGTTCGAGCAGGGACAGCCAGTCGGCCTGCTCGTCGCCGGGCTCGCCGAAGTCCAGATGCTCCACCAGCCGATGTCCGAGACGATGCTCCTCCAGGGCGCCCCAGCCACTGCCGCGGAAGCGCACGGTGCCGGCCTTCAGCGCGAAGCTGTCGCGTGTGCGGCGCAGCTCCGACTCGAGGAAGCCGTCGGGGAGGAGCGTGGCGACCTGTTCGCCGACGGCGGCGATGGCCTCGGGCCAGTCGCCGAAGAGGCGCGGCGGCGCGGCACTGACGGGGCCGTAGGCCTCCAGCCACTCCCAGGTGGTTCGGGGGGGCATGGGGAGGCACTCCTGCTGGGTGTGGGCGAGGCCGCCCTGGATTTCGAGGTAGTCCTCGCCGTCGCCCATGAGCTTGCGCTGCCAGTGCTTGCCGCCCTGGCAGTTTCCCCAGACGAAGAGCTTGCGTCCCTGGAGGCGCTGGGTGGAGGCGAAGAGGAGGCCCTGGCCATCGCGGCGCATCACGGCCTCCCATTTGCGCTGCTCCTCGGGGATGCGGAAGAAGTAGTCTCTGGCTCCGGGGAAGTTCTCGGGGTAGGTGCCGTCGAAGCCGTCGCCGTCGGGCAGGGGGATGCGCGAGAGGGCGTGGTGTCCGTGGTCGTAGCGGTTGGCGTAGGTGTCGAGGCAGGGGACGACGACGCGGGCGCCGGGCGTCTGGGGGACGGCGATGTTGCTCCACCAGTACATGGGGACGACCTCCTCGCGGGTGTTCATGACGCGCATTCGGGCGAGGAGGAAGCGTGAGCCGTCGGGGAGATAGAAGTCGATTTGGAAGGGGATGGCGCGGTCGCGGTCGAATTCGTAGATGCGGAGGACGGGGGTGCCGTCGTCGTCGTGGAGTTCGGCGGCGAAGCGTGGTGAGCAGGTCTGCTCGTCGTGTCCGCGTCGGCCGATGTTGTACTCGATGCCGCCGGCGAACCAGGCGTTGCGGATGGCGAGGTTGTTGGGCCGGAAGGCGTCGTTGCAGGTGATGAGCTCTCGCTGCGCGTCCTTGTCGTAGAGTCTCCAGAGCCGAGCGCCGAGGTCGAGGACGAATTCGGCGAGCAGGTGCTCGTTCTCGAGGGTGGCGGTGGAGAAGACCTGTTCGCCGGGTTCGGTGTCGTAGTTGTCCTGCATGGTGTAGGGCAGGTCATCGGGCAGCAGGCCGTAGTTGAGGAACAGTCCCTCGTCCTCGTCGAGGGACGAGGAGAAGGAGCTGCGCACCTGCTCGCGCAGCGCGGGAAAGCCCGAGGCGGGACCGAGGCTGGGGCCGGGCATCCGCCGGGTGCCGAAGGTTAGGCTGGACATGTCTCTCTCTCCTTGCTTTTTTTCTGCTTGCCGCTCTTGAGTTCAAGCGAGAAGTTTGGTATAATTATGAAACGACGGGGCGTGTGCGCCGTCACCGCAGCCACAAAATAACCAGTCTCCCCAACAAATCAATGCAGCCATGAACAAAAAAGCCATCCTTCCGCGTGTGTCGCAGTTCACTCTGATCGAGCTTCTCGTGGTGATTGCCATCATCGCCATCCTGGCGGCGATGCTGCTGCCGGCCCTGTCGAAGGCGCGCGAGAAGGCGCGCGCCATCTCCTGCGTGAACAACCTCAAGCAGATCTCGCTCAACCATCTCATGTACGCGCAGGAGAACACCGACCACTTCGTCTTCCGCAACGGGACAGGCGGAACCGGCTACTCGCCCTGGATGGTCGTCCTCGGCTGGCAGAAGTCCGACAAATTCTGGGTCTGCCCCTCCCTCGCGACGCCCAGCACCCCCACCATCTGGCGCGTCTACGGCATGGTCGCCTATTATCAGGACAACGACTACAAGAACAACGTCGGCGGCAAGAGGGACACGCTCGGCAGCGTCTATGTGGCCAGCGACATGGACATCCACTACCTCCAGAACGTCTACAAGCAGCCGTCCGAGTCCCTCCTCATGACCTGCACCACCTACTTCACCGGCAGCCCCAACTCCGGACAGTGCTGCTGGCAGATGAACGCCAACGGCTACTGCGACGGCTATGGCGGCATCGCCCTCATCCATGGCGACCGCGCCAATGCCGCCTACATCGACGGACACGTCGGCTCCAACAACGCCGGCGGCTTCCGCAACAGCATCGACCGCTGCAAGGCGTTCGTCACCGCCGGCATGGCCAAGCAGTGGACGCCCTGAAGCCTCCGGCGTGTGTCGGTCAGCGGCCCAGGAGGCGTCGTATCTCCGGCGCGATGGCCTGGACGAGGCGCCAGTAGCCCAGGTCGGTGAGGTGGACGCCGTCGACCAGGCAGTCCCACCAGTCGGCGCCCAGGAGGCCCGAGCCGTCGAGGCAGTGGACGCGCCGGTCGCCGCCGGCGCGGAGCTCGTCACGGCTCTGCCGGTGGATGTCCCAGTAGCGCAGCAGGCGCTCGGACGGCCAGGGCGACTCCGGCGACTGCGGCAGATCCTCCGTCATCGGCGTCCGGGAGAGCGTCAGGATGGGCGTCTCCGGATGCGCGGCGCGCAGGATGCGGCAGAAGGGAGTCAGCGTCGCCGCCAACTGGTCGTGGGAGACGTTCGCGTCGTAGTCCAGCAGATAGAGGGCAGGGCGCTCAATCTCGGCCAGCGTCTCGGCCATGACCGCCTCGCCGCGTCCGTTGCCCGCGAAGCCGTAGTTCAGGACGGGGCGGCCGAGGGTGCGGCTCAGCAGATTCGTGTAGGCCATGCCCGGGCGGTTCGCGCAGGCGCCCTGCAGGATGGAGGTGCCGTAGGCCACGATGGGGCGCGGGTCCGGCCAGGCGCACGGCTCCTCGAAGCGGGCCTGCGCGTCAAAGCCCAGCTCCAGCGACGTCAGACGGGCATAGGTGGGGAAGTACAGCGTGAAGTCGCGCATCCGCCGCTCGCCGTGGGCGAAGACCTCCGCCACGAAGTCGCCCTCGCCGATGCGGAAGCGTGAGACGCCACGGCAGGTGCCGTCCGCATAGAGGTCAAAGCCCATCGAGCCGGTCATGGCCATCCGCACAATCAGGTTGGCGGAGGCCATCCGGGCGCGGACCACGATGCGGCTGCAGTCCGAGCGGAAGCGCAGGCAGCCGCCGCTCGAATGCCAGGCCAGGCCGTCCACGCCCGCCGGCAGCGTCCGCTCCGCGCTCGACAGCGGCAGACGGCGGAACGCGCCGCCGGGACGACGCCACCAGAACCCCTCCAGCGAAAAGCGCGCGTCATCCGCCTCGTGCCACGTCAGCCCCGACACATCCACCGCCGGAACCGACAGCCCCGGATCAAAGAACCGCTGGCCTTCCTCAACGCCTGATGACATCCTCATGGACTCCTCTGTGATGGTTTCCTCCGTCGTCCCTCTCTGTGGAAGAACGACATAAGATAGCGGGCGTTCGAAAAGCCTCCACGCCCCGTAGCGAAGCGAAGGGCGCCTGTCCCGACGGCGCCTCGCCGTCGGGCGGAAAACGGCTGTCGTTCCAGCCCGTCACCAACCTTTCCGAACGCTCTCTAAAATACCTGCACTTCGACGTCTGTCCAGTGTGTTGCCCTTGACACAGCGGATGGGTCATGCTATGATAAATCCAAAGCAGGGCGCACGGGTGAACCAGTATTGACCACGGCGTTCCATCCGACGGCGCGGTGCCGTCGGGACAGCGTTTCGCGCCTTGCCGCATCCTGAAAGGACGGAATCGCAGACATGGGTCTTTTTCTGAACAGCATCAGCGCCTTCGGGCTGTTCCGCAGAGATTGCGCCAATGCCTATTTTGTGGACAAGACGCGCATCCTCAATGAGCTCATTCCGCTGCTGGAGCAGTCGGGCGCTGATGGTGACATGGGAGACGTGGCACCCTTTGGCGCAGGTGAGCAGAAGTATGTGGCCATCACCAGGCCCAGACGCTTTGGCAAGACCGTCATGGCCAACATGATTGCTGCCTTCTTCGGCAAGGGCGTCGATAGCCGCAGGCTGTTCGCCAGGCTGCATGCAGCCGACTATGCGTGGTTCGAGACGCATATCAATCGACATAACGTCATTCGCATCTCCTTCAACGAGACGCCGGCGAGCTGCAGCTCCTATCGGCAGTACATCGGGCGCATTCATGGGCTGCTGCTCCAGGATTTGATGGCGGCCTATCCGCAGGCGTCCATCTCCTCGGAGGACGCCGTGTGGGACGCCCTGACCAAGCTGTACGAAACCTGCCGGGGCGAGAAATTCATCTTCGTCCTGGACGAATGGGACTATCTGTACCATCAGGACTACGCCACGGAGGCGGACAAGAGGGACTACACCCGTTTCCTCAGCAATCTGCTAAAGGACAAGGCCTATGTCGAGATGGCCTACATGACCGGCATCCTGCCTATCGCCAAGTATTCCAGCGGCTCGGAGCTCAATATGTTCTGCGAATACTCCATGGCTGGCGAGGAGCGCTTCAGCGACTACTTCGGCTTTCTGGACCATGAGGTCGATACCCTGTACCAGCGTTATCTGGAGCTGCATCCGGAACGGAGAAACGTGACGCGCGAAGGCCTCCGGCTTTGGTACGACGGCTATGTCACCAAGGCTGGACGGCGACTCTACAATCCGCGTTCCGTGGTGCTGGCACTGGAGAACAACAATCTCGGCAACTACTGGACGAGCTCCGGCCCCTACGACGAGCTTTTCTTCTATCTTCGTGAGAATGTCGCGGACGTCCAGGATGACCTCGGCAAGCTCCTGGCCGATATCCCCGTGCCAACTGCCATACACGAGTACGCGGCCACATCCATGCTCCTCAGGACCAAGCAGGAAATCTTCTCCGCGATGGTTGTCTACGGTTTCCTGAACTATCAGGATGGCTGCGTCGCCATTCCCAATCGGGAACTGCTGCTGCAATTCGAGCAGATGATACAGCGGGAACGGTCGCTGGGCAATGTCTGCGAGCTGTTAAGGGCCTCAGAGAGAATGCTTCAGGCAACCAAGGAGGGCGACACCAAGACCATGGCGGACATCCTGCAGCATATCCATCACACGGAAAGCCCGCTCTTGGCTTATAGCCATGAGGAGGAGCTGGCTTCCGTCGTGAAGATCGCCTATCTGAAGGCTCGGGACACCTATCATATCGAACGGGAGGAGAAGGCCGGCACGGGCTATGCGGACTTTATCCTGTATCCCATCCAGAGGCATGATGATGCGATTATCCTTGAGCTGAAGGTCAATGACACGCCAGAAAATGCGATTAGGCAAATCAGGGAGCGCCACTATGCCTTGAGACTGGAAGGCCGGCTGGGGGAAAGAAGGGAATATACAGGGCGCATTCTTGCGGTGGGCATCTCCTACCGGAAGGACGACCCGTCCAAGACGCACCACTGTGCCGTGGAGGTGCTTAGGGAGCGCCTCCGCGGCGACTGAGCTGGGCTGTCCGTACGCAAGAGGCGCCGCCCAGACCTTCGTCCGGGCGGCGCAACCTGCGGGTTTGGGAAGTGGTCCGTCAGATGGTGGCGAGGGCGCGTGAGAGGATGTCGGTGCCCTGTGCGAGCTGGTCGGCGGTGAGGTTGAGGGGCGGCATGAGGCGGATGACGTCCTCGCCGGCGGTGAGGACGAGGAGTCCGCGCTCGCGGCAGGCGGCGGTGACCTTGGGGAGCATCTCGGGTGAGGCGAGCTGGAGTCCGAGCATGAGTCCGAGGCCGCGGATTTGGCGGATGAAGTCGTGCTTGTGGGCGAGGGCGTTGAGTTCGGTGAGGAGGAGCCGTCCCATGTCACGGGCATGGTCGATGAGCCGTTCGCGGATGATGGTGTCGATGGTGGCGCGGGCGGCGGCGGAGGCGAGCGGGTTGCCGCCGAAGGTGGTTCCGTGGGTGCCGGGGGCGAAGACGTCGGCGTAGTCGGCGCGGATTTGGAAGACGCCCATGGGGACGCCGTTGGCGATGGCCTTGGCGATGGTCATGGCGTCGGGTCGGACGCCGTGGCGCTGGAAGGCGAACCAGGTCCCTGTCCGTCCCATGCCGCACTGGATTTCGTCGGCGAGGAGGAGGAGATGGCGTTCGTCGCAGAGCTGTCGGAGTCCGGTGAGGAATTCGCGGGAGGCGGGGATGACGCCGCCCTCGCCCTGGACGGTCTCGAGCATGACGGCGACGGTCTGTGGGGTGATGGCGTCGCGGACGGAGGCGAGGTCATTGAAGGTGGCGAAGGAGAAGCCGGGGAGGTCGGGGCCGAAGCCCTCGCGGTACTTGGTCCGTCCGGTGGCGGCGAGGGTGCCGAGGGTGCGTCCGTGGAAGGAGTTGTTCATGCAGACGATGTGGCTGCGTCCGCCGTTCTGGGAGCCCCAGCGGCGGGCGAATTTGATCATGCCCTCGTTGGCCTCGGCTCCGGAGTTGGCGAAGAAGGAGCGTCCGCCGATGCCGAGTTCGGCGAGGGTCTGGGCGAGGAGCGGCGTGTGCTCGTTGATGAAGTAGTTGGAGCAGTGGACGAGTCGCGAGGCCTGTCGGGTGATAGCCTCGGTGACGGCGGGGTGGCAGTGTCCGAGGTTGCAGACGGAGATGCCGGAGGTGAAGTCAAGGTACTGCTTGCCGTTGAGGTCCCAGACGTAGGAGCCCTGGCCCCTGACGATGGCGAGGCTGCGGTTGTAGGTGTGGAGCAGATGCGCCTGCTCCAGTTCGAGGAGTGTGGACATGGTGGTGAGGGAAGGGCTAGTTGCTGCTGCTGGTTGACGGTGTGTCCTGATGGGTGACGGCGTGGATGACGTCGCGGTCGAAGTAGTTGATGGCCATGCCGGCGTCGACGACGAGGGTCTGGGCGTTGATGCCGGAGGAGCGTGGCGAGAGGAGGAAGACGGCGGCCTGCGCGGCCTCGTCGGTGGAGAGTGCCTCCCCGCGCGGGATGACGCGCTCGGCGTAGAGGTAGGCGTCGATGTAGCCGGGGATGCCGGCGGAGGCGGAGGTCTTGAGGAGCCCCGGGCCGACGGCGTTGACGCGGATGCGCGGGGAGACGTTGCGGGCGAGGGACTTGGCGAGGAAGGCGACGGAGGAGTCCAGGGCGGCCTTGATGGGGCCCATGTAGCCGTAGTTCTCGGAGGCCATGCGGGTGGCGGAGATGGAGATGGTGACGATGGAGGCGTCGGGCGCGAGCAGCGGCGCGAGGCGTCCGGCGAGGTTGGTCAGGGAGAAGCAGGAGATGTCGACCGCCTGGAGGAAGTCGCGCCGGAGCGTCTGGTGGAAGGGCTTGAGTCCCTCGGAGTAGTTGGCGAAGGCGATGGAGTGGACGAGTCCATGGATGGTCTGGACGCCGCAGTCGTCGGCGAGTCGGCGGGGCAGGGCGTCGAGGTCCTCGTCGCGCTCGACGTCGCAGACGCAGGCAGGCGCGTCGTCGCCGATGAGGGTTCGGTTCTTGTCGAGGAGCTGGTGGTCGCGGAAGACGAAGACGAGGCGCGCGCCCTGTTCGCGGAGAGTCCGTGCGATGGCCCAGGCGACGGAGCGGCGGTTGGCGACGCCGAGGACGACGATGGTGCGTCCCTCAAGCTGCAGGTAGGAGGATTGGGTCATGGCGTGCGTTCGTTCAGTAGGTGAGCTTGTCGAGCTCCTGCTTGAGCTGGATGAAGGAGGCGGGGCGCTTGTCGGGCTCCTGCTGGATCATGGCGGTGAGGATGTCGGCAAGCGGCTTGGAGATGCCCTCCATCTTGGCGGCGCTGATGATGCGCAGGCCGCCGATGTGTCGTTTGGCCAGGGCGTTGATCTCGTCGGCGTTGTAGTAGGTGCGTCCGGTGAGGGCATAGTACATGACCATGCCGAGGGAGTAGATTTCGGAGCGGGCGTCCTCGGGCTGGCCAAGCAGCCGTTCGGGGGGCAGATAGTAGGGGGAGCCGGTGATGTACTCGCCGGCGTTGTTGAGGGCGTCCCGCCGCGGCAGGCAGAGCCCGAAGTCGAAGAGGATGGCGTACCCCTCGGGGTTGACGATGATGTTCTCGGGCTTCATGTCGCGGTAGAGGTACCCGCAGCGCCAGATGTGCTGCTCGGCCGCCAGCAGATGGCGCACCAGCGCGACCAGCTCCGGCTCCGGTATGCGCCCCAGGCGCTCAATCATCAGATCCAGGCGCTCGCCCTCGACGAAGTTCATCACCGTGTAGTACTCGCCGTCGTCGAAGCCATGGTCCAGGCAGGCCGCCAGATACTGCGAGTCGCGGAAGAGCGAGCTGATGCGCGCCTCGTTCAGCAGCGCCTGCACGTTCAGCGCGCTCTCGCCCTTCTGGCGCGACAGCAGCTTCACCGCCAGCGTCCGCCCCGGAAAGCGCTCCGAGACCGCCTTGTACACCGAGCCCATCCCCCCGCTGCCGATCTCCTCGAACAGATAGCAGTCGTTGATGCGCCGTGGCATGAAGAACTTCTGGCCGCATTTGCTGCAGGTCCCCGTCGACAGCGGCGCCAGATGACCCACCTCGTTCGGCGCATGGCACGACGGACAGGTGTACACGCCCTGCTCGCAGATCTGAGCCAGACTCTTCGCCGATGGTGCCTTGCTTGCCGTCTTCGTCATCTGAACCCTCGCTCCTCCTCTCCCCCCTCGCCGCCAACGCCCCCGCCGACTTGCGGGACAACGGCTGAACCCTGTTCGCTCACACACTTATTATATCCACCATGACCGGGAATTCAATCGCACGCCACTTGACATCAAAATCCCCATGGCTAGATTATGCCCCGTACTTTCGGAGACTGACTGGTCAGTTCCGTTTTTTTTGAGTGCGGGCAAGAGTGGCTGGCATGGTGGAGCATTTCGGATGCGAGTGAGGACAGAGGAGAAGCGTCGGGTGATCTTGGGTGCGGGCGAGCAGTTGTTTGGGACTCGTCGGTACGATGAGATCACGATGGAGGAGGTGGCTCGTCAGGCTGGCGTGGGGAAGGGGACACTGTACCGGTACTTCAGCGGGAAGGAGGCGTTGCTGTCGGCGGTGCTGCAGGCGTGCCACGAGGATCTGGTGGCGTCGCTGCGGCAGGCGTGCGGGCGCGAGTCGGAGTTTCGTCCGCTGCTGCGCGAGGTGTGCCAGGAGGTGAGCCGTTCGCAGGAGCGGCGTCATCCGATGTTTCACCTGCTGTTCACGCAGCAGCGTCGTGGCGAGGGGCAGTCGGGTCGCTGCGCGGCGTTTCAGCGGAACTGCGCGGAGGTTCGCGAGGTGCTGACGGCGCTGATGGAGCGTGGGGTGTCGGAGGGGGTGTTGCGTGACGACATGTCGCCGGGGAAGCTGGCGTGGCTGTTTCTGTCTCTGGTCCGGTCCTGGTCCCACAGTCGGATGCACGGGGTTCCCGGGTTTGAGCTGACGATGGACGATGTGCTGGAGCTGTTCGGCAAGGGGGCGATGAAGTGAGGCGGCGAATGAGGCGAGTTGTCGGCCCTGCGTTGGGGCTGCTGTTGCTGGTTGGGTCTGGCTGTCGCAGCTCGCTGGACTGGCGGCGGGAGGCGGATGAGCGTGCGGGTGCGCTGCTGGAGGCGGCGCAGCGGCAGGAGACGGGGCGGGTGGAGCCGCTGTCGCTTGAGAGCGCGGAGGACACGCTGCGTCGCCGTCTGCTGCTGGATCAGGGGCTTCCCGTGCGTGGGCCGGCGTCGCTGGGGGTTCGCGATTTGCCGGCGTCGTCGTTCTGGCCGGCGAAGGGGCATCTGCTGCCGGGTGCGGCGTATGCGGGCGAGTTCAGTTCGGCGCGTCGCCTGGAGCTGGGGCTGCTGGACGCGATACGGGTGGCGGCCGCGAGCAACCGTGACTTCCAGTCGCAGAAGGAGACGCTGTTCCAGACGGCGCTGGCGCTCGACCTGGAGGAGCGGGAGTTCCGCTCGACGTTCATGGGGATGCTGAAGGGCGAGGCGGCGACGTCGAAGTCCGGCGAGGGGCGACTGACGGGAGCCGTCGTCGGCCCGTCGGCCGGCGTGACCCGGACATTCCGCAATGGGGTCGAGCTGGCCAGCAGCCTGTCGCTCGATTTGGCGCGGATGCTCTCGGGCGGCCACGGCGAGAGCTTCGGCCTGCGCTATGACGGAAGCGTGTCCGTCCCGCTGCTGCGCGGCTCGGGAAAGCTGGTGGTGACGGAGCCCCTGACGCAGGCGCAGCGCGCGCTCGTCTACGCGGTGCGCGACTTCGAGCAGTACAAGCGCGACTTCGTGGTGCGCATCGCCAATTCGTATCTGGGGACGCTGCGCTCGGCGCAGACGCTCAAGAACCAGGAGGAGAACTATCGCCGCGTGGTGACCTCGACGCGCCGCTCGCGGCGCATGGCCGACGCGGGGCTGCTGCCGGAGTACCAGTTCGACCAGACCATCCAGACGGAGCTGAACGCGCGTGTGAGCTGGATCAGCGCCCGGCAGGCGCTCCAGGCGAGCCTGGAGGCGTTCCGGGTGCTGCTGGGACTGCCGCCCGACGCTGAGGTCTATCCGCGCCGCGAGGAGCTGGACGCCCTGGTGCGGAGCTGTCTGGCGATGACGGAGGGCATGTCGGTCGCGGACTATTCGGGCGCCGTTCCGGACGCGGAGGCGGACGTCGCGCTCCAGGAGCCGGACATGGAGCACTCCGGCCCGAACGAGATCAGCCGTGAGCGGGCGCTGGAGCTGGCGTTCCGCAGCCGTCCCGACCTGCTCAATCTGCAGGAGAAGGTCGAGGACGCGCAGCGCGGCGTCCTGATTGCGGAGGATGGTCTCCGCGCGGAGCTGACGCTGGGCGGCAGCGCCGCCATCGGCGAGAGCCGCGGCGTCTATGGCGGCGCGTCGCCGGACGCCTCGTTCAGGCCGAACCGCGGCTCCTACAGCGGGCTGCTGCGGCTGGACTTGCCGTTTGAGCGCACGGCCGAGCGCAACCGCTACCGCGCCAGCCTGATTGCGCTGGAGCGCAGCGTCCGCTCGTACCAGGCGCTGGAGGACAGCGTCAAGCAGGACGTGTACGGGGGACTTCGCGACCTGCTGGAGCACCGCGAAGGCGTGATGATCCAGCAGCAGGCGGTCAAGCTGGCGGAGCGCCGGGTGCGCAGCACGGATCTGCTGCTGCAGGCGGGGCGCGCCGAGCAGCGTGACGTGCTGGAGGCGCAGAGCGCGCTGCTTTCGGCGCAGAATTCGCTGTATTCGGCGGTCGTGGCCTACCGGCTGGACGAGCTGTCGTTCCAGCGGACGCTGGGCGTCCTGGAGGTGAGCGAGTCGGGAGTCTGGAAAGAGCTGGATCTGCGGGAATACAAGTAGGATAGGAGCTTGGAGCGATGAAGAGACTGGTGAAGGCGTTGGTGGTTCTGGCGGCGTTGGCGCTGGCGGGCTGGTATGCCTATGTCCGGCTGACGGAGGGCGAAAGGCCGGAGGAGCAGCGGCAGCAGGCCTCCTACACGGCGGTGCGGCGCGGGCCGCTGGTGATTGACCTCATCGAGTCAGGCAGCATCAAGCCGCGCAAGCAGTATGTCATCAAGAGCCAGGTCGAGGGGCGCGTCAGCATCACCTACATCTTCCCCGAGGGCGAGCGCGTCAGGAAGGGCGAACGCCTCCTCGAACTCGACTCCTCCACCTTCGTCGACAAGCTGGCCAACCAGGAGATCTCCGCCAAGAACGCGGACGCCAACCGCGTCCAGGCCAGCGAGAACCTCGAGGTCACCAAGAACCAGGCCGCCGCCGACATCGCCAAGGCCGAGCTCGACCTCCGCTTCGCCCGCGAGGATCTCGTCAAGTACGAGAAGGGCGAGTACCCCAAGACCCTCAACGAGGCCGAGACCAAGGTCACCCTCGCCCGCGAGGAGCTCAAGCGCGCCAAGGACAAGCTCGAATGGTCCGCCCGACTCTATAAGGAGAAGTACCTCTCCGAAAGCGACTACCGCACCGACGAACTCAGCTGCAAGCGCTACGAGCTCGAGCTGAAGTCCGCCGAGAACGCCCTCAATCTCCTCAAGGACTACACCTACAGGCGCCAGATGGCCCAGCTCAAGAGCGACGTCGAGCAGGCCGAGATGGCCCTCGAGCGCATCCGCCGCAAGGCCAACGCCGACATCACCCAGGCGACCGCCACCCTCAACGCCCGCGAGCTCGAGCTCCGCCGCCAGAACGAGCAGGTCGAGAAGCTGCGCGAGCAGATCAGCAACTGCCGTGTCCTCGCGCCCGCCGACGGCCTCGTCATCTACGCCACCAGCAGCCAGGGACCCTTCCGCCGCCAGAACCAGGAGCCGCTCGACGTCGGCACCGAGGTCTATCAGCGCCAGGACATCATCTATCTGCCCGAGGGCGACGACTTCAAGGCCGAAATCAAGGTCCATGAGACCAACCTCAAGAAAATCTACCTGGGGCTGCCGGTGCGCGTCACCGTGGACGCCCTCAAGGGCGTCGAGTTCTCCGGACGCATCACCAAGGTGGCTCCCCTGCCCGACGCCCAGAGCCTGTTCATGAACCCCGACCTCAAGCTCTACAACGCCGAGGTTGCCATCGACGACGCCCGCGGACTCCTCAAGTCCGGCATGAACTGCCGCGCCGACATCATCGTCGAGCAGCACGAGGACATCGCGTATGTGCCCATCCAGTGCGTCGTGCGCGAGGGCGGAAAGCCCGTCGTCTATCGCCGCGCCGCCACCCCCGGTGGGGCGGATGAGCCCGTCCCCGTCGAGATTGGCCTCGACAACAACCAGGTCGTCATCGTCCGTAGCGGGCTGGAGGCCGGACAGGAGGTGAGCCTGACGCCACCCCTGGACAAGGCCGACAAGCCCGAGACGCGCGCCGCCGCCGACCCGAAGCTGAAGATACCGCCACGCCCCGCCGACGGCGAGGCCGCCGCCCCGAACGGCGGCGGTCAGCCGCGCTTCCGCGGCCCGCGCCCGAACGGCGGCGCCATGAGACGCCCCGGAGGCGGCGAGGGGCAGGGCGGACGCCCGCGCGGCCCGCGTCCGGAGGGGCAGGGCGGCGCACAGCCGCAGCGTCAGTAGTCGAGGAGGAGAGGCGCAGACGATGGACAAGGCAATGGCGCAGCGTCAGCCGGACGACCAGTATGCGGTCCGGTTCGAGGACATACGGAAGATCTACCGGATGGGCGGGAACGAGGTGCGTGCCCTGGACGGCGTGACCGCGGCCTTCGAGCGCGGCGGCTTCTGGGCCATCATGGGACCCAGCGGCTCCGGCAAGAGCACCATGCTCAATCTCCTCGGCTGCCTCGACCGCCCCACCTCCGGCAAGTACTTCCTCAACGGACAGGACATCAGCACCCTGAACGACGACGACCTCAGCGACATCCGACTCAAGTACCTGGGCTTCATCTTCCAGAGCTTCAACCTCATCCCCCAGCTGACCGTCGAGGAGAACATCGCGCTCCCCCTGTACTATCTGGGCTGGCCGACGGCCGCGCGGCTGAAGCGCGCCCGCGAGCTGGGCGAGCTGGTCGGACTCTCGGAGCGCCTGGGGCACCGCCCGTCCGAGCTGTCGGGCGGACAGCAGCAGCGCGTCGCCATCGCCCGCGCACTATCCAATGACCCCGTGTTCCTGCTTGCGGACGAGCCGACCGGAAACCTCGACTCGCGCAACAGCATCGAGATCATCGAGCTGCTCCGCAGCCTCAACCGCGACGGCAAGACCATCATCATGGTCACGCACGAGCCCGACATCGCCGCGCACGCCCAGAGCCGCCTCGTCATGCGCGACGGACGCATCCACGACATCGTCACCGACGCCCGGCTGTCGGGCAGCAGCGACTATGTGACCGGCGGCATCAAGGGCAAGGGCAGCCTGGCGCCCCAGGGACAGGCGACGCAGGAGGGCTGAACGATGGGATGGTCGTTGTCACGCTACTGGCAGGATGTCGAGCTGGGAGTCAAGAACCTGCTCCTCCACAAGCTGCGCTCCTTCCTCACGATGCTCGGACTGGTCTTCGGGGTGGGAAGCGTCATCGCCATGCTCGCCGTCCAGGAGGGCGCCAGCGAGGAGGCCCTCCGCCAGATACGGCTCCTCGGCAGCCGAAACATCATCATCTCCGCGCAGAAGCCGCCCTCCGAGGCCGGCGACTCCACCGTCCGCTCCTGGATGAGCGTCTACGGGCTCCTCTACGACGAGGAGGACCTCATCCGCGCCACCATGCCGCAGGTCACCACCCTCGTCCCCGTCAAGGAGATCCGCAAGGAGGGACGCTACGGCGGACGGGCCCTCGACCTGCGCGTCGTCGGCACCAACGAGAAATGGCTGGAGCTGGTCCGCCGCCCCATGCTGGCCGGCCGCTTCCTCAGCGCCCATGACGTCTACCAGACCTCCGCCGTCGTCGTCCTCACCGAGCATGGTGCGCGCCGACTGCTGGCCACCGAGGGCGCCGTCGGCGAGATCCTGCGCCTGGGCGGCAACAGCTACCGCGTCATCGGCGTCGTCAAGAGCGAGGAGGCCGCCGAGGGCTCCATGCAGACCCCCGACCGCCAGACCGACGCCTACATCCCCATCTCCACGGCCCGCGAGCACTACGGCGACCACTTCAGCCAGCGGCTCTCCGGCACCAACATCCGCGAGATGGTCCAGCTCCATCACCTC
>CALZPA010000036.1 GCA_945827525.1 uncultured Lentisphaeria bacterium | reverse complement strand
CATCACCCAGGTCAACCAGACGCTCACCAACCTCCTCAACACCGTCGGGCAGACCCAGGCCGAGATGCGCCAGGCCGACGCCACCGCCATCGGTGCCGAGACCCAGAAGCACGAGCAGGAGCTCGCCGAGGTCGATGACCTCTTCAAGCAGTGCCAGGACATCCTGGACGCCGCCCTCGAGGCCCAGAAGGCCATCCAGCAGAAGGAGTCCGAGACCACCCAGACCATCATCCAGGCCTGACGATGGAGCGGTCGCACGCGTCCGCGCCGGCTTCCGCCAGGGGCGGAGCGGCGGGCGCGGCGGTGCGGTAAGGCAGAGACGCAAGGGAGCGAGGCGACGACATGGCGACGACGACGAGCGCGATCACGGAGGTGCCCCTGGGATGGGCGCCGTTCCAACTGGAGCAGGTGGAGTACCGTCTGCAGGGCAGCGACAGGGTTCTGGACTACGAGGGGCTGGTGGCGGCGCTGGCGACGGGGCGCAGTGCGCGTCTGGAGCGTCAGGCGCAGGTACAGGCCGCGTTTGTCCGGCAGCGCAACGAGGTCATCGAGAGCCTGGGCGAGGTGCTGGCGGAGGTCTGCGACTGCCTGGCCACGCTGGGGCAGAAGGATGACGCGCCCGAGAAGCTCTCGTCGTCGCGCCTGGGCCAGTGCCATGTGCTGCTGGGGCAGTTGGGGGTCAAGAGCTACATCTCCTACTCCGACGGCGTGGGCACGCTGGACAAGGGCAACGCCCAGAAGCAGCAGTCCGAGCTCCAGTACGCCATCGACATGCGCGACAACGACCTCCAGCAGGACGTCATCGCCATGCAGTCGCTCATGAACAAGCGCGACGACGCCTACGCGCTGGCCGCCAAGCTCGCCAGCCGCATCAGCGACGCGCGCTCCCAGACGCTCAAGAACATCCGCTGAGGGCCGCTCCGCCCCCCGCTCTCGGCATCACCCTTTTTTTGACAGACCTGACCTGAGGCAACGACCATGACGACGATCGGCAAAGTGGACATCAACGCGGGCGAGGCGACGCACCTGAACCGCTACGGAACCTTCTACGACTACACCTTCGAGGGCACGGCCGTCGACTACGAGAGCCTGGCCGTGCTCATCAGCAAGCAGCGCGCGGCGGCCGTCGAGAAGGAGATACCGCCGATGTCGACGAAGATGCGCCGGCGCAACGCGGAGCTGAGCGAGCTGGGTGAGGTGCTGGCCGAGTGCAACAAGGCGCAGGCCAACTTCGACAGCGACTCGGAGGGCTCGTCGACGACGAGCTTCTCCTCGACGATGTGGGCGCGCCTGGTCAAGTACTTCCCCGACCAGTTCTCGGGCTCCGCCAACATCATCCGCAAGGACACGCTGCAGAAGGCGACGCAGCTGGTGAAGTCGCGCATCGACTCGCTCAACAACGCGGCGACGACCGACATGGCGCGTCTGCAGGGGCTCGTCGACAAGCGCGACGACGCCTTCGACACGGCGACCAACATCATGAGCAAGATCAGCGGCACGCGCTCGACGACGCTGGGCGCCATCTGAGGCGGGGAGGGACGACCATCATGTCTGCGATTGGGACAGTGGAGCTGCGGACGCTGCCGTACCAGCCGGAGGGGACGTCGGCCTCGCGGACGTACTCGTTCCGCGGGGAGGAGGGCCTGTCGCTGGGGCGCCTGCTGATGGGCGTGTGCCTGGAGCGGGCCACGATGCTGGAGCGGATGAGCGTCGGCACGATGAATCGCCTGGCGCGGAACAACAGCCAGCTGGAGGCGACGGCGAACGCGATGGAGCTGCTGGCGTCCGTGGACGTGGAGCGCACCGTCATGGTGTCGAACCTGGTCGTCACGCTGCCGGAGGACTATCCCGCCAAGGGTACCTGGGGGCTGGGCCAGCCGACCATCGTCGAGTTCATGGAGGTCGAGCTGGGCATCGAGTCGTCCTCCATCCCCGGCGGCCTGATGTGGCGCTATGAGCAGCGCACCACCGCCTATGGCCTCATCAAGGCGAAGGCCGACGCCCTCAACAGCGTCTCCCAGGAGACGATGATTGACCTCCAGACGCTCATCACCGAGCGCAACACCGCCTACAACCTCGCCACCAACGGCAACAAGATCCTCCTCGGCGGCAAGCTGAACACCGCCGACAACCTGTGACCGCCGCGGCGTCTGCGGGCACACGAGCGCACATCCATACGTCATCACACATTCAGATCAGATAGAAGGGGCTCCCTCCCATGACCGACATCATCACCTCGACCAGCCTCTACGGCACCCTGGAGGAATTCGCGAAGCGCGGCGGCTATGTGGCCGGCACCGGCGGCGCCGGCAGCCTGCACTCGCTGACCGAGGCGCTGCTGGCGAAGCTGGGCGCCTCGTCGTCCAGCCCCGTCGCCGTGTACAGCTACAACGGCGTGGACAACCTGAGCATGAACCAGCTGATGATGGCCATCTGCCTGGAGCGCGGCAACCAGCTTGAGCTGCAGACGGTCGAGCTCATGGAGAAGATGACGGACACGACGGGCAGGCTGAAGCGGCTGGCGCGGCTGGAGGAGATGGTGCTGGAGGCGCAGGAGGCGGGCACGTCCCTGGACCTTTCGGCGAAGGTGGAGGTCAGCGGCGAGTCCCCGAGCAAGACCGTCAAGGAGGTCCTCGACGAGAACGGCATCACCATCCAGTTCAGCGGCGAGCAGGGGCGCAGCCCCCTCTCCGGCTATCAGATGTACGGCTCCGACATCAGCGACGCCGCCATGAACACCAACATCGCGATGCTCAACCAGCTGTATGCGACGAGCGTCGACACGGAGACGAGGGAGTGCTGCTTCTGGATGCTCTGGGGCGGCGGTAGCTGGATGTTATCCTTCTCCGGCGATGTGGTCGTGGACGCCTCCACCGTGACCCACTCGGTCAATGGCCTCGACAAGTCCCTGGCCCAGATACTCGAGTTTCTGGAGGCGGAGGCGGGCGTCGACGTGAAGTGGGGGCGCGAGTACGCCTCGTCCGTCAGCAGCGCCGACATGGAGCAGCTGCTGACGGACATCGAGGCGAAGATGGACTCGCTGAACACGGTGAGCCAGGAGGACATGATTGACCTGCAGGCGCTGGTGAACAAGCGTGACCAGACCTACACGCTCCTCAGCAACGCCTCGAAGCTGATGTCCAACCTGTCCCTGTCCATTGTCAACAACCTCTGACGGACGGGCGGACGGGCGCGTCGCTTCGTTTGCGGCCATCGTCGTGGTTGCCAATGGCGTTTGGCCGATTATATTTTCCAATCTTTAATTTTGTTTTGTTTCGTGATCCTCCTGGGACGTTGTCCGCAGGGGTTTGGTGTTGCAGTCGAGCCAGATCGGGGGTCGAAGCAGATGGAAGAGCGGATGTGCGCACGTCTGGCGCGTCTGATAGGGTATCCGACGGCGGTGCCGGGGGAAGCGGTCGAGTTTCGGCTGGTGGTGGATGGGCACGAGGTGCAGCTTTGGGAGGGCGATGGCGGCTCGCTGACGGCGAGCCAGGTGCTGTGCTACCTGTCGGAGCTGCCGTGTGAGGAGGGCGAGGTGCTGCGTCCGCTGTCCGCCTATGCGTTTGGGCGGACGTTTCGTGAGCGGGCGGTGCTGGCGCATGACCCCGACGACGGGAGTCTGGTGCTGTGGCAGCGTCTGGAGGGCGGCCTGACGGACGGCGAGCTGGTGGGCCAGTTCGAGGCGTACCTGTCGTCGTGCGACTGGTGGCGTTCGCGGGTGTCGGAGCTGACGGAGGTGCGTCCGTCGTTTCCGGAGATGGTTTTCCGTCCGTAGGCTGGCGGTCAGGCCAGGCGGTCGGAGTGTGGTGACGGCAGGAATTCGTGGAGGTTGAGACGACGGTGTCGGAGCGAGCCAGGCAAGAGAAGTGGCGTGCGTGGGCGCGTGCGGTGGCCGTGTCGTGCGCGGTGGGCCCGTGGTGCTGCACCCTGCGGGGCGCGGAGGCGGCGCCAGCGCCTGCGCCTGCGGCCGTGGCGTCTGCGCCGTCGCCGGCGTCGCGTCTGCCGTGGCGGACGAGCTCGTACACGCTGATGGCGCGTGGGATGTCGCTGCCGGAGGTGCTGGCGGGCTTTGCGCTGTCGCAGGAGATGGGCGTGGTCATCGACAAGGATGTCCGTGGGATGGTGAGCGGGGACTTCCAGGGTCTTGAGCCGTGGCGTTTTCTGGAGCGTATCTGCGCGATGAACAACCTCATCTGGTACTTTGAGGGGAACGTGCTGTATGTGTACAGGGCGGGTTCGATGGCCTCGGCGCTGGTGGGGCTGAAGGCGATGCGCGCGGCGGACGTGCAGCGGATGCTGCGCGAGCTGGGCGTCGAGGACAGCCGCTATCCGCTGCGCACGACGAGCGGGGACGAGCTGGTGGCGGTCTCGGGGCCGCCGCGCTATGTGGAGCTGGTGACGGACCTCATCGGCAAGGCCGACCGCCTCAAGGCGGAGCGGACGATGACCGATGTGGTGGTCAAGGTCTTTCCCGTCATCCATGCCTGGGCAGACGACATCTCGCTGGACACGGGTGGCGACACGACGCAGATCAAGGGCATCGCCACCATGCTGTCGGACATGATGACGGAGCAGCGCGCCGAGCGCACGACCGCCGTCGTCGGGCAGGAGCCCGGCGAGGCGGGGCAGGGCTCGGGACAGGACAAGACGGAGGTGCCGCCGTCGTCATCGTCGTCGTCCGCGCCGGACGGCGGCGTGTTCCGTCCGGTGATCAAGGCGGACAGCCGCCTGAATGTGGTGGTGGTGCGTGACCGCGCGTCGCGGATGCCGCTGTACGAGAGTCTGATACGCGAGCTGGACGTGCCGGTGGAGCTCATCGAGATTCAGGTGACGGTGGTGGACATCTCGCGGGACGACGCGCTGGACTGGGAGCTGGAGCTGCGCAGCTCGCTGGCGCGGAGCCACGCGCAGGGCGCGGCGGGCCAGGCGCCCGGCAACCTCGCCTCTCCGGACGCGCTGTCCGGCCTGGGGCTGGCTGGCGCGCTCATCTACACGGGGGGGAGCTACACGCTGGAGGCGAGCCTCACCGCGCTGCGCGAGAAGGGCAAGGCGCGCACCGTCTCCCGTCCCGCCATCCTCACGCTCAACAACCTCCAGGCCGAGCTGGAGGACTCCAAGAGCTACCATGTCCGCGTCGTCGGGCAGGAGGTCGCGGAGCTCAAGCAGGTGTCGGCGGGCATTGACCTCAAGGTCAGGCCGCGCATCGTCGGCGAGCGCCGGGGCGCGCGGCGGCAGATCTGGATGACGCTGGAGATGGAGGACGGCGGCTTCGAGTCCATTTCGGTGGACGCCATGCCGATGACGCGCAGCAGCACGCTGGAGACGCAGGCCGCGGTCTTCGAGGGGCAGAGCCTGCTCCTCGGCGGCTATCTGCGCGACATCGAGGAGGAGCGCACCTGGGGCATCCCCTATCTGCGCGACATCCCCTGGATTGGCTTCCTCTTCGGCGGCGTCTCCCGCGTCAAGCAGAGCGTCCAGCGCATGTTTGTCCTCACGCCCCACATCATCAGCCTCGATGACCCCGACCTGCCCGCCGCGCAGGCGCGCCGCCTCCGCGACGTCGAGGGCGCCGAGGAGCTCGAATGGGAGGCCGACCGCGCCGACCACGAGCGCCGCCGCCGCGTCCTCCGCCGCGAGGAGCTCGAGCGCGAGCTCGAACGCGCGCGCCAACGCCAGTTCGACGAGCAGCAGCGGCAGCGCCGGCGCGACGAGCGCAGCCTCGACGCGTCGCGCACGGACGCCGTGCGGAGCGCCGCCGAGCGCGACGCCGAGCGCCAGCGCAGCGTTCCCACCGTCCCGCCGCCGGATGACGCCGCCGAGCGACGCTACGAGGCGGAGCGCGCGGAGCGCCAGGCGGCGGAGTCGCTGACGGCGCCGCCGGAGCGTCCATGAGCGCGGACACGGCGGATGGCTCCGTGGCTGCGGACGCGCCTGTGGGGAGCGGGCTGTCGGCGCGGCTCGAGCGTGGCTTTGCGGTGGTGAGCGGCAGTGGGCGTCTGGTGACGGGCGCGCTGCCGCCGGCGGCGGTGTCGTCGGGCGGCTGGCGTCCGCTGGGTCGTCTGCCGCTGCTGCCGGGTCGCTGGACGGACTGGCTTCGCCGGGCGCTGATGCCGGACCGCTTTCGGCTGCGGCTGAACGAGGTGTCTGCGGGGGCGACGGTCTGGCTGTCGGACGGTTCGCAGCCGTTTGTGACGTGGCTGGACGCGGCGCCGGGGCTGCCGCTGCGGGTGGTCACGGAGCGTCTGCTGGCGTGTCCGTGGTCGTGCCGTGGAGGGTCGCGTCTGGTGCGCGTGGTGCCGGGTTCGCTGCGTGGTGCGCTGTGCGTGACGGAGGTTCCGGACGGCTGGTGCGTGGTGTCCACGGCGAGCCGTGCGCTGCCGCTGGACGTGGCGGCGGGCGAGTCGCTGGAGGTGGACTGCGGGGCGCTGGTGGCGTGGCGCGGCGAGCGCGTGCGGGTGTCGGGCGTCTGCGGGCGTCTGCGTCTGCGGGATGTGGTGCTGCCGCGTCTGCCGCAGGCGCTGCGGCTGCGCCTGGAGGGGCCGTGCCGCGTCTGGGTCCAGGGGACGCGCCTGGAGCCGCGTCCGCCGCGTCGGCGGACAGGGCCGTAGCAGGCGGGACGGGATGCGGGGGAGACCGTTCTTCGTGCTGTGTGTGAGTGAGTTCGAGAGAGTGTGTGACTGAGGCAGTGGAGACGACATGACATTCCAGGCGGACATCCAGAGGCAGGCCTACCGCGCCGACTACACGGCGCTGGGCGCGTCGCTGTCGCCGTCGCCGTCGCTGTCCGGGGAGGAGCGTGCGCCGGCGACGGAGCGCGGCTCTGTCCATGGCTTTGCGCTGCAGACGGTGGCCGACCCGCTGGCGGAGCTGTCGGACTCGCTGGAGGAGCTGACCTTCCAGTTCGAGGAGGGCGAGATGAAGGACATCGGCGAGCGGGAGCTGGGCGAGACGCGCCAGCGTCGGGGCGCTTCGCGCATCACGGCCATCGAGCAGTGGCGGGAGCTGCTGCCGGACATGCCGGACAGCGAGGTCATCGCCCGGCTGCTGCGCCGCGTGCGCGGGGCCATGGCGGGCGGCGGCGGCGTCTCTCCGGAGGAGCTGCTGCGCTGGCTGGGCGAGTCCACGTCCGACCCGACGTGCCAGGACGCGGTGCTGGCCTGCCTGGAGGAGACGGTGGCCGGCGGCGGCGAGGCGGACGAGCCTCTGACCGAGCTGTTCGGCCAGGCACGCGCCCGTCTGGAGCGCGAGCAGGGGCCGGCCATCCGCGCCGGCTACAACCTCGCCGGCGAGATCAACCGCCGCGCCGACTCGCCCAGCGAGATGCAGGGCATGCGCGACCTCTACCGCGGCGAGGTCCTCGGCTTCACCACGCCGCAGGACTGCTTCCGCTCGCTGCTGGCCAGCCGCGGCCCCGGGCGGCTGGCCGAGTCCATCGACTTCCTGGTGGCCGGCTGCGGCGCCGACCTGCAGGCGACGACGCCCTCGACGTCGCCGGAGGAGCTGCGCCGCATCCTGCTGGACTTGCAGTGCGTCGAGGTGCTGCGCACCGTCTACGAGCGTCTGGACCGCCTTGGCGTCCGGATGCAGCGCCAGTTCGGGGAGACCGTCCTGCTCAGCGCGGAGAAGATGACGGGGCGCGTCATGGACATGACGCAGCAGAATTTCGTGGGGCAGGGCGCGCTGACGGGGCTGGTCTCGGCGTGCGGCCTGCGCGGCCTGCCGACCCGTCTGGACTTCATGCGGGAGCTGTACGCCATCATCCAGAGCCTCTCGCCGAGGCTCTTCGCCGAGGAGGCCGACCGCTTCGCCCTGCTCAGGGCCGCCCAGGACTACCTGGACGAGCTCATCGGGCAGGAGGAGGGCGAGGCCGAGGGCGCGGAGGAGCCGCGTCGGCAGGACCGCAGCGGACAGGAGGCGCATCACTGACCATGGAGATGTCACGACACCACGAGCCGGCACCCGAATGGGTCGCCGCCGACATCGCCGAGTTCGGGCGCGGGCTCGGACTCAGCGGCCTGGCGCTCAGCCTGCGCGGCACCGCCGCCGTCGCGTTCGAGAATGGCCTGGGGCTGGCCCTCGAATGGCATGGCGGGGCGCTCTGCCTCTACATGACCTGCCCCGCCGACGCGGAGCCCGACACGCTCCGGCGCCTCCTCACCGTCGCCCATCCGAGGGGACGCTGGGGCGGACGCCTCCGCGCCGGCTACGCGGAGCGCCAAGGGCGCGCCGCGCTGCTCGTCGTCCTCGCGCAGCGGGAGATTTCCGTCCCCCGGCTGAACGCCGCGTTCGAGGAGCTCTGGCAGGCCATGCGGAGCCTCATGGCGCCCAGAGGCTGACAACAGGACGGCGGACGAACGCAAGGAGGAGACACCGCACCATGACTGAACGCATCACCCAGGGCATCCGCTTCGACACCGGCATCGGCGCCACCGACTACTCCGACGCCATGGTCGGGCAGACGCCTGGCCAGAAGCCGACCGAGCTGCTTCCCAGCGGAACCACCGTCACGGAGGCCATCCGTGACGTCTTCCAGCTCGGGCCGACCGTCTCCGGCGAGATCATGGCCTGTCTGGCCGAGCGCTACTCCAGCCCCGCCCTGCGCACGCCCGCCGGCTTCCGGCGCGCCATGCGGGCCGCGGTCGGTCGGCTCCGCGAGCGGGGCACGGCCGCCGCCGGCGAGGCGGTTGCCGTCCTGGAGGAGCTGGAGGCGGACACGGAGCTGCTCGACGCCTACCGCGCCGCGCTGGTCGAGAGCTGAGGCGCCATGGCGAAGGCGACACGCACCATCAAGGGCCTGTTCCAGCACTGGCTGTTCCTGCTGGTGACGGCGGCGTTCGCGCTGACCTTCCTGGTCTCCTACGTGGTCCAGGGGCGTCAGGCGGAGGCGTCCGCGCACCAACTGCTGCTGGCCAAGATGGACGAGGCGGAGCTGCGCGTCATCCACACGCGCAGCCACCTGGCCGTCGTCCAGCGCCTGTCGCGCTCGCTGCTGCTGACGAAGGCGAAGGCGGTCGCGCAGTCCATCGCCCGGGAGCCGGACAGGCTCCTGACCGCCGAGGGGCTCCGCGAGCTCCTCAACGAGTTCGAGCTCCATGAAATCAATGTCGCCGACGGCGACGCCATCGTCCGCTTCTCCAACTTCCCCGCCATCGTCGGACGCGACTGGAAGACGCTCGACACCACGCGCGACTTCCTGGGCGCCCTCACCGACCGCCGCTTCGCGCTCGTCCAGGACGTGCGTCCGAGCAACGAGGACGGGAAGCTGTACCAGTACGCCGCCGTGGCGCGCCTGGACTGCCCCGGCATCGTGGAGGTCGGCGTGCGCGCGAAGGACGAGGAGGAGGCGCAGTGGATGGCCAGCATGGCTGCCGTCGGGCAGCTGTTCAGCGTCGGGCACCACGGGGCGCTGCGGATTTACCGCTACCACGCGGAGGCTGGCCGCAGCCGTCAGCGCGGCGACCGGTTCTTCCATGACCTTGTGGATGGGCGCTGGAGCCTGTGCCTGGTGCGCAACCTGCCGGATTTGTCGCTGGTGATCAACCTGCCGGTGGAGGAGATGCACGCCGCGCGCCGCCGCGAGGGCTGGCTGCTGGTCATCGCCGACGTGGTGCTCTTCGCGGTGGTTTTCGCGCTGGTGTCACGGCTGCTGCAGGGCGTCGTCATCAACGGCATCGACCGGGTGAACGTCTCGCTGGCGCGCATCGCGGACGGGCAGTTGGACGAGCAGGTGCGGGAGCGCTCGACGCGCGAGTTCACCAGCCTCTCCGACGGCGTGAACGCGATGGTAGGCGCCCTCAAGGGGGCGATCGCCGCCGAGGCGCGCCGCGTGGACGCGGAGCTGGAGACGGCGCGGACCATCCAGCGCTCGGTGCTGCCCGATGACTTCTCGCTGGCGCTGCCCAGCGAGCTGTTTGCGGTGATGGTGCCGGCGCGGGAGGTCGGCGGCGACTTCTACGACGTGTTCGCGCTCCCCGGCGGCCGGCTGGCGCTGGTGATGGCGGACGTGTCGGGCAAGGGCATCACGGCGGCGCTGTTCATGATGAACGGCAAGGCGCTGCTCAAGCAGCAGCTCGTCGGCGGGCGTCCCGTCGCCGAGGCCATTGCCGCGGTGAACGCCGCGCTCTGCGTCAGGAACGAGAGCCGGATGTTCATGACGGCGTTCGTCGCGGTGCTGGATCCGCGCGACGGGTCGCTGGAGTGCGTCAACGCGGGGCACAACCCGCCGCTGGTGCGCCGCGCGGGCGGCGCCTGGGAATGGCTGCGCATCCGGCACTCCATCGCGCTCGGCGTCACCGACCGCGCACGCTACCAGGCCGTCCCCGTCCCCTTCGGGCACGGGGCGCGGCTGCTCCTCTACACCGACGGCGTCACCGAGGCACAGAACGGCGCCGGACAGCTCTTCGGCGAACAGCGCCTCAAGGACTTCCTCGACGCCGCCGACGGCACCCCGCAGCAGCACCTCGAGGCGCTCCTCGCCGAGCTCGCCCGCCACGCCGACGGCACCCCGCAGAGCGACGACATCACCATCCTGGAGATCGTCTGCCACGCCCCATGCGGGGACGACGGCTCCGCCGGCGTCCCGCATCCCACGCAACCCACCATCTAGGAGAACGATACGACATGGAACTGACGACGACCCGCGAGGGCGGGCGGCTGACGATGGCCGTCCGCGGCAGCATCAACACCGTGACGGCGGGCGAGTTTGAGCGGCAGGTGCTGGCCGAGCTGTCCGGCGACGGCGGCGCGCAGGAGCTGACGCTCGACTTCGCCGGCGTCGACTATGTCTCCAGCGCGGGTCTGCGCGCCCTGCTGAAGATTGACCAGGACAAGCCCGCGGAGATGGCCATGCGCCTCGTCGGCGTCAACGGCGAGGTGCGCGAGGTCTTCGAGATGACGGGCTTCGACCAGCTGCTGACCATCGAGTCGTGACGCGAAGCGAGATGACGACAGACAGGGACAACCACCACCCGCCAGGAGGACGGCGCACAGACATGTCAGAGAGCATCCGCAGATTCCGGTTCGAGGGGAACGACACGATCACTCTGCCGGCGCGCCGCGAGGCGTTCGAGCTGCTGGAGGAGTGGCTCGCCGGCATCGCCGCCGAGCTGCGCCTGCCGGCCCGGACGGCGCGGCAGCTCATGGTCGCGGCGGACGAGGTGTTCACCAACATCTCGAGCTACGGCTATCCGTCGGGGCAGGGCACGGCGACCGCCGAGGTCGCGTTCGACCTGGAGGCGGGCGAGCTGACGCTCGTCTTCCGCGACGAGGGCGTCGCGTTCAACCCGCTCTCGTCGGCGCCCGAGCCGCCGTCAGGGCCGCTGGCCGAGCGCTCGCCCGGCGGACTGGGCATCTTCCTGGTGCGCAAGCTCATGGACACGGCGACCTATCGCCGCGAGGACGGCCGGAATGTCCTCACGCTGACCAAGCGTGTGGCCGCCGGGACGGAGCGGGTGGACGGATGACGACGCACGGACGAACGACAGCACACGGGGCGGAGACGCGATGATGCCAGAGGAAGACAAGCAGGTGACACTGACGGCGGCCTGGCTGTTCATGCAGCATGGCCAGACGGCGAAGGCGAAGGCCATCTGCCGCGCCGTCAACGAGGACGACCCCGGCGACGGCTGCTGCGCGGCGCTGCTGGCGCAACTGCAGCTGGACGACGGCGAGGCGGAGGCCGCGCTGGCCACGCTGCGCCAGGCCAGCGTCCCCGCCGAGCTGGAGCGCGCGGCGGCGGTGCTTGAGACGCGCGCGCTCCGCGAGCTGGGGCGCGCAGAGGAGTCGCGCCGGCGCTGGGAGGCCTATGTCGTGAGCCACCGCGCCGGCGGCGCACGGCGTGACTGGGTGGTGGCCAGATGATGAACGGCAGCCGTCTCTCCTCCATCTCCTCGACGCTCAGCCGCTTCGGCGACCTGGTGCTGGCGTTCCTCGTGGTCGCCATCATCGGGCTGCTCATCATTCCTCTGCCGACGCCGATTGTCGACCTGCTCATCGCGGTGAACATCATGATCTCGACGGTGATGCTGATGCTGTCGCTGTATCTGCCGCGGGCGCTGGCGTTCTCGACGTTCCCGAGCATGCTGCTGTTCACGGCGCTGTTCCGGCTGGCCCTCAACGTGACGACGACCCGACTCATCCTGCTCCACGCGGACGCCGGCGAGATCATCGAGACGTTCGGGCGCTTCGTGGTCGGCGGCAACTTCGTGGTCGGCGCGGTCATCTTCATCATCATCACGATTGTGCAGTTCGTGGTCATCGCCAAGGGCGCGGAGCGCGTGTCGGAGGTGGCGGCGCGCTTCACGCTGGACGCCATGCCCGGCAAGCAGATGAGTATCGACGCGGACATGCGCGCCGGCGCGATCAACATCGACCAGGCGCGCGCACGCCGCGCCGAGCTCGCCAGCGAGAGCCAGCTCTACGGCGCCATGGACGGCGCCATGAAGTTCGTCAAGGGCGACGCCGTCGCCGGACTCATCATCACCAGCATCAACGTCGTCGGCGGCATCTGCATCGGCGTGCTGATGAACGGCTGGGACGTGTCGAAGGCGGTGAAGGTGTACAGCATCCTGACCATCGGCGACGGCCTCGTCTCGCAGATACCGGCGCTGCTGGTCTCCATCACCTCGGGCGTCATCGTCACGCGCGTCGGGGACAAGGACGCGAAGCCGCTGGGCCAGGACATCGTCAACCAGGTGTTCGCGCAGCCGAAGGCCATTCTGCTGGGCGCGGTGATGCTGGTGGCCATCGGCCTCATCCCGGGCTTCCCCAAGGTGCAGTTCTTCGTGCTGGCGGCGGCCGTCGCCGCCACCGGCTACGGGCTCCAGGTGACGGCGCGGCAGAAGCGCGAGCGCGAGCGCGCCAAGGCCGACCCGCTCAAGGCGGCCGCGCCGTCGGGGCAGGGCGACCGTCCGCCGCGTCCCGACGGCGCCGAGGACGACTTCTCCCTCGTCGTCCCGCTGATGGTCGACATCGACGCCGGCATCCGCACCGCCCTGACCTACGACGACCTCAACGGCCAGATCCTCGCCGTGCGGCGGGCGCTCTACCACGACCTGGGCGTGCCCTTCCCCGGCATCCGCCTGAACCTGAACCAGAGCCTGACCGGCGGACAGTACCGCATCCTGGTCAACGAGGTCCCCGTCTCGGAGGGGACGCTGCGGCAGGGCTTCGTCTTCGCGCTGGAGAGCGCGGAGACGCTCCGCGCGATGTCCGTGCCGTACGAGGAGGGCAAGCCGTTCCTGGCGGGCCACCCGACGCACTGGGTGCGCCAGTCCGACGCGCCGCTGCTGGAGCAGGGCGGCGTCCAGCGCCTGACGCTGGACGGGGTGCTGACGTACCATCTGTCGAATGTGCTGCGCCGCTACGCGCACGAGTTCCTGAGCCTGCAGGAGACGCGGCTGCTGCTGGACCGGATGGAGCAGGAGGCGGGCGAGGTCGTCAAGGAGATCCAGCGCGTCATGCCGCTGCAGAAGCTGACGGACGTGCTGCAGCGTCTGGTTCAGGAGGGCATCTGCATCCGCGACCTGAAGCGCATCCTGCAGACGCTGATCGAGTGGGGCCAGAAGGAGAAGGACACGGTGGTGCTGGTGGAGTATGTGCGCAGCGCCCTGAGCCGCTACATCAGCTACAAGTACAGCGGCGGGCAGAACCTGCTGGCCGCCTACCTGCTCGACCCCGCCCTCGAGGAGAAGATCCGCAAGTCCATCCGCCAGGCGTCCAGCGGCAGCTACCTCGCCATGGACCCCGAGACGGTCCGGCGCATCCTCAAGCAGGTCCGGCAGACCGTCGGCAACCTCGAGCAGCTGCCGCAGAAGCCCGTCATCCTCGTCTCCGTCGACATCCGCCGGTACTTCCGCAAGCTCATCGAGAAGGACTACTACGAGCTGCCCGTCCTCTCCTTCCAGGAGCTGACCCAGGAGATCAACATCCAGCCGCTCGGACGCATCAACGCATAACGGAACACACCCATGCCTTGGATACTCAAAATCATACAGGGGCCAAACGACGGCGCCGAGGTCGAGCTGCCCGACGGACAGGTGACGCGGCTCGGACGCGGCGACGCCTGCGACGTCATGCTCCAGGACAGCATGATGGCCGAGGAGGCTCTTGAGCTGGACTGCAAGGGCGCCCAGGTCACCCTGACGCCCCTGGCGGACGGAGCCTATCTGGGCGAGCGCGCCCTGCGCACCGGCCACGCCGAGGCGCTCCCGCCGTTCACCGTCGTCACCTGCGGCGACACGCGCCTGGCCATCGGCCCCGCCGGACAGCCCTGGCCCGAGCTCACCTGGCCCGACCTCCAGGCACTCCGTCTCGCCGCCCTCCCGCCCCTCTCCGAACAGGAGCTCCTCGACATCGCCGAACGCGCCCGCGCCAGCCAGGCGCAGGCCGCCGACGACGGCGGAGAGGCGGCCCGCCCCGCCGAGCCGCCGTCCGCCGAGCCGCGCGAGGGGCTGGGGACGCGCCTGCGTCGGCTGCTGGCGTGGCTGCTGCGCCTGGCGCTGCTGGTGTTGCTGGCGCTGGCCATCTGGTGCAGCTACCGGTATGTCTTCCGCCTGACGGCGCCGCCGCTCGACAGCACCGCCGAGGTCCAGGCCATCCGCGAGCGCGAGCTCGCCAAGCTCGTCGACAGCCTCGGCCTCAGCCTGGAGCGCGAGTCGCCGTCGGCGCCGCCCGTGCGCCTCACCGGCAATCTCCCCACGCGCCAGGAGCGCGAGCAGGTCGAGAAGGCCGCCACCACCGCCTTCCCCGGCCTCCAGGTCGAGCTCCGCGACGACGAGACGCTCACCGAGGGCGTCCAGGCTGTCCTCGACGGCCTCGCCGCCGGCACGCTCGCCATCGACACGGCGCGGGACGGCGCCGTCCGCATCATCGGCATGGTCGCCCAGGCCGACGACTGGCGGCGCGTCGCCGACACGCTGCGCAGCGATGTGCCCATGCTTCGCGAGCTGACCAGCCAGATCGTCGTCTCGCAGGAGCTGCTGGAGCGCCTGAACGCGCGGCTGGCGCCCCTGCTGGGCGGCCGGCTGCGCGTCAGGGGCGGGCGCGGTCAGCTGCAGTTCGTCGGTGAGCCGCAGGAGGGCGAGCGCGGTCTGGTGGAGCAGGTGATGGCCGAGACGGCGCGGCAGGTGCCGCGCAATGTCGCCGTCGTCAGCGCGCTGCGCTGGCGTCCCGACCCGAGGAGCCCCCAGCCCGCGAAGGAGTCCGTGCCGGTGAAGACGGCGGCGCAGCCGGCGCCCCGGCGCGAGGCGTCGCCCTTGCCCATGCCCCGTCGTGAGCCGACGCAGGCGGAGCTGGACGCGGCGGCGCTGTCGCGTCTGCCGGTGTCGGGCATCATGATGATGCCGTACCAGTGTCTGGTGCTGGCGGACGGCACGCGCTGCAGCGAAGGGGGCCAGGTTGATGGCTTCACCGTCGTGAAAATCACGTCCACACAGGTTATATTTAGGAAAGGGGACCACACGTACACATGGCAGCCATGAGCGATTATCGGAAGAGCGGGGAGGAGACGCCGGTGCGTCTGCTGAAGATGGAGGAGGAGCTGGCGGGTGCGCAGGGCGCGGAGGCGCTGGCGCGGTACGACCGCCAGCTTGTCGAGCTGGGTCGCCGTTGCCAGGCGGCCATGGACGCGGGCCTGGAGCCCGCCGACTTCGAGCGCTGCCGGATGCTGCAGGAGGCCGTGACGGTGGCGCGCAAGATCATCCGCTTCCAGCGGGCCTAGCCCCGCGCCGGAGGCCGGACGGAAACGAGAGAGAGACAAGCAGAAAAACAGCAACCAACCAACCAAACCAAAGGAGCAAGAACCATGGCAGTTGACAGTTCCGTTGTGGCGAATGTCGGCGAGTGGGTGCGCAGCAAGACCATCGCCGCCGGCCCGAACAAGCTGGTGCACCTCGACGACGTCTACGTCGCCCTCTTCGCGGCCAGCTACGCGATGGAGGAGCGCCTCAAGGAGTCTCTTGAGACGTACACGGAGCACCCTGATGTGCAGGCCAACCTCCAGCAGCTCCAGTACGACCTGCAGGCCTGGAACCTCGCGCTGACGACGATGACGAACATGCAGAAGAACATGTCCGACGCGCTGTCGAGCATCGTGAGCAACCTGCGCTGAGGCCGGTCATGGAGTTCGACCTGACAGGCGAGGAGGCGCGGCTGCTGCTGGAGACGGCCCTCATGGCCACCGGCCAGAACCATTTCCGCAGCGCCGCGACCATCCTGCAGGCCCTGGACGTGTTCCGTCCAGGCGAGGAGTCGCTGGACGTGGCCAAGGCGGTGCTGTGCATCAGCCAGCTGCAGTTCAGGGAGTGCGTGGAGTTCATCGACGGCGTGGCGTTGCCGCGCCATCCGGACAGCGGCATGCTGCGGGCGTTCCGCGGCATGGCGCTGCTGCGGCTGAACCGCGTCGCGGAGGCCATCCCCAGCCTCCGTGAGGCGGCGGCATCCCAGGACGGGGCGGCCGCTCGGCTGGCCGCCGACATGCTGGCCGATGTGCGCTGAGGCGACATCCCAGACAGAGGAGACAAGACGACCATGAGCGAGGAAATGGCAGTGCAGGCGGTCCGCGCGGCGTTTGGCGCGCAGGCCGCAGCCCAGGCGGGCGAGGTCACGGCGTCCGCGCCGGAGGCGACGGCCGGGCAGGTGGCGGCGTTCGAGGAGGCCATGCGCGCGGCGGGGCTGGAGACTGTCCCGGCGGCGGCGACGGTCACGGAGACGGCGGCGGCGGAGGGGCGGATGGCCGTGCCCTTCCTGGACCGCGTGTCCGAGGCGTTCGTGTCGTCGCAGGACACGGCGCAGGGCATCACGGCGCGGCTGGAGAGCCTGTCACGGGGAGCGGGCGACGGCATGATGTCCGCCGCGGAGCTGATGGAGCTTCAGTACCAGACCGCGTACCTGAAGTTCCATCTGGACTTGGTGAGCAAGGTGGTGGACCGCGGCTCCCAGGCGGTCCAGACGCTGGTGAAGAATTCGTAGGCCGTCGGCGCGATGCGCCGGCAAGGGGCGATGGATGGAGCGTGAAGCTGTGTTGAGCGTGAGGAAGCGAGGGCGTGTGGGCGGACTGCTGCTGTCGGCGGCGGCGGGGCTGCTGCTGCTGTCGGGCTGCGACAAGAAGACGACGCTGTACAGCCAGTTGGAGGAGCGTCAGGCGAACACCGTCATGGCCGCGCTGCTGGACAGCGGCATCGGCTGCGAGAAGGTGGCCGGGGAGGAGGGCACCTGGAATGTCCTCATCGCCGACCGCAACTTCGCCCGGGCGGCCAGCCTGCTCGAGCAGAAGGGACTGCCGCGCCGGACCTACCATGGCGTCGCCGACGTCTTCAAGAAGACCGGCATGGTCTCCTCGCCCTCCGAGGAGCGCATCCGCTTCATGGAGGCCCTCGCGCAGGATCTCTCCTGCACCATCGCCCAGATTGAGGGCGTCATCGACGCCCGCGTCCATGTCGTCCTGCCCGGGAACAACCCCTTCGCCAAGAACGTCCAGCCCTCGTCGGCCGCCGTCGCCATCCGCCATCGGCACAACGTCCAGATGGCCTCGCAGATACCCCAGATCAAGAGTCTGGTGATGAACTCCATCGAGGGGCTGGCCTACGACAAGATCACCGTGACGCTGTTCGGCGACGCGCCCGAGGGCGACGGGCTCGTCGCGGTCGAGGACAAGTCGCCGTTGCTCAGCGCCGAGCTGCTGCGCATCCTGGCGGCCGCCAACGCCGCGCTGCTCGTCGCCCTCGTCGCCCTCGTCGTGGCCGTCTACGCCCGCTGGCGCCGCGGCCGCGCCGCCGACGCGAGGGCCACGGCCGAGGAGGGCGCCCGCTGAGGCGCGCTGCGGACATGGCGGAAACCACCACCGAGCAGACGGGTGCGGGCGCGGGGCGCCTGGGCGGACGGCGCGTCGTCAGCGGCGGGACGCTGGGGCGCTGGCGCGGTCTGCTGCGCGGCGAGTCGCCGCTGTGGCCGGCCATGTCGCGCTTCCTCTTCGACTTCACGTCCTGCATGGACGCTGGACGGCTGAAGGCGGCGGTGGCGCCGCTGGACGTGTCGCTGACGCGCGGCGACGGCCGCGCGGCGGTGCGGCTGCGCCGGCTGGCGCTGGAGCGCTGCGGCGTGACGCCGTGCTGCCACGGCTTTCCCCGGGGCGATGGCAGCCGCCTGCTGCTGCTGGAGCCGTCCGAGATGCTGCTGCTGGCGGAGTGGCTGGGGTGCCTGGCGTCCGCGCCGGCGCTGCGCCGGGTGGTCTCCCGGGCGCAGGTGTCGCGGCTGTCCGCGGAGCTGCCGCACGCCTATCCGGCGGTCTTCCGTCGCGAGGCGTTCTACCAGCGCTGGCTGGAGCGGCTGCGCGCGTGTGGGGCGGAGTCGCCGCTGACGGGCGCGGAGGTGCAGGCGCAGGGGATGCGTGTGGTGTCGGCGGTGCTGTCGCCGCTGCCGGAGCCGCTGCTGCGTCGTCTGCCGCTGCGCTTTCCGGAGTCGTGCGCGGACTGGTTTTCGCCGGCGCCGGGCTGGGAGTGCCAGGAGGGCGACGTGGCGCTGCTGGAGACGGTATTGAGGCATGAGGACAAGGAAGGCTGGACAAGATGCTGCTGCTGAGGACATCGACACAGGAGATCCATTCGACGGGGCGTCTCGTTAAGGCGGCCGAGGTGGCGGCGCTGGCTGATGTCGAGGCGCTGCTGGCGGCCAGCCGCGCCGAGGCGCAGGCCATCCGTGACGCCGCGCAGGCCGAGTTCGACCGCCAGAAGGCCCTGGGCTTCACTCAGGGGCTCCAGGCCGGCAAGTCCGAGATTGCGCAGCAGAAGCTCAAGCTGGTGGCCAGCTCGGTCGCCTATATGGAGAGCGTCGAGGGCAAGATGGTCGACATCGTGATGAAGGCGCTGCGCAAGTGCGTCGAGGAGATTGGCGACGAGGAGATGGTCGTGCAGATCACACGCAAGGCGATGGGCGCGGTGGTCCGCAACCAGCAGCACATCACCATCCATGTCGCGCCCGCCATGGTTTCCGTCGTCAAGGCGCGGCTCAACGAGATACTCGCCCAGTTCCCCAGCGTCAACTACGCCGAGGTCGTCGAGGACGGCAAGCTCCAGAACATGGCCTGTCTCCTGGAGACCGAGGCCGGCATCGTGGACGCCACCATCGACGTCCAGCTCGACGCCATCGAGAAGTCCATGCGCCGGCAGTTCGCCCGCGAGCCCGAGAAGTCATGACCGGAGGCGCCGTCAGCCATGGCAGGACCGTTTGACTACATCACGGAGGTGCTCAACCGGGGCGTCGAGGACGCGCAGCCCATCGAGGTCAAGGGACGCGTCATCCAGGTCGTCGGCACCATCATCCGCGCCAGCGTCCCCGGCGTCAAGGTCGGCGAGATCTGCCTGCTCCGGAATCCCTGGGAGGACTTCGAGGTGGCCGCCGAGGTCGTCGGCTTCACCCGGGACGCGGTGCTGCTGACCTCGCTGGGGCAGATGCTGGGCATCTCGCCGTCGACGGAGGTCATCCCAACGCGGCGCGTCCACATGGTGCCCGTCGGCGGCGAGCTGCTGGGGCGCGTGCTGGACGGCCTGGGTCGCCCGCTGGACGCGGACACGCGCGGCCCCATCCGCCCGGAGGGCTACTATCCCGTCTACGCCGACCCTCCGAGCCCGCTGGAGCGCCGGATGATCAGCAAGCCGCTGTCGCTGGGCGTCCGCGCCCTGGACGGACTCCTGACGTGCGGCGAGGGGCAGCGCATGGGCATCTTCGCCGCCGCCGGCGGCGGCAAGAGCACGCTGCTGGCCCAGATTGTGCGCAACACGCAGGCCGAGGTGACCATCCTCGCGCTCATCGGCGAACGCGGACGCGAGGTGCGCGAATTCCTGGAGAAGGACTTGGGCGAGGAGGGGCGCCGCAAGTCGGTCGTCGTCGTCTCGACCTCGGACCGCTCGGCGATGGAGCGCCTCAAGGCCGCCTATGTGGCGACGTCCATCGCCGAGTACTTCCGCGACCAGGGCGCGAAGGTCCTGCTGCTCATGGACTCCGTGACGCGCTTCGGCCGCGCCCAGCGCGAGATTGGCCTGGCGGCCGGCGAGCCGCCGACCCGCCGAGGCTTCCCGCCCTCCGTCTTCTCCGAGCTGCCCAAGCTCATGGAGCGCGCCGGCAACTCCGCCAAGGGCTCCATCACCGCGCTCTACACCGTCCTCGTCGAGGGCGACGACATGACCGAGCCCATCGCCGACGAGACGCGCTCCATCCTCGACGGCCACATCATCCTCTCCCGCAAGCTCGCCCAGATCAACCACTATCCAGCCATCGACATCCTCCAGAGCGTCAGCCGCTGCCAGAACGCCGTCATCACCCCCGAGCACCGCGCCGCCGCCGGACGCATGCGCGAGCTCATGGCCGCCTACAGCGAGGTCGAGCTCCTCCTCAAGATCGGCGAATACCAGAAGGGCACCGACGCCGCCACCGACGAGGCCATCGCCCGACACGCCGACATCGACGCCTTCCTCCGCCAGGGACTCGCCGAGAAGACCTCCTTCGCCGACACCATCGCCAGGCTCAGGGCCGTGGTGGGGAAGTAGTCGGCCATGGGCACCCAGTACGCCCTCCAGGACATGCTCCGCATCCGCCGCCGCCGCGAGGAGCGCGCCGGCAAGGAGCTCGTCGCCGCCAGGCGCGCGCAGGACGAGGCGCAGGCCGCCCTCCGGCGCAGCCAGCAGGAGCTCGAGACCTTCCGCGGACAGAAGGCCGACCGCGCCAACCGGCTGTTCGCCGCCGTCATCGGACAGGTCGTCCGGCGCGAGGTCCTCGACCGCCTCAAGGAGGAGCTCGCCCGGCTCGACGAGCAGGAGCTCCTCCTCGCCGCGCAGGTCTCACAGGCTCAGCAGACCCTCGAGGAACGCGGCAGGGCCGCCGAGCAGGCGCACCGACGCTACGTCGAGGAGAACCGAAACGTCACCAAGATACAGACCCACAAGGCCTCCTGGGAGGAGGAGGAGGCCCGGGAGCAGGAACGGCGACAGGACGCCGAAATGGAGGAATTCTCCGGAAGAAGGCTCACCAATGATGACTTTGACGATTTCGACTGACCTCATCACCATCGCCAGCGGCTCGCCCGCTCCCCAGACGGATGCCGCCCTCCCGGACGCCGCGCCCGCGCCCGATGTCCGCCTGCGCTTCGAGCAGCTCCTCCGCCAGCGCGCGAGCCTCCAGGACGAGCCTGCCTCCCAGCTCCAGCCCGGCGCCGACGGCGGAGAGCGCGCGTCGCTGTCAGCGGAGCGGCCGCGGCCCTGGCCGTCCGCCGCGTCCCAGAGCGAGACGGCCATGCCGTCCGCCGCCGCGCCGTGCCCGCCGTCCCGTCCGGACGGCGAGGCGTCCGGCCAGACGGGTGCCTCCGTCACCACGGCACCCGTGTCTACGGCCGCCGCGTCCTCGAACGTGCCCATGACGCCGTTCGTCACCGCTCCGGATGAGCCGCTTGTCGTCGCTGCGTCGCAGAACGCGCCGCAGGCGGCCGAGTCACCGGTGATGGACAAGGTGTCTGAGGCGCCGTCGAAGGCG
>CALZPA010000035.1 GCA_945827525.1 uncultured Lentisphaeria bacterium | reverse complement strand
CAGGAAGCCCCTGATGGTGTCCTCCCTGATGGTGGTGTAGGCGTTGAGGAGGTAGAAGTTGAAGGCCCGGCAGACCTCGTGGTTGGGGAAGCCGAGGTAGTAGAGGGTGCCCGAGTCGCTGGGCTCGGTTCGCCGGATGGTGAGGTATCCGGTCTGGACGAGCAGGGCCAGCGGGTCGATGTTCCCGGCGTCGAACGCCTTGAAGTCCAGGTCCTCCAGGGGCTCGGCGAGGGCGCCCTCCAGGTCGAAGTTCTTTTCGCTCATGGTCTTGACGAGGAAATGGGGCGTTCCAGTGTCGAACCAGTAGTCGCCGAATTCGTAGTGCCTCGTGAGGAAGAGGGTCAGGGAGACGGGGTTGTAGACGTGCTCCGCCGCCTTGGCGAACTGGTATCCGTCGTACCAGTTACGGATTTTGCCGAGGAGTTCCTGCCGTGTGATCTTGAGCTGTCGGCAGGCGTCGTCGAGGCGGTCGCCGAAGTTCGCCTCGATCTCCCCCTGGGTGTAGCCGAAGAGGGTGGCGGTCTCCGGCGCCATGGTGAGATCGGTGAGGTTGTTGAGGTCGGAGAAGAGGGAGACGTGGCAGAATTTGGAGACGCCGGTGACGAGGACGAAGCGCTCCAGGGCGTTGTTGGCCTTGATGGGGCTGTAGAAGCTCCGGAGCGTCTCCTGCAGCTTGGGGAGTTCGGGGCTGCTGAGGTTGTCGAGGATGGGCTTGTCGTACTCGTCGACGAGGATGACGACGCGCTCGGTCCGGGACAGCTCGGTGATGAGGCTGTCGAAGGCCTCGCCGGCCTGCTCGTGGTGGGGCAGGTCGATGCCGTGCAGCTGGGCGCAGGCCTCGACTCTGCGGATGAGGAAGCCGTTCAGCTTCTCGGCTGTGCCGCAGGTGGGGGCGCTGTAGATGCTCAGGTCGAGGTGGATGATGGGGGAGGGTTTCCAGTCGTAGTCCTTTTGAGCGATGGCGAGTCCCTCGAAGAGGTCGCGCTTCCCCTGGAAGATGGCCTTGAGGGTGGAGAGGGCGAGTGACTTGCCGAAGCGCCGCGGGCGGGAGAGGAAGTAGGACTCGCCTGCGGGCATGATGAGGTTCCAGAGGTACTCGGTCTTGTCGACGTAGCGGTAGCCGTTGAGCCTGAGCTTCTCGAAGTCGCTGATGGAGGCGGAGAGCTTTTGCATGGTTGATGTCTCCCTGTGGTTCAGGCCTGCTGGACGAGCCAGTCGCCGAGCTGTCGGGTCTCGCCGTCGAAGTTGGCTCCGATGAGGGTGACGGGGCGTCCGGCGCCGGCGAACTGGCGGAAGTAGTCGCGGTCGCGGATCTGGTCGAGGGCGTCCTGTGGGGACTTGTCGAGCTTGAACTCGAAGATGTAGACGCGGCCGGGCGTCTGGACGAGTGCGTCGATGCGCCCGGTGGAGGTTCTGGCCTCGGCCTGGACGGAGGTGCCGAGGAGGAGGAAGGTGACGTAGAAGACGGTCTGGTAGTACTTCTCGTGGCGGAGGTGGATGTCGTAGGGGATGGCGGCGAGGAGGGAGCGCATGGCCTCCATGAAGCCGTCGGGGTCGTGGCTGCGGAGGCGGCTGGCCATGCGCCTCAGGAAGCCCCTGATGGTGTCCTCCCTGATGGTGGTGTAGGCGTTGAGGAGGTAGGCTATAAAGCTTTTGCTGATGTCCAGGTTTGGGAAGCCATAGTAGTTGCGGATGTGGCCATGGCGGCCGGCGGCGCACCGGATGGTGAGGTATCCGGTCTCGATGAGGAGGTGGAAGGCGTCTAGGCGACAGACATTCAGAGGGGACAACGAGGAGTATGGGCAGGCGAGTTGCATTTCCAGATTGCATTTCTGCTCCAGCATGAGCTTGACTGGAAGGTGCGGGGTGCCTGTATTGGACCAGTAGTTCTGGAAATTGTAGCCGTTGGAGAGGAATTGGATGACGGCAACGGGATTATGGACGCGCTCGGCACGTCCGGAGAACAGGTATCCCCCATACCATTCTTGGAGCTTGCCGAGAAGTTCCTGCCGTGTGATCTGGAGCTGTCGGCAGGCGTCGTCGAGGCGGTCGCCGAAGCTCTCCTCTATTTCCTGCTGGGTGAAGCCGAGCATATCGGCGAATTCCTCACAGTTGGAGATGTCGGTGAGGTGGTTGATGCTTTGCATGAAAGATGAAAATCGGCAGTCGGAGACGCCGGTGAGGAGGACAAAGCGTTCCCGTGCATTTTCGCATTTAATGGCGGCGTAGAGGGACTCGAGCACATCCTGCATCTTGGGGAGAGCTGGGTTGTCGAGATTGTCGAGGATGGGCTTGTCGTATTCGTCGACGAGGATGACGACGCGCTCGGTCCGGGACATCTCGACGATGAGGCTGTCGAAGGCCTCGCCGGCCTGTTCGTGGTGGGGCAGGGTGATGCCGTGCTGCTGGGCGCAGGCCTCGACTCTGCGGATGAGGAAGCCGTTCAGCTTCTCGGGTGTGCCGCAGGTGGGGGCGCTGTAGATGCTCAGGTCGAGGTGAATGATGGGGTAGGGTTTCCAGTCGTAGTCCTTCTGGGCGATGGCGAGTCCCTCGAAGAGGTCGCGCTTCCCCTGGAAGATGGCCTTGAGGGTGGAGAGTGCGAGGGACTTGCCGAAGCGCCGCGGGCGGGAGAGGAAGTAGCCGGCCATGGCAGGGCGAATCAGCTCCCAGAGGTACTCGGTCTTGTCGACGTACAGGAAGTCTTTCTGGATCAGTTCCTCGAAGGAGGAGCTGAAGGTGGTGAGCTGTTTCATGGTCTGGTTCCTCCGTGTGCCGCGGTGGTTTGTGGTGGCCGGGTCAGTCTCGGTAGCGCCGTGCGAGCTGGGTGGCGATGGCGACGCAGTCGAGGCAGGGTGTCTGGTTCTCGCGCTTGATGTCGGCGCAGCGCTGGTTGCCGACGGCCTGCTCGAAGTCACGGAGGAGGTCGTCGCGCCGGCTGGGCGGGACGAGTTCGAGTGCGGCGTGGAGGGCGCCGCAGAGTCCGCCTGGCGCGCGTCCGCCGCCGTAGCCGGAGAGTCCGTCGACCTGTGCGTCGGCTCCGGCGAGGGAGGCGACGCTCTGGGCGCAGTTGAGGAAGTGGGGGGCGGCGCGGAAGACCTTGCGGGCCTCGTCGCGGTCGTGGGAGTCAATGGGCATGGTGTGGTCTCCTGTCGTGGGGGATGGGGATGCCGTCGGACGGCGGTCTTCTATACTATAAGCTAGAAGGGCAAAAAATCGCCCTGATGGGCGGGTGGCGCATTTGCCAAGTGCACGTGGCTGCGATACGTTATCAGAACGATTCCGTTAGACCCTTTGGCGCTGTCATCGGTTCGCTGTCAGGCGATGATGCAGCATGTCCGGCAGAGATGTCCAACCCAAATCAAAGAATCATCACGGAGAAGAGACCATGACCTGCTGTGAGAGACCTGACTTTGAGCGACTGAAGAAGCCCGTGCGCACGTTTGAGGAGCCGGAGAAGGCGGTGCTGGGGCAGCTTCCGACGATAGCGATCACGCCCGTGTCGGATGGCCGCCGCGGGGCATACGAGGACAACGTGACGAAGACCTGGGCGATGGTGGAGAAGGTCTATGACCTGATCAAGGCGAAGGTGAAGACGGTGGACGGGCGCGACATCCGCGTGGTGGTGGCCCCGGAGATCGTGTACGGTGCCCGCACGGCGGCCCGCGCCCAGGCCTACTACGCGACGCAGGGCGTGTCGGCGAACATCTGGGTGGGCCGGTCCTGGTCGTACTCGGACGAGCTGATGGGGGCGATGATGGGCATCGGCTCCAGCGAATGGCAGCAGTGCGCGTATGGTCTCAACCAGACGGACCGTCCGGGCGCCGTCTGGCTCAAGGCGTTCACGGCCGCGATGGACGAGAAGCGCCGCCCCATCTTCTGCGTGTACTCGCCGGACCTGGAGGACGAGGACGCGCCGCTGTGCGACTTTGTGGCCGAGCGTCTGCTGCGCTTCGCGCGCTGCGCGGCGGCCGTCGCCTACATCCGCGGCAAGAACTATCTGTCCGTCGGCGGCGTGGCGATGGGCATCATCGGCTCGGATGTCCGCCGCAACGTGCTGATGGACTATCTGGGGATGGGCACGGTCTCCGTGGACATGAGCATCATCACGGGACGCCTCAAGACGAATTTCTACGATCCGGAGGAGGTGCGCCGGGGACTGGAGTTCCTGCGCCGCTTCAGGCGTGTGCACTCGAACCGTCCGTCCGACCGCCGCACCGGCATGTCGAACGAGGAGCTGGAGGAGACGGTCATCAAGATGACCTGCATCGTCAAGGACCTCATGCACGGCAACCCGAAGCTGGCGGACGAGGCGTATGGGCGCAAGTGCGGCTTCGTCGCCGACGTCGAGTACGCCCAGGGCGTGAACGCCATCGTGGCCGGCACCCAGGGACAGCGCCAGTGGACGGACTACAACCCGAACTTCGACGTCACCGAATCCCTGCTGAACTCCTCCTTTGACTGGCACGGCTTCCGCGCGCCCTATGTGGTCGCGACCGAGAACGACTCGAAGAACGGCATCGGCATGATGGTCGGCAACCTGCTGACCGGCGGCGTCCCGCAGATGTTCGCCGACATCCGGACGAACTGGACGCCGGCCTCCATCCTGAAGGCGACCGGCACCGACGTGTCGTCCATCTGCCCCAACGGCATCATCGACAAGCGCAACTCCGGCGCGGCCGCGCTGGACTACGCGGTGGACATCTTCCGTCTGGTTTCCGGCTCCAAGGACATGTCGGTCAACGAGGTCTGGAACGCCATCAAGGCCGATCCCGCGCTGCAGCAGGAGCTCATCCGGCTGGCCATGGAGGGAACCACCTACATGAACGCCGCCCTGACCTACTTCCCCGGCGACGGCCTGTCCAGCCACTTCACCACCCCCGGCGGCATCCCGCTGACCTCCTACCGCTACAACTGCGTCGGCGACCTGCTGACCTGCTCGGTGGTCGAGGGCGAGTCCGTCCAGTTGCCGGCGAATGTGGCCGAGCACATCTCGCGCGTCACCGACCCGACCTGGCCCGAGACCTACTGGACGCCGCGCGGCATGACCTCCCACGAGTACATGTCCAGCATCGGCCCCAACCACGACGCCTCCTCCTTCGGCCTCGTCGGCGCCGACTTCATCACCTTCAACGCCATGCTGCGCATCCCCGTCGACATGCACAACGTCGCCCCGCAGGACATCTTCCGCCCGACGCTCTGGACGCGCTTCGGCAACGACGACTACCGCGCCTGCACCTATCTCGGCCCCGTCTACGCCTGACGACAGCCCCGCCGCGCCAGGTCGTCGTCGTCCCTCCCGGACGGGACGCCCTGGCGCCACCGCAACAGAAGACCCGCACAGCCGCGGCGGCGCGGCAGCCAACGCCGTCCACCGAAGCCATGCGTCTCCATCGTATCCCAGCTCTGATTTTGGTCCTCATCCTGTCAACCACCTCAACCATCATGTGCAAGCTCCCGAACCATCTCGCCTACATCGGCTGCTACTCCAAGCTGGAGGGCGGCATCACCATCCTCGAAGTGAACCCCAATGACGGCTCGTTCCGCCGCCGCGGCATGCTGCGGGGCATCGCCGACCCGACCTGGGTCCAGCTGAACCGCGACAACACCATGCTCTACGCCGGCGTCTGCCAGATCCGCGACAAGGCCACCGAAGGCGGCGTCGCCATGTTCCGCATCCGGGGCGACCAGCTCGAATTCGCCTCCTTCCAGCCCTCCGGCGGCAGCAAGCCCTGCTATGTCGCCCTGGACGGCGACGAGAAGGCCGCGTTCGCCGCGAACTACTCCGAGGGCACGGGAGCCTACTTCCCGCTGAACGCGGACGGCACGCTCCAGCCCGAGGCGCGCCACTTTGTCCATACCGGCAAGGGCCCGCATCCGACGCGCCAGGAGAAGGCGCATGTCCATTGCGCCGAGGTGACGCCCGACGGCAGCATCCTCTATCTGGTCGACCTGGGCATCGACACGGTCGTCGCCTACCGCTACGACAACGGCAAGGGCGACCTCTCGCGCGTGCCCGAGGCGGACATCAAGGCGGCTCCCGGCGCCGGCCCGCGCCACATCCTGTTCGCCCGCGGCGGCGAGCTGGTCTACGTCATCAACGAGCTGGCCAGCACGGTGGTCGTCTACCGCCGCGACGGCATCGCCTACCGTCCCGAGCAGACGCTCTCGCTGCTGCCGGAGGGCTATCCCGCCGAGAAGGCCGCCCGCAACACCGCCTCGGCCATCAAGATGACCTCGGACGGCACGCGCCTCCTCTGCTCGAACCGCGGCTACGACTCCATCGCGGTGTTCGCCGTCTGCCCGGAGACGGGCCTGCTGAAGCTGCTGTCCATCAATCCGACGCTGGGACGCGGCCCGCGTGACTTCGCCATCCTGCCCGGAGACCAGTTCGTGCTGGTGGCCCACCAGTACACGAACAACCTGGTCAGCTTCCGCCTCAACCACGAGGACGGAACCATGGCGCCCGTCGGCGAGCAGTTGCTGGTGGACCAGGGCGTCTGCGTCAAGATAGGCGCACCGCTGAAGTAGCGTTATATTATCGGCAACGCCCACGGGGCGCGGACGGCAGGCGGCCATCCGCCGTCCGCCCGCGCCCCGACGCAACCCCCAACAGCTTCTTTCCCTGGAACCGGCATCATGAACATCCTTCTCATCGGCAGCGGCGGCCGCGAGCACGCCCTGGCCTGGAAACTGAGGCAGTCGCCTCTGGCTGAAACCATCTACTGCGCCCCCGGAAACCCCGGCATGAGGGGCGTCGAGTGCCTGGACATCTCCGCGCCCGAGGAGCTGGCCGCTTTCGCGGCGGAACACCAGGTCGGCCTGACGATGGTCGGTCCCGAGGCGCCGCTCTGCGACGGCATCGTCGACCTCTTCCGTAGCCGCGGCCTGCGCATCGTCGGCCCCAACCGCGAGGCCGCCCAGCTCGAGGGCTCCAAATCCTATGCCAAGGACTTCATGACCCGCCACGGCCTGCCCACCGCACGCGCCGAGTGGTTCGAGAACGCCCACGACGCGCTTGCCTACGTCCGGAAGCTCGGCGCTCCCCTCGTCATCAAGGCGGACGGACTCGCCGCCGGCAAGGGCGTCACCGTCGCCAGCACCCTGGACGAGGCACTCGACGCCGTCAACGACTGCTTCGACGGCATGTTCGGCAAGGCGGGCGCGCGCGTCCTGGTCGAGGAGTGCCTCTTCGGCGAGGAGGCCTCCATCATCGCGTTCTGCGACGGCCACACCATCGTGCCGCTGGCCTCCTCCCAGGACCACAAGCGCGCCCTGGACGGCGACCATGGCCCCAACACCGGCGGCATGGGAGCCTACTCGCCCGCGCCGGTCGTCACCGACGCCATGTGGAGGATCATCGACGAGCGCGTCCTGCAGCCCTTCCTGAAGGGCGTCCAGGCGGACGGCCTGGACTTCCGCGGCGTCATCTACGCCGGACTGATGATGACGGCGGACGGCCCGAAGGTGCTGGAGTTCAACGTGCGCTTCGGCGACCCCGAGACCCAGGCCATCATGGCGCGTCTGGACAGCGACCTGGTCGAGGCCCTGACCGCCGTCGCCGACGGTCGGCTCGCCGAGGCGAAGCTGGTCTGGAACCCGCGTCCCGCCGTCTGCGTCGTCATGACCTCGAAGGGCTATCCCGGCTCCTACGCCAAGGGCAAGCCCATCACCGGCCTCGACGAGGCCGAGGCCACCGGCGCCGTCGTCTTCCACGCCGGAACCAAGCGCGACGCCGAGGGACGCCTCGTCACCAGCGGCGGGCGCGTCCTGGGCGTCACCGCCCTCGGCGACACCATCGCCGCCGCCGTCCAGAACGCCTATCAGGCCGTCGACAAGATCTCCTTCGAGGGCGCCACCTACCGCTCGGACATCGCGCATCGCGCCCTGAACCGGGGCTGAGCGCACCTCCGGGGTCCCCCGGACGGGCCGCCTCCGCCTGGCGGCGTCCTCCCCCTGCGCGGGGCGGACGCCGCCTTGTCTGTCTCTGCCTCCCTGCCGTTTCCCTGCCTTGCCTTGCCGGAGAAGTCCAGTCCCATGAGAAGAAGCACCATGAGTCCATGCCGTCGTCGTCCTGCGGTTCTCGCCTGCGTCCTGCTGGCGTCCTCGCTGCTTGCCCAGGCTCCGCTGCAGCTTGAGGACGGCTTCACGTTCCGCATACGGGACGGCCGTGCGCACATCGCGGGCTTTCCGGCGCGAAGCGAGGTGACGCTGCCCCTGACGCTGGGCGGCAGGCCCGTGGCTGGCTGCGAGGAGGGCTACATCCGCTACGCGACGCTGGAGCCGATGACCTTCCGGCTCCAGGAGGGCGACCAGGCGTTCGCCCTCGTCGACGGCGTGCTGTATTCGCGTGACCGCAAGACGCTCATCCGCTATCCGGTCTCGCGTCGGGAGCGCGCCTTCGAGGTCCCGGCGGGGACGGAGCGCATCGCGTCGGGCGCGTTCACGGGAGCCGTCGCCCTGACTGCCGTGACGCTGCCGCAGGGGCTTCGAGTCATCGGGCACGAGGCGTTCGCGCGGACGGGGCTGACCACGCTGACCTGTCCCGACAGCCTGACGGAACTCGGCGAGAAGGCATTCGCGGACACGCCGCTGGCGTCGCTGACGCTGCCGTCCGAGCTGCGCGAGCTGCCGCGCGGGCTACTGCTGAACTGCCGTCGGCTGACGTCGCTCCGACTGCCGTCGTCGCTGGAGCGCCTCGGCGACCTGGCGTTCCAGGGCTGCGTGAGCCTGACAGCCGTGACGCTGCCGGAAGGGCTGCGGAGCATCGGGGCCTCGGCGTTCGGCGACTGCCGTTCGCTGGCGACGGTGCGTCTGCCGGCCTCGCTGGCGTCGCTGGGGCGTGAGGCGTTCGCGGGCTGCGCGGCGCTGTCGGCGCTGGAGGTCGCGCCGGGGAACGCCACCTTCCAGGCGACGCATGGGGTGCTGTTCGAGCCAGGCGCGGGGACGCTGCTGCGCTTTCCCCCCGCCAGCCCCCTGACGGAGTACAGCGTGCCGGGACGCATCACCGCGCTTGCCGCCGGCGCGTTCGCCGACTGCGGCCAACTGAAGACCGTGACGCTCCCACCCAAACTCGTCGAGATCGGCGACCGCGCGTTCCGGCGCGGCCCCACCCCGGCCCCCCAGGCCTCGGGCGAGATGGCCCTCCCCGAGACGCTGCGGCGCATCGGCGTCGAGGCGTTCGCCCATACGGGGCTCGCCGGCGAGCTGACGCTGCCGGCCGCCGTTGCCGAACTGGGCGCCTATGCGTTCTTCCAGAGTCGCCTGACGGGCCTTGACGCCTCGCGGACGGCACTGCGGACGTTGCCGTATGGCGTGCTGGAGGGGAGTCAGGCCCTGCAGGGGTGCCGTCTGCCGGCGGGGCTGACCGAGGTGGGCGAGGCCGCGTTCTACGGCTGCCGCTCGCTGACGGAGGTGACGCTGCCGGCCGGCGTGCGCCGGGTGGGGAACCGAGCGTTCGCGCACTGCGCGTCGCTGAAGGGCGTGACGTTGCCGAACGGGCTGGCGTCCATCGGCGAGGCCGCGTTCGCGGGCTGCACGGCGCTGGCGGAGATCATCTTCCCGAACACGGTCTCGGACATGGGGGCGCAGGCGTTCGAGGGCTGCTCGGCGCTGATAGCCGTCGGCCTGCCGCGCTCGCTGACGGCGGTGCGCCGGGGGACGTTCCGCAACTGCGCGAGCCTGACGGCGGTGTCGGTGCCGCCGTCGGTGCGCCGGCTGGACCCCACGGCGTTCGCGGGCTGCCCCAAGCTGGAGCCGCCGCCGTCGGTCGCCCCGTGAACGCCACGCCGCATTGCGGAAACGTCCGGACAGCGTATATTATCAGCATCGACTAGTAGAACACCGCCTGGACATCGGCAGAGACCGCCGTCCGGGCCGGCGCCGGGGTGCCTCCGGCGCGCCTCCCGCGCGTCGTGGGCTGAGATGAGACCCGTTGAACCTGACCAGAGCAGCATCTGCGTAGGGAGCAGCCAGCCGTCGTCGCCCCGTGCCTTGTGCGTCCGCCGTCACCTCAGGGACGGGGCGTTCTGTTTCTCTGCCTTCCCGTGCAGATTTTCCGTGTGTGTGACCTTTTTTTGCGTGGAGAGATTGGACAGCATGTCAAAGACGCAGTTGCAGTGGGCCCGCGAGGGCGTCGTGACCGAGGCGATGAAGGCCGTGGCGGCGGCGGAGCGCCGTGACCCCGAATTCATCCGCGACGGCGTGGCCGCGGGACGTATCGTCATCCCCGCCAACCATGGCCATGCCAACCTGAAGCCCATGGGCATCGGACGCGAGCTCAAGACCAAAATCAACGCCAACATCGGCACCTCCAGCCTCTCCTCCTGCCCCCAGACCGAGCTCCGTAAGCTCGAGCAGGCCGTCAAGTACGGCGCCGACACCGTCATGGACCTCAGCACCGGCGAGAACCTCGAGCACACCCGGCGCATCATCATCGGGCACTCCGAGGTCCCTATCGGCACCGTCCCCGTCTACGAGCTCGCCTGCCGCGCCGGCAACGACGACGACATCGACTTCTCCGAGGAGGCCATCCTCTCCGTCATCCGCGACCAGGCCTGCCAGGGCGTCGACTACATGACCATCCATGTCGGCATCCGCCCGCACATGATCCCCATGGCCAAGCGCCGCAAGCTGCGCATCGTCAGCCGCGGCGGCGCCCTCATCGCCCGCTACATGTCCCAGACCGGACGCGACAACCCCTTCTACGACTGCTTCGACAAGATCCTCGCCATCTGCGCCGAGCATGACGTCACCCTCTCCCTCGGCGACGGCATGCGCCCCGGCTGCCTCGCCGACGCCTCCGACGAGGCCCAGTTCGCCGAGCTCGAGGAGCTCGGACGCCTCGCCCGCCGCTGCCGCGAGGCCGGCGTCCAGGTCATGATCGAGGGCCCCGGGCACATCCCGCTCCACGAGGTCGAGATGAACATGCTCCGCGAACGCGACCTCTGCGACGACGCCCCCTTCTACATCCTCGGCCCCGTCGTCATGGACTGCGCCCCCGGCTACGACCACATCACCAGCGCCATCGGCGCCGCCATCGGCGCCTGGAAGGGCGCCGCCATGCTCTGCTACGTCACCCCCAAGGAGCACATCGGACTCCCCAACGCCGCCGATGTCCGCGCCGGGTGCATCGCCTACAAGATCGCCGCCCACGCCGCCGACATCGCCAAGGGGCTCCCCGGCGCCCGCGAGCAGGACGACGCCATCAGCGACGCCCGCGCCGCCTTCGACTGGGATCGCCAGTTCGAGCTCGCGCTTGACCCCGACAAGGCCCGCGAGCTCCGCGAGGAGTGCCTCGCCGAACGCGCGAACCCCAATGGCCCCCAGACCCACGGCGACCGCTACTGCACCATGTGCGGACCCAAATTCTGCTCCATGAGGGTCAGTCAGGACCTCTGAGGCAGACGGGGGAACAGTGGTCTGTCCCCGCCTGTCGGCTCCGCGCCGGTCAGGCGGGGAGCGGGCATCATCAGTGAGTCAAGCGAACAGTCAGCAAGAGAGGAGCGAGCGTTTAGGATGAAAGTGGCGATGATCGGTGCGGGCAGCCTGGTGTTCTGCAAGACGCTGATGCTGGACATCATGCAGATACCGGGCCTGGATGGGGTCGAGTTCAGCCTGATGGCACCCACGACGCGCCACACCTCCTGCGTCAAGCGGCACATGGACAAGGTGCTCGCCCTCGGGAAGCTGTCCTGTCCCGTCTCCATCTCCGTGACGACCGACCGCCGCGAGGCGCTCGCCAACGCCGACTACGTCATCTGCACCTTCAAGATCGGCGGCCTGCGCGCCTACGAGGCCGACATCGAGATCCCCCTCAAGTACGGCGTCGACCAGTGCATCGGCGACACCCTGGGGCCAGGCGGGGTGTTCCGCACGCTGCGCACCGTCCCCGTGATGCGCGAGGTCGCCGCCGAGATGCGCGAGCTCTGCCCCAAGGCGCTGATGCTCAACTACGTCAATCCCATGGCGACCTGCTGCTGGGCCGTCGCCGACGAGGGCGTCCGCGTCGTCGGGCTCTGCCATGGCGTCCAGACCACCCTGGAGCTCCTGGCTGGCTACGCCGGCGTCCCCAAGGACGAGATCGACTACACCTGCGCCGGCATCAACCACATGGGCTGGTTCATCCGGCTCGAGCACCGCGGCAAGGATCTCTACCCCATCCTCCGCGAGCGCATCGAGCAGCCCGAGTACTACGCCAACGAGAAGGTGCGCGGCGAGATGTTCCGCCAGTTCGGCTACTTCATGACCGAGTCCACCGGACACCTCTCCGAGTATCTGCCCTACTTCCGCAAGAACGAGCGCGGCATGGGGCTCTACTGCGACGAGCCCGACTTCGGCGGCGAGACCGCCGCCTGCCTCAAGTGGAACCGACTCCTCGACCGCAAGTACGCCGACGCCGACCGCCTCGCCAACGAGCCCGTCGAGCTCCCGCCGCGCAGCGTCGAGTACTGCTCCTACATCATCGAGGCCCTCGAGAAGAACCGCACGTTCCGCTTCAACGGCAACCTCCGCAACCATGGCCTCATCGCCAACCTCCCCGACGACTGCATCGCCGAGGTCCCCATCTTCGCCGACGGCGCCGGACTCCATCCCACCTACGTCGGCAAGCTGCCGACCCAGCTCGCCGCCCTGAACCAGAGCAACATCTCCTGCCAGCGACTCGCCGTCGAGGCCGCGCTCAGCGGAGACCCCGAGGCCGCCGTCTGGGCCTGCGCACTCGATCCGCTCACCGCCGCACGGCTCAACCCCGACGAGATCCGCGCCATGGTCACGGAGATGCTCGCCGCCGAGGCCGAGTGGCTCCCACAGTTCGGCGGACGACTCCCCAGACCCACCCCGCGCATCACCGTCACGCCGGATGTCCAGCGCGTCCGCGTCCCCCTCGACCCCGCTCTCGCCATCAGCGCCCGCCTGGGGTCCCTTTGAGCCAACCACAGACAGTCAGAGCACAATTATTCCATCTATATCAGGGAGTTCAGAATGACTATGGGTGAGCTGTCAGGTCGTATCGCACTGGTCACCGGAGCGTCGCGCGGACTGGGCAAGGGCATCGCGCTGGTGCTGGCCGAGAAGGGCGCCGATGTCGTCGTCAACTACCATGCCAGTGCCGCCGAGGCGGAGGAGGTCGCGCAGGCCTGCCGGCAGTTCGGCGTCCGCGCCCTCGCCCTCCAGGCCAACGTCGGCAGGGCGGACGAGGTGGAGGCCCTGTTCCGCGCCATCGACGAGCAGCTCGGCCCCATCGACTTCCTCATCAACAACGCCGGCACCAGCCGCGCCGAGAACATCTTCGACATCACGGAGGAGAGCTGGGACGCCCTCATCCAGACCAACCTCAAGAGCATGTTCCTCTGCAGCAAGCAGGCCATGCTCCGGATGCGCGAACGCCATTTCGGACGCATCGTCAACATGTCCTCGATGGTCGCCCACCAGGGCGCCCTCTTCGGACACGTCCACTACGCCGCCACCAAGGGCGGCATCCTCAGCTTCACCAAGACGCTCGCCCGGACAGCCGCGCCCCTCGGCGTCACCGTCAACGCCGTCGCGCCCGGCATCATCCGCACCGAGCTCCTCTACAAGACCCACGGCGAGGAGGGCGTCGCCAAGCTGGCCGCCGGAGTCCCCCTCGGACTCGGCGAGACCCGCGACGTCGGACTCGCCTGCGCCTATCTCTGCGGCGAGGGCGGAAACTACCTCACCGGCATCTGCCTCGACGTCAACGGCGGCATGTACATGCACTGACAGGCAGGCAGACTGACTGACGCATGGAGACGCAGGAGACAGCCGCGGCCGCGCAGCCGGACGCCGGACAGCGCCCGCTGTTCACGAACGCCGACCTCCGCCGGCTGCTCCTCCCCCTCATCGGCGAGCAGTTCCTGGTGATCGCGGTGGGCATGGCGGACACCATGATGGTGTCCTGTCTGGGCGAGAACGCCGTCGCGGGCGTGACGCTCATCGACATGCTCAACAACTTCATCTTCCATATCTTCTCGGCCCTGGCCACCGGCGGCGCCGTAGTCGCCAGCCAGTTCCTCGGCGCCCGCCGTCTGGAGTCGGCCCGCCGCAGTGCCCTCCAGCTCATCTGGGTCAACCTGGCGCTCTCGCTGCTGCTCCTGGCGTTCTCGGAGCTGGGCAGCACCTGGATCATCCGCGGACTCTTCGGCGAGGTCTCCGGTGAGGTCTTCGCCTCCGCGACGACGTATTTCCGGGTGACGGCGCTGTCGTTCCCGCTGTTTGCGGTGTTCTGCAGTTGCGGGGCGCTCATCCGCTCGCAGAACGCCGCGCGCCTGACGCTCTACGCGGCCGTGGTGAGCAACGTCATCAACGTCGCGGGCAACGCGCTGCTCATCCATGGACTGGGGCTCGGTGTGGCGGGCGCGGCGTCCGCCACGGTCGTGGCGCGCCTGGTCGCGATGGCCATGCTGGTGTGGTATCTGCGGGATCGCAGCCGCCCCATCTATCTGTCCCTGCGAGAGAACCCCGGACTGGAGCCACAGCTGATACGGCGTATCCTGCGCATCGGCGTGCCCAGCGGCGTCGAGAGCGGCATCTTCCAGTTCGGACGCGTCATCGTCGTCGCCGTCATCGCCGCGTTCGGCTCGACGCAGTTGGCCGCGAACGCCGTCGCCAACAACATCGACTACCTGGGCTGCCTGGTCGGCGCCGCGTTCTGCCTGGCCGTCATCACCGTGGTCGGACAGGCGGTCGGCGCGGGCGACGTCGAGGTCGTGCGCTTCTATGTCCGCAAGATGATGAAGCTGGCCTGCATCTGGCATCTGGTCTGGAATGTCGTCGTGTTCGCCATCACGCCGCTCTGCCTCGCCTGCTACACCCTCTCTGACGAGACCTACTGGCTGACCGTCAAGCTCATCCTCATCCACAACGGCATCGGCATGTTCATCTGGCCCTGGACGTTCGTCTTCCCCAACGCGCTCCGTGCCGCCAACGACGTGCGCTTCATGATGGTCGTCTCCGTGGCGTCGATGGTGCTGGCGCGGGTCGGCGGCAGCTATCTGCTCGGCGGCGCGAATTTCCTGGGTTGGGGCGCTCTGGGCGTCTGGTGGGCGATGATCGCCGACTGGCTGGTGCGCATCGTCTGCTTTGTCTGGCGCTACCGCAGCGGACGCTGGCTGAGGCATTTCCGTGACTGACACGGGCAGGGGAGGGCGCATGGAGCCGGGACACGAACGGAATGACCTGCTGCTGTGGTGGCTGGCGCTGGCCGGACTGGCCCTCTACGGCGTGCTCTTCGTCTACAGCACCGGCTACATCGGCGGCGACTATGCCGTCCGCCCCGTGTGGCGTCAGCACGCCGTCTGGCTGCTGCTGGCCGCCGTCCTGCTCTGGGGCGTCTCCAGGCTGTCGCCCTCCGGACGGCTCCTGGACGCTCTGGTCTGGCTGGGCTACGGCGCCAGCCTTCTCGGACTGGTCGCTGTCCTCCTCGTCGGCAAGCAGATCGGCGGCGCCCGACGCTGGCTCGACCTGGGTTCCCTCACGCTCCAGCCCGCCGAATTCGCCAAGGTCTTCACCCTGCTTGCCGTGGCCAGGCTGCTGGCGAGACCCGCCGACTCCGGAGGACGACTGTGGCGACTGGCCACGCGAACCCGATTCCGCCGGGCACTGCTCCTGCTGGCGGCCGTCGCCCTGCCTGCCGCCCTCATCGTCGTCGAGCCCTCGGCGGGCAACGCCTGCACGCTCCTCCCCGCGACGGCCGTCGCCATCGGACTGCGACTCCCCTGGCGACGCCTCTGGAACGCCCTGCTCGCCCTGACGCTGGTCGCCTGCGTGGCCGCCGCCGCCGCCCTCGTCTGGCTGCGCTCCGCCGACGAGGCGGAGGGGCTGGTCTCCGCCATCCCACGCGAGGGACTGGCCGGCGGACTCGTCCGCGGATACCATCTGCGCCGCGTGGCCGCCTATCTGTCGCCGAAGGGCAGTTGGAACGAGCGACAGTCCGTCATGACGCTCGCCAGCGGCGGCGCCTTCGGCAAGGGCTACCTGGAGGGCACCATGAAGGGACTCGGATACCTCCCCAGAACCGTCGCCCCCACCGACTTCATCTTCTCCGTCATCGGCGAGGAGATGGGCTTCCTCTTCGGCACCTTGCCCGTCCTGCTCCTCTACCTGACGCTGCTCTGGCTGGGACTGGGCTGGGCCGCGCGCACCCGTGACCGTGCCGCAGGACTCGCCTGCGCCGAACTCATGACGCTCCTCGCCACCCATGTCCTCGTCAATGTCGCCATGACCGTCCGGCTCCTGCCCATCATCGGACTGCCGCTGCCGCTGCTCAGCTACGGCGGCAGCTTCACACTCGCCATCGCGCTTGCCCTCGGTGTCGTCTGCGGCGCCGGACGTGACCTCGAGGGACAGACCTCCGCCCTCCATCCTCCAACGGACCGTCGCCAGGCCACACCCCCACGCCGACTGTCGCTGACCCTCATCCCCGGACTCCTTCGCCTCAACCTACAGCTCCGCGATGGCGACGCAACCTCCCGAAACGGGACGCGCTGAACAACATCACACACCGCTTTTTGCCGAGCCATGACCGCCGCGCGAGTTGATTTCCGCGGTAGTCAGCACTATCTTTAGCGAGATAGTCCTCATTTTCAAACGATTGCCTCACAACACAAAGTCTCTCGGCTTGGGGAGCCTGCCTTTTCAGGCGCCCTGAGCCTCGTTTTTCCCCAATGGTCTTGGTCTCGTCTGTGGGCCACTTGTGCACAACACGATGAAAGGTCGCCTGGTTGACATCAAACGCTTCGCCGTCCATGACGGCCCCGGCATCCGCACCACCGTCTTCCTGAAGGGGTGCTCCCTCCGCTGTATCTGGTGCCATAACCCCGAAAGCCGACGCGGCGAGCCCGAACTCGCCTTCCTCGCCCACAAGTGCACCGGCTGCGGCGCCTGCGCCGACGTCTGCCCCCAGAACGCCCATCGCCTCGCCGACGGACACCATGACCTCCTCCGTGACCGCTGCGTCGCCTGCGGACGCTGCGCCGAGGAGTGCCTCTCCGACGCCCTCATCCTCTATGGCCGCGAACGCGAGGCCGCCGACGTCGCGGCGGACATCCTGGAGGACGCGCCCTTCTACGAGACCAGCGGCGGCGGCGCCACCCTCTCCGGAGGCGAGCCGCTCCTCCAGCCCGACTTCTGCGCCGAACTCTTCTCGCTGCTCCGGCAGCACCGCATCCACTGCGCCCTCGACACCTGCGGCAATGTCCCCTGGACCGCCTTCGAGCGCCTGCTGCCGCTCACCGACCTCTTCCTCTACGACCTCAAGCACCCAGACCCCGAACGACACCGCCAGCTCACCGGCTGCGACAACCGACTCATTCTCGACAATCTCCGACGGCTCTCCGACGCCGGAAAGCCCATCGAAGTCCGCATGCCACTCGTCCCGCAGCACAACATGGAGCCGGACACCCTGCGCCAGGCCGGACGCATTCTCGCCGACTGCCACGCCGTCACCGCCGTCAGACTCCTCGCCTACCATGACTTCGCGCGCTCCAAATTCACCGCCGTCGGACTCCCGGACACCATGCCACGAGTCACACCGCCCGACGTCAACGACTTGGAGGACGCCGCCCAGCTCCTCCGAGGCTTCGGCCTCAACGTCATCAACTCCAAGCGGGACTGAGCCGGTTATGAACAGGTTGTCAACAGGAACCCACGCCTGAAAAGGGCAGTTGTCAACAGCTTTTTCCCGTGCGCGGAACAGGTTATCAACAGGTTATCAACAGGACGATGGTCATCATCTGTCCCATCGAGTGCAAGAGGTGAGTCGTGAAGGGAATGGAGTCTAGGTCGTCGCATCGGATGGACATGACGGAGGGGCCGCTGTTCAGTCAGATCATCCGCTTCACGGTGCCGCTGTTCTTCACGCTGATCCTGCAGCTGATGTTCAACGCGGCGGATCTGATTGTGATTGGTCGCTTTGCGGCGCATGAGGCGATGGCGGCGGTGGGCGCGACGTCGTCGCTGATCCACATGATCATCAACATCTTCTTTGGTCTGGCGATCGGGACGAATGTGGTGGCGGCGAACGCATATGGGGCGAAGGATCAGTCGCTGCTGTCGCGGACGACGCACACGTCGATGGTGGTGGCGGTGGTGGGAGGTGTGCTGGTGGCGGCGTTTGGGTATGCGTTTGCGCGTCCGCTGCTGGAGATGATGGCGACGCCGGCGAATGTGCTGGAGAAGGCGACGCTGTACATGCGCATCTACTTTCTGGGGCTGCCGGTGCTGATGGTGTACAACTTTGGCTCGGCGGTGCTGCGGGCGGTGGGCGACACGCGACGTCCGCTGATCTATCTGGCGGTGTCGGGGGTGCTGAATGTGCCGCTGAATCTGCTGCTGGTGCTGCGGTTCGGGATGGATGTGGACGGTGTGGCGTGGGCGACGGTGCTGTCGCAGATTGTGTCGAGCGCGCTGGTGTGGCGTGCGCTGGCGTCATCGCGTGACGGGTGCCGTCTGGAGTGGTGTCGTCTGCGTGTGCACTGGCCGGTGCTGCGGCGGATGCTGGAGATCGGCGTGCCGTCGGCGGCGCAGGCGTCGTGCTTTTCGCTGTCGAACATCCTGATCCAGTCGGCGGTGAATTCGTTTGGCTCGCTGGCGATGGCCGGCAACTCCGCGACCCTGAGTCTGGAGGGCATCGTCTACTGCGGCCCCTACGCGCTGCATCAGGCGACCATCAGCTTTGCGGGCCAGAACTACGGTGCGCGTCAGTACGCGCGTCTGCGCCGGAGCATCTGGTACTGCTTCTGGGTGAGTGTGGTGATTTCGTCGGTGATGGGGCCTGGCGCGTGGCTGATAGGTCCGGAGCTGCTGTCCATCTACTCGACGGATCCGGCGGTCATCGCGTGGGGCATGAGACGCATCGTGGTCATGTTCACGACGTATGCGCTGGCGGGGATGATGGATGTGGTGAGCGGCGCGATGCGCGGCATTGACAAGTCGCTGCTGTCGGCGATCATCGTGCTGGTGTGCGTGTGCGGCTTTCGGGTGGTTTGGCTGTACACGGCGTTTCCGATGCACCGCACGATGGAGATGCTGATGCTGTCCTATCCGATTACCTGGGGTCTGGCGACCATGGTCAATGGGGTCATCCTGGTGCGCGCCCTGCGCCGGCTTGGGGCCGGCGAGCCGGCGCGCGCCTAGCGGTGTGCGCGCTGGATAAAGAACTGCCGGATGTCCTCCTCGGTGTCGGCGTCCAGGAGCGTCTTGATGGCTCCGGAGCCTGAGAGGACGCTGGCGACGAGTCCGACGAACTGGAGATAGGGCTGATCCTTCCGTTTGGGGCAGACGCTGAGGACGAAGATGCGCGTGAGCGTGCCCTCCTGTCCGCCGGTGGCGGGGATGCCCTTGCGGGAGATGCCGACGACGGCGGCGAGGTGTTCGGTGCCGGTGGTTCTGGCGTGGGGGAGGGCGATGCCTGGGGCGATGCAGGTGGACATGATGGCCTCGCGGTGGAGGACGTCCTGGAGGCAGGTGTCGCGGTCGGTGAGCAGCCGTTCCTCGGCCAGGCGCATGACCATTTCGCGCAGGGCCTCGTCGTGCGTCTTGGCGCAGAGGTCCAGGATGATGTTCCGCGGGCCGATGACGCGTCCGAGGTTGAGGGGCGTCTTGAGCGACTTGGTGTCGGTGGCGACCTCGACGACCTTGCCGAAGCGCGCGGGGTCGACGTAGCTCTGCATCTCCTCGATGCCGCGGTTGATCTCGACGAGCGTCTCGTACATGACGGTGCGGATGAGGAGAGCCTCATTGGGGCTGGACTCGAAGTCGAAGCTGTTGCCGTTGAGCTGGAGCGAGAAGGTGGTGCCTTCGCGCCGGAAGCGGATGATGCCGCCCTCGCTGTCGAGTTCGGAGTGCCGGAAGCCCTCCTGCCGGAAGTTGTCCTGGATGGTTCGGAGGATGAATTCCTTGAAGAGCTCGGAGGGCGCGGCGTAGACGGAGTGGACGGTCTCCTCGGCGGCGGTCTCTCGCCGGACGCCCTTGCCGCCAAGGCTGAGGACGAGCGAGAGCAGCGGCGGCGCGAGGATGGTGGTCACGAGCGTCATGATGATGGCGATGCCGAAGAGCTCGGCGTTGACGATGGGGACGCGCTCGCCATCGACGAGCATCATGGTGGTGGAGCCGATGCCGGCGATGATGAGGGCGACCTCGCCGCGCGGAACCATGCCGGCGCCGATGCGGACGGCGCCAAGCACATTGAAGTTCATGAAGAGCGCCGGGAGGGCGCAGCCGATGATCTTCGCCAGGATGGCGAGGACGGAGTAGAGCAGCCCGAACTTGAGGACGGTCGGCTCGCCCAGCACGCGCACATCGACCATCATGCCCATTACCACGAAGAAGACGGGCACCAGCAGGTTGTAGATTTCGCCCAGATGGCGCTGGATGGAGAAGCTGATGTCCGTCTTCGACAGGCACAGACCCATCACATAGGCGCCGACGATCATCGCCAGACCGGCCTGCTCGAAGATGCCGGCCAGACCCAGCGCCAGCCCCAGAGCCAGCACCGAGAACACCTTGGACGGCATAAACCACTTCAGCATCTGCGCCAGCTTGTGCGCCAGCACCAGGCCGACCACCGTCACGCCCAGCCACAGACCAAAGCTCCGAGCAGCCACCAGCCCGACGTGACCCCACGAGAAGCCCGCGCCGCGGCTCGCCTTCATGCCCACCAGACCCATCACAATCGCCAGCGAGATGATGCCCAGAACATCGTCGATGACGGCGGCCGCCAGGATGGTCGTCCCCTCCGGCGAGTCGATGCTCCGTCGCTCCGAGAGAATGCGCGCCGTGATGCCGACCGAGGTCGCCGTGCAGAGGATGCCCAGAAACATGCACCGGGCGTCCATGGGGCCGACGCCATCGTACATCATCATGCCCAGGCCGACGCCGAACGCATAGGAGAAGACCACGCCGCCAAGACCAACCGCCGTCCCCGCGACCGAGTAGCGGAAGAACATCCGCAAGTCCGTCTCCAGACCCGACATGAACAGCAGTATGACCGAGCCTATCGTCGCCAGCGAGTACAGCAGCGGCGAGACCGGCACGCCTTCCAGGCCCGAGGCGGGGAACAGTCCCTGCTCCAGACCATGCAGGGGCAGACCATAGCCGCCCAGCACATACGGCCCCAGCAGCACACCGGTCAGCAGCTCGCCCAGCACCGACGGCAGACGCAGACGCTGCATCGCCATCCCGCACAGCCGTGCGGCAAACAGAATCACGCAGAGCTGGATCGCCAGAACCGCTATCTGAACCGTCACCGACACGTCGTCATTCATCGCTGCTACCTCATTGCCTGATTCGTTGCCTGGACACAGACGGTGGCGTACACATGAAAGGGGACAGTCGCCACCACGGACGCCTGACGGTACGCATACCGCCCAGCGTCAGCCTTGCCGCTGTCCCCTGCCATTCGCCTGTCCATCTGTCGTCTCGTCTGCCAAATGCCTTGTCGTTCACCTTAATGTATCACGGAAAGCATGACAATGCAAGACAATGAAGATGAATTTATGACAAAAATGTAATTTTTCGCCTGTTTTTGTTTTGTTCCGCCTCGCCTCGCTCGGCGGCTTTGCTCTCGTCGCTATTTCTCCGCCTCGCCTCGCTCGGCGGGCGCCTTCCGCCCGACGGCGGGGTCGCCGTCGGGACAGGCCTCGCTTCGCTCGGCGGCTTTGCTCTCGTCACTCTCGTC
>CALZPA010000034.1 GCA_945827525.1 uncultured Lentisphaeria bacterium | reverse complement strand
AGGCGCCGGCCTGATTCCTTAAAAAGGAGGTGATCCAGCCGCTGGTTCCCCAACGGCTACCTTGTTACGACTTCATCCCAGTCACCGAACTCACCTTAGGGACCTGCCTCCTTGCGGTTGGCCCGGCCACTTCGGGTGAGGTCAGCTTCCATGATGTGACGGGCGGTGTGTACAAGGCCCGGGAACGTATTCAAGGGATCGTAGCTGATACCCCTTTACTAGCGATTCCGGCTTCATGCAGCCGAGTTGCAGGCTGCAATCCGAACTGGGGCGGGCTTTCGGGATTGGAGGCGCCTCGCGGCGCCGCGACCCACTGTACCCGCCATTGTAGCACGTTTGCGGCCCCAGGCGTAGGAGCCATACGGACTTGACGTCATCCACGCCCTCCTCCCGCTTGACACGGGCAGTCCCGCCAGAGTCCCCGACATCACTCGCTGGTAACTGGCGGCATGGGTTGCGCTCGTTGCCGGACTTAACCGAACACCTCACGGCACGAGCTGACGACAGCCATGCAGCATCTGTGGCACTGTCCCGAAGGAAAGTCCGCTTTCACGGACGGTCAGTGCCATGTCAAACCTGGGTAAGGTTCTTCGCGTTGCCTCGAATTAAGCAACATGCTCCACCGCTTGTGCGGGCCCCCGTCAATTCCTTTGAGTTTTAGCCTTGCGGCCGTAGTCCCCAGGCGGTGCGCTTACCGCGTTAGCTTGGACGCTGAGCGGGCCGACCGCTCAACATCTGGCGCACAACGTTTACGGTGTGGACTACCAGGGTATCTAATCCTGTTCGCTACCCACACTCTCGTCCCTGAGGGTCAGTGATGTGCCAGCAGACCGCCTTCGCCATCGGTGTTCTTCCAGATATCCACGCATTCCACCGCTACACCTGGAATTCCGTCTGCCCATCACACACTCCAGCCCGCCCGTACCCGCCGCAGTCCCGGGGTTGAGCCCCGGGCTTTCACGGCGGGCGTGGCAGGCCCCCTGCGGACCCTTTACGCCCAGTGAATCCGAATAACGCTCGCCACCCACGTGTTACCGCGGCTGCTGGCACGTGGTTAGCCGTGGCTTCCTTTTCGGGTACCGTCATTTGGTTCGTCCCCGATGACAGAGGTTTACAATCCGAAGACCTTCGTCCCTCACGCGGCATCGCTCCGTCAGGCTTTCGCCCATTGCGGAAGATTCTCGACTGCAGCCTCCCGTAGGAGTCTGGGCAGTGTCTCAGTCCCAGTGTGGGTGACCATCCTCTCAGACCACCTACCCGTCGCAGCCTTGGTGGGCCGTTACCCCGCCAACAAGCTAATGGGCCGCGAGCCCATCCCCAAGGTATGAATATTTGGAGACCGGAGCATGCGCTCCGGAAGCCTCATGCGGTTTTAGACGCCGTTTCCAGCGCTTATTCCGCCCTCGGGGGCAGGTTGCTCACGTGTTACTCACCCTTTCGCCACTAGATGCCCGAGGGCATCCCGTTCGACTTGCATGCCTAATCCATGCCGCCAGCGTTCATTCTGAGCCAGGATCAAACTCTCCATTGCAGAAAAAGTTTGACACTCCCGGTCGGCTGACCGGAAGATTTCAGTTTCTAGGGGGCAACCTCCGGCCCTCACCGCGCCCGGCTCAAGTCCGTGCGCTCCGGTCGAAGGAGCTTAATTGTTTGTCAATCGCATCATATTGCGCTGCTTTGCTTCCAAGGAGCCCGTCGCCGTTTCGGGCGACCTCACTACTTTATCACCGGTTTTGGCTTTTGCAAGTCGCCGCGGCGATTTTTCGTGAACTTTTTTTCGTTCACCCCGAGGGGACTCTGACATTCCCTCGGGCGACATCCTTAAGTTATCACGTCTTTCCGTATTTGCAAGCGGCGTCGGCGATTTTTTTCGCCGCGCGCCCGGCCGGTCGGCCAGGCTGCCTGCGTTTCCGGCATGTCCGTCCCCTTCCCTTTCCGGCACTCGCCGATAATGAGCCAGCCGTCACTTCCTTGCGGAAACGTTCGGTTCGCCCGACCCGGCGGGGGTCAGAAAAAAAGCCACCGGAGCGCCGCGCGGGACTGGGCCCGTCGGCGTCCGGCGCGGGGCGGTTGGCGCAGAGGCCAAAATAGCCCGTCCAGCGGCCTTGCGGCGACTGGATGCTTCCGGATGTCGTATCAGTTTTTAATGAACACGCCTTTACTTTACCCCGCTTTCGGGGGATGTCAAGCGGGGACGGATGATTTTTTCGTGAGAATTCCCAGAATTTCTGGAAATGGCGTGGAGAGTCCGGCTTCGGGCCGCATCTCGCCCCTCCCGTTTCCCTTGCCGCCCCCTCTGTTCCGTCTTGCTTCGCTCAACGGCATAAGGCCGGCCAGGGCGCAGTCTGAGCCTGCTGCGGGGCGCCGCAGAGGCGGTTCAGGGCATCATGGTCCAGCTGGTGCGGCGGCTTGAGGAACCATTCGGAGGCGAGGAGCCGCGAGATCTGCTCCTCGGAGACGCGGTAGCGGATGAGGCGCGCCGGCACGCCACCCACAATCGCGTAGTCGGGGACATCGCGGGTGACGACGGCGCCTGTGCCGATGGTTCCCCCATCCATGATGTCGGCATTCAGCCCAATCCAGACATCGTGCCCGATGATGACGCGTCGGGTAGGCCGAGGATGGTCGGCATCTCGGCCACCGGCTCAGTTGGCGTAGGTGTGCGGCGAGGTCGAGAAGGTGTCCAGGGGATGCTGCTCCGGCCCGATGGTGACATGGGAGGCGATGGAGCAGTAGTTGCCGATGGTGGCGTTGCGGATGCAGCAGTCCTTGCGGATGTAGGTCCAGTCGCCGACAGAGGGGCCCTTACCCAGCCTGGTGCGGTCGCCGATGCGGACCGAATCCGCCAGCTCGACATCCTCGCCGAGGAGGCATTGTCGGTGGATGAGGCATTTTGGGAACCTCAGGCGGTTCTCCATATCCTTGGTAGAGGCCTTGACGAGCTCCACGAGCTCCCTGGCCAGGCCAACGGGAAACAGGAGGGCTCTCAGGAATGGGGAAAGTCGCTTCTTGTGCATGGGCAGTCCACAATCATCAGGTTTCCAGACAAGGCGGCGTGCGGGCGATGCCATATGCCATTACCGCGAATAAGTCAACCCGAGACAGGCATAAAACGGATAAACGAAAAGGGCGCGTCCCGCGCCTGCGGGTATGCAGACGGGGAACGCGCCGGTAACACCGTCTGGGAGTCCTGGGAGACTCACCAGACGGTCAGGCTACGGATGCGGCGACGCTCAGAGCATCTTGCCGACCTCCTCGATGAACTTCATGCGCTTGGCGGCGTCCTTCTCGGCCTGGGCGAAGAGCTCCTCGGCGTGGGCAGGATTGGCCTTGAGGAGGAGCTTGTAGCGGCCCTCGCTGCGGATGAACTCCTGGAACTTGCCGTTGGCCTCCTTCTTGACGTCCCAGCTGAAGGGGACCTCGGCGGCGGGGTTGTAGCGGTAGACGGGGTAGTAGCCGGCCTCGACGGCGAGCTTCTGCTCGGTCTGGGTCTTGCTCATGTCGATGGTGTGGGCGATGCAGGGGGCGTAGGCGAAGATGATGGACGGGCCATCGTAGGCCTCGGCCTCCTGGAAGGCCTTGAGGGTCTGGGCGCGGTCGTAGCCGAGGGCGACGCTGGCGACGTAGACGTAGCCGTAGCTCATGCACATGAAGCCCATGTTCTTCTTGTAGGTGCGCTTGCCGCCGGCGGCGAACTTGGCGACGGCCGCGGTCGGGGTGGACTTGGAGGCCTGTCCGCCGGTGTTGGAGTAGACCTCGGTGTCGAGGACGAGGATGTTGACGTTCTGGCCCTGGGCGACGACGTGGTCGATGCCGCTGTAGCCGATGTCGTTGGCCCAGCCGTCACCGCCGATGATCCAGACGGACTTGTCGGTGAAGTAGTCCTGGAGCTCGCGGACCTTGGCGACGATGTCGCAGCCACAGTCGGCGTACTTGGCGAGGACTTCCTTGGCGTTGTTCTGGGCGGCGACGGCCTCGTCGCACTTGCTGTTGTCCCAGAAGGCGAGGGCGCCCTCGATGGCCTGCTTCATGTCGGCGGGGGTCTTGTCGCTGGCGAGGAGGCGTCCGCAGTAGTCCTTGAGGGTGGCGCGGTTGCTGTCGATGGCCATGCGCATGCCGAAGCCGAATTCGGCGTTGTCCTCGAAGAGGGAGTTGGCCCAGGCGGGTCCGCGTCCGTTCTTGGCCTTGGCGTAGGGGATGGTGGGGAAGGTACCGGAGTAGATGGAGGAGCATCCGGTGGCGTTGGCGACGACCATGTTCTCGCCGAAGAGCTGGGAGACGAGCTTGACGTAGGGGGTCTCGCCGCAGCCGGCGCAGGCGCCGGAGAACTCGAAGAGCGGGGTGCGGAGCATGGCGCCCTTGAGGGAGGTCACCTTGTTGGCGCCGAGGAGGTTGTCGACGGTGGAGTTGAAGAAGGCCTCGTTGTCGTTCTCGCCGGCGGCGCGCTCCTTCTCGAGGGTGGACCAGGCGAGTGCGGCGGCCTTCTTGACGGTGCCGTCCTCGTTCTTGACCTCCTTGACGGGGCACTGGTCGAGGCAGACGCCGCAGCCCATGCAGTCCTCGATGTAGACCTGGACCTTGAACTTGAGTCCGTCGGCCTTGGGCAGCGGGGCCTTGGTCTTGAAGGTGGCGGGGGCGCTGGCGAGGTCCTCGTCACGGAAGAGCTTGGTGCGGATGGCGGCGTGCGGGCAGGAGCTGGCGCAGATGCCGCACTGGATGCAGGAGTCGGCGTTCCAGACGGGGACCTTGGGGGCGAAGCCGCGCTTCTCGAGGCAGGCGGTGCCGGTGGGGAGGGTGCCGTCGATGGACATGGCGGAGACGGGGATGGCGTCGCCGTTGTTGCGCATGGAGGGCTCGATGATGGAGCGGGCGAACTGGTCGGCGTCGTCAGGGATGAGCTTGAGGTGTTCGGCGTGGGGGACTCCGTCGAGGGAGGCGGGGACCTGGACGCGGACGCAGGCGTCGGCGGCGGCGTCGACGAGCTCGTTGTTCATGTCGATGACGGCCTGTCCCTTCTTGGCGAAGGTCTTGGCGTTGAGCATCTTCATCTCCTTGGCGGCGTCCTCGAAGGGGACGATGCCGGAGACCTTGAAGTAGGCGACCATCATGACGGTGTTGGCGCCCTTGCCGCGGAGGCCGGGCTTGGTCTTGACGATGGCCTCGGCGTTGACGTTGTAGAACTTGATGTCGTTCTGGATGATGTACTCCTGCATGTCGCGGGTCAGGTGGCCGAAGACCTCGTCATTGCTGTAGTGGCTGTTGAGGAGGAAGGTGCCGCCCTTCTTGAGTCCCTTGAGGAGGTCGTAGCGGCCGATGTAGGCGGCGGTGGAGCAGGAGACCAGGTCGGGGGAGGTGATGAGGTAGGTGGACTTGATGGGGGAGTCGGAGAAGCGGAGGTGGGAGCAGGTGAGGCCGAAGGACTTCTTGGAGTCGTAGGCGAAGTAGGCCTGGGCGTCCTTGTTGGTGAGGTGTCCGATGACCTTGATGGTGGTCTTGTTGGCGCCGACGGTGCCGTCGCCGCCGAGGCCGTAGAACATGCAGGCGGTGGTGCCGGCAGGTTCGGTGGTGATGTGCTCGTCGACCTTGAGGGAGAGGTTGGTGACGTCATCGTCGATGCCGACGGTGAAGCCGTGGAAGCCGCCCTTCTCGAGGTGCTTGTAGACGGCGAGGATCATGGACGGGGTGAAGTCCTTGGAGGAGAGGCCGTAGCGTCCGCCGATGATGGTGACCTTGGGGTCGTTGACGGCGACCTTGACGTCCATGTAGAGGGGTTCGCCGATGGCGCCGGGCTCCTTGGTGCGGTCGAGGACGGCGATGCGCTGGACGGTCTTGGGCAGGGCGGCGAGGAACTTGTCGGCGTAGAAGGGGCGGTAGAGGCGGACCTTGACGAGGCCGTACTTGGTGCCGCGGGTGGCGTTGAGGTAGTCGATGGTCTCCTCGATGGCCTCGCAGGCGGAGCCCATGGCGACGATGACGTCGGTGGCGTCGGGTGCGCCGACGTAGTCGAAGAGGTGGTAGCTGCGTCCGGTCACCTTGGCGACGGCGTCCATCTTGGCCTGGACGATCTCGCCGCAGGCGTCGTAGAACTTGTTGACGGTCTCGCGACCCTGGAAGTAGACGTCTCCGTTCTGGGCGCCGACCTTGCAGACGGGCTTCTCGGGGCGGAGTCCGCGGGCGCGGAACTCCTCGACGGCGGCCTTGTCGACGAGGGAGGCGATGACGTCGTAGGGGATCTCCTCGAACTTGTGGACCTCATGGGAGGTGCGGAAGCCGTCGAAGAACTGGAGGAAGGGGACCTTGGAGGGGTAGGTGGCGAGGTGGGCGACGAGGGCGAGGTCCATCTCCTCCTGGACGGAGTTGGCGCAGAGCATGGCGAAGCCGGTGTTGCGGCAGGCCATGACGTCGGAGTGGTCGCCGAAGATGGCGAGGGACTGGCAGGCGAGGGAGCGCGCGGTGACATGGAAGACGGTCGGGAGGAGCTCGCCGGCGATCTTGTACATGTTCGGGATCATCAGCAGCAGGCCCTGGGAGGCGGTGTAGGTGGTGGTGAGGGAGCCCGCGGCCAGCATGCCGTGGACGGCGCCCGCGGCACCGGCCTCGGACTGCATTTCTACTACGCTGACCTGCTTGCCCCAGATGTTGCGCTTGTCCTCGGCGGCCCACTGGTCAACCCATTCGCCCATCGTGGAGGACGGGGTGATGGGGTAGATGGCGGCGGTCTCGCTCAGGGCATAGGCGACATAGGCGGCTGCAAAGTTGCCGTCTTGTGTGTTGATGTTACCCGACATTCTTCTTTTTCTCCTTGCGGATGCGTTGGTTACGTCTGCGCCAGGCAGCGGCAGACAGGTTGGCGCCGCCGCCGGGGGAAGCCTCTCCCCCCGGCGGCAACAGGACTCGCCCGGCCCGACGGCAGACCTGGGGCACCCTCAGGCCAGGGCGAATTTTGGAGCATACAACTAATTCTGAAAAATATAAGCCATCCTGCCGCGATTACAATTTTCCCGGCGCGATTTTTGGTTCCCCGCCGCGCGCCGCTTTTTCCGCCGGCGCGTCTTGCTTTTGCCTGTGGGGCGTGTCATATTTATGCCCCGGGTGCCTGCGGCAGGCGGCAGCCGATGCCCCGCGCGCCCGGGCGCCCAGGCGTCGACGAACCATAAATATAAGCAGGACAAGAGACACGCAGCGAGGAAGCGATGAGCAGCAGGATACGGGTGACCATCTGGAACGAGAATGTGCACGAGCGCGGCAACGACAAGCTGGGCGAGATGATCCGGGGCATCTACCCGGACGGCATCCACGGCTGCCTGGCGCAGGCGCTGGCGGCGGACGACCTGGAGATACGCACGGCGACGCTGGACATGCCGGAGCAGGGTCTGCCGGCGGAGGTGCTCGACAGCACGGACGTGCTGCTGTGGTGGGGCCACTGCGCGCACGCCCAGGTGAGCGACGCGCTGGTGGACCGCATCCAGGACCGCGTGCTGCGCGGCATGGGGCTCATCGTGCTCCACTCCGGGCACATGTCCAAGATCTTCCGCCGGATGCTGGGCACGTCGTGCCGGCTGCACTGGCGCGAAGTGGGCGAGCGCGAGCGCGTGTGGACGGTCGACCCGTTCCATCCCATCGCGCAGGGCGTCCCCGAGTCGTTCGCCATCCCGCACACGGAGATGTACGGCGAGCGCTTCGACATCCCGCAGGACGGCCACATCGTCTTCATCTCCTGGTACGAGGGCGGCAACGTCTTCCGCTCGGGCGTGGCGTTCCAGCGTGACGCAGGCCACATCTTCTACTTCTCGCCCGGGCACGAGACGTATCCCATCTACCATGACCCCAACGTCCAGCGGGTCATCGGCAACGCCATCCGCTGGGCGGCGCCCGCGAACGGCGTCCTGCCCGGGCGCGTCACCCCCCAGCCCGAGTCCCTCGAGCCCATCACCACCCCCAACCCCATGGCCCAGCTCGACACCACCGAGCTCCACAAGGTCCTCTGACGGACGCAAGCGAAGAGCAGCACCCAACCCAACCATCTGACACGAGGTCAAGACAGCATGGCAGACAGAATCCTCAACGTCGGCATCGTCGGCATCGGCCGCATCGGCGGCAACCACGCCGCGGAGATCGCCTCCTTCCCCAACAAGTTCAAGCTCGTGGCCTGCGCAGACAACGACCCGGACCGCCTCGTCAAGGAGCTTCCCAAGCAGCTGGAGCCCACGACCAAGTACGGCAGCCTCGAGGCGATGCTGGAGCATCCCGGACTGGACATGGTCACCATCGGCGTCCGCCATCCCGACCACGTCCCCATGGCCATCAAGATCATGGAGGCCGGCAAGATCGCCGTCGTCGAGAAGCCCATCGCCACCTCGGTCGCCGAGTACGAGCATCTGCTCGCGGTCGCCAAAGAGCATCCCGGCAAGCTCTTCCTCCGGCACAACCGCCGCTTCGAGGCCGCGTTCGTCAAGGTCAAGCAGCTCGCAGACTCCGGCCTCATCGGCGACATCCAGTACATCAAGCTGTACCGCTCCGTCGGCTACTGCCGCCGCAACGACTGGATGACCATGAGCGAGTACTACGGCGGCCTCCTCACCAACTGGGGCCCGCACCTGATCGACCAGGCCCTCCAGCTCCTCGGCGGCAAGGTCGTCGACCTCTGGGCCGACGTCCGCCGCGTCATCTCCATCGGCGACGGCGACGACCTCTTCAAGATCATCCTCAAGGCCGACAACGGACGCCTCGCCGACATCGAGGTCTCCGGCTGCAACGCCATGCCCGGACGCGAGATGGAGATCATCGGCAGCCGCGGCACCATCGTCCATGCCGACGGCAAGCTGACCGCCCGCTACCTCGACCCCACCCTCAAGCTGCGCGACGACCTCAAGCCCCATCCCGAGCAGCCCCGGAAGGCCTACGGCAACTTCGACGAGACGCTCAACTTCTTCCAGTCCGACATCCAGATACCCGCCCTCAGCCAGAGCGTCCTCTGGGAGCACCTCTACAACGACGTGGTCAACGGCATTCCGACGCCCATCCGCCTGGAGGAGGGCCTGGAGACGGTCCGCGTCACCGAGATGGCGTTCCAGAAGAGCGGCTTCGAGGCCATCAGGAACTACCACTCCAAGGCCTGACGCCAGACGGCGACGCCACCGCCGCTCCGTGTGTGACGGCGGCGTCCCGCCGTCTGCGAGGGCGCGGCGAGCGCCCTGCCCTGTTCTCTCCCGCCCGCCGGCCGCAGAGGCCGGCGGGCGCTTTTCGTCTTCGTTCGCCGGGGGGACGTCAGTCCGTGAGGGCGCGGTAGTGGGGGATGATGTCGGCGAACCGGCCGTCCGGCAGGCGGAAGCCGCGGGGAATTGTGCCCAGACGGACAAAGCCCAGCTTCTCATACAGCCGAAGGGCGGCTATATTGGTGGCGACGACCGCGTTGAACTGCAGGACGCCAAAGCCAAGCGCCCTCGCCTGCGACAGGCAGTCGCGCACCAGCGCCTCGCCGACACCGCGTCCGCGCGCCCAGGAGGCGACGGCGTAGCTGGCGTTGCAGAGATGGCCGCAGCGTCCGACGTTGTTCGGATGGAGGATGTAGAGTCCGAGGGCGCGGCCGTCGCCGTCGCGGGCGATGGCGGTCCGGGACTGTGCGGCGAAGAAGGCGCGTCCGGCGTCGAGGTCGAGCTCGTCCTCCTGGGGGAAGGCGACGCCCTCCCTGACCACCTCGTTCCAGATGGCGATGGCCTCCGGCGTATCCTCGTCACGCCAGGCCGAGATGGTGATTGTGCCGTCGATGGTCATGTCTGGTACCGTTCTCCGTGAGTGCATGCGCAGTCGTCGTGTGTCGTCCCCTCCGTGTTCCCTGTCCCCGCCGTGGTGGCAGGAAGAAAAGTTACGTTCGCAAGTGAGGCGTGTCAAGTGTCCATGGAAGTCAGTGAGCTCAGTTTTCGTCTTCCGTCCCGTCTGCAGTGGGGCGAGAGCTGTCTGTTTGACGGGCCGTCGGTCCGTCTGGCGTTTCCCCCCGAGTCGATACTGGCGGTTCGCCGCTTTGGCGGCGGGGAGGTTTTTGTGCCAGGTCGGGACTATGAGATGACGTCGGACGGGCTGTCGGCGGTGGCAGGGGGTCGTCTGCCGCTGGTGACGGAGGCGGAGCTTCACCCTTCGGGCTCGTCGGCCATCCTCTATCCGGCGGCGGGCGCGAACGCCATCGGGGGCGGGGTGGACGGCCGCAACCTCCGCTTCACGGGCGGCGACTGGTACAGCGCGCGTCAGGTGTGGGTCGACTACCGCGCCGCCAGCCAGGACTTCCCGGCGTTCCCCGGCCCCGACAACGGCTTCCGCGAGGCGTTCGCGCGTCGCCTTGGCCGTCCGGAGGGCCTCTCCGTGACCTTCATCGGCGACAGCATCACGTTTGGCTGCAACGCCTCGCTGACCATCGGTCAACCGCCCCACCAGCCACCCTACGCAGGTCTCGTGGCGGACGCGCTGGCGGCGCGCACGGCGGGGCCGCTCGCCTGGCGCAACCGCGCCGTCAGCGGCTCGGGCTGCCGCGACGCGCTCACCCGCCACGCGGACTGGCAGGACGACCGCCCCGACCTGCTCGTCGTCGCCTACGGCATGAACGACTTCAGCTCGCTGACCGCGCAGGGCTATGTGGACGAGCTGGGGCGCATTCTGGTTCGTGCGCGCGAGCGCCGTCCCGACACGCTGGTCCTGTTCGTCGCCTCGATGGCGGGCAACGCGGCCTGGCAGCACACGCCGCCGCGGCCCGCCGCCGCCTTCGCCGAGGCGCTGCGGGCCTTCGCGGCCGCCACGCCGGAGACGGGTTTTGCCGACGCCTACCATGTCTGGGAGGAGATGCGCGGGCGGAAGGGCTATCTGTCCCTGACGGGCAACGGGGTCAACCACCCGAACGACTATGGGTACCGCCTGTACGCCGCCACGCTCCTCAACGAGCTGCTGCCCGGCGAGCGGCTCCTCTGAAGGGAGGGTCGCGCCATGAGAGCACACCACGCCTTCGCGCCCGTCTTCGACGGCTCGTCCCGGCTGCTCTTCCTCGGGACGATGCCCTCCCCCCAGTCTGTGCGCCACGGCTTCTACTACTCCCATCCGCAGAACCGCTTCTGGCCCCTGCTGGCGCGGCTGTTCGGCGAGCCGGACGTCCCCGCGACGCCCGACGCGCGACGCGCCTTCGCCCTCCGCCACCACGTCGCCCTCTGGGATGTCCTCAGCGAGTGCGACATCGACGGCGCCGCCGACGCCTCCATCCGCAATCCCGTCCCCAACGACATCCCCTGGCTTCTCGCCCAGGCCCCCATCGAGCGCATCCTCGCCACTGGCAGGACCGCCTTCGCCCTCCACGAGCGGCTCATCTTCCCGCAGACCGGACGACACGCCGTCTGCCTCCCCTCCACCAGCCCAGCCAACCAGGCGCGCTTCCCCTTCCACACCCTCCTCCAAACCTGGCAAGACACCCTCTTCCCACAGAATTCCTGAAAAAAAATCCCGTCGGGACTTGAAATTTCCCAAAAGACGGGCAAATTTAACCACGTACAGCTCTAAATAAAGATTACAGTTATTTGATATGGCGACCACCGAGCGAGTCCAGGCATATGAGGAGCTTCGACGCGTCTGCGCGGAGCGGGGATGGAAATGCACGCCACAGCGTCTGGCGGTATATGCGCATTTGCGGGGGAATCTGACGCATCCGTCGGTGAACGAGATTTGGGAGGCAGTCCGTGAGGAGCTGCCGAGCATCACCCGTGAGAGTGTGTTCCGGATACTGACGGAGCTGTCCGGAGCCGGCCTGATATCGCGTCTGGACAAGATTGTGGACGCGCGGTTTGACAGTCGCGCGGACGACCATGGTCATCTGGTGTGCGAGCGCTGCGGGTGCGTCATAGACTTTGAGCTGCCGTCGGGTCTGCCGTTGCCGTCGAGCCTGCGTGGCTTTCGGGCGCGGCACACGGAGCTGCGCATCAGCGGTCTGTGCGCGTCCTGCGCGGCGGCTCTGTCGGAGGAGGAGAGGAAGTAGCAGGCCGTCGGGCTCTAGGTCAAGACTGGAGTCAGGCGGGGTCGGAAGAGACAAGGAACCACAAGCAAGAAGGAGAACCGCGTCATGAGATCCATCACCACCTTAGAAATCCAGTATGCGCACCGCTTCTACCGCTTCCAGGGCGAGGCGCAGTACCTGCACGGGCACACGGGTGTGCTGACCATCGAGGTCGAGGACACCATTGAGTCTGGCGTGAACATGGTCTACCCCTGCAACGAGATCCAGAAGATCGCGTGGTCGGTCATCAAGAACTTCGACCATGCGCTGGTGCTGCGCGAGGACGACCCGCTGCTGCCCGCCATCCTGGGCGTCTACGAGAAGCAGGGCATCAAGGACGGCTCCAAGACGAACACGATGAAGGGGCCGGCGTTCAAGAACGAGCTGTGCACCGCCTATCCGGACTGCCGTCTGGTCGTGACCAAGGAGACCATGACGGTCGAGGGCATGATCAAGATGGTCTACGCGCTGCTCAAGGACAAGCTGAACATCGCGAAGATCACCTTCACCAGCGGCGTCAACGCCGCCTCGCAGGAATTCAAGCCCGAGGGCACCATCGACCGCTGCCCCCTCTGCGGCATCTCCCTCGACGAGAATGGCGTCTGCCCCAAGTGCGGCTACAGGAAGCGCAAGTGACCAGGTGAGCCCACAGACGGACGCTCAGGCATACTGAGCGGAACACACGGCGGCCGCCATCCCAGGCATCTGGGGTGGCGGCCGCCTGCTGTGTCTCCGATGGTCGTCTTCCTCAGTCTCGGCGGGTGCAGCCGAGTCCGAGCCAGGTGAGGTTGCTGTAGGCGTAGGTGTCGTAGTCGAAGATCATGAAGCCCCTGACGCCCGCCATTCTGGTGGCCTTGATCTGCTGGAGGAGCCGGACGGCGTCGGTGGGGTCGGTCCAGCAGCTCATGCCGATGCCGGGGCAGAGCCGGTCGGCGGGTACCCAGTCCTTCTGGGTGAGGACGAGGGCGCGGAAGTTGTCGAGGTGTGGGGTGTAGTCCATGGGACAGGCGAAGTCGAGCCATCCCTGGTCGCACCAGCGTTTCCAGTCCTGGGCGATGCCGACGCGGTCGGTGGGCCAGTTGGAGAAGACGGCGGCCGAGACCTTGGTCTTCAGTCCGAGGCTGTCCAGGCGTTCGCGGACACCTCGGACGACGGCGTCGATCTGGTCACGGCGGAACTGTCGCCAGGCCTTGAGGAGCGTCTCGTCGCGCTCGTCGGGCGGCCAGGCGGCGAGAGTTCGTCCGAGTGTCTGCTCGAAGCGTCCGCGGCAGCCGTCGCAGAAGCAACTGTTGCCGCCGGGGTAGCGGATGTAGTCGAAGTGGACGCCGGCGAGCTGCGGATAGCGCACGGCGAGCTCGACCATGGCGTCGATCTCGAGCTGGCGATTGAGGGGATGGCTGGGGCAGAGCCAGCGCTCGCGCGGCTTGCCGCTGCGCTCGACCTGGGTGCGTCCGGCCTTGACCATGGCCTGGACATGCTCCTTGGAGGTCTGGCTGCCCATGTTCCAGCAGACTTTCCAGACGTGGCACTCGACGCCGTACCGGAGGCAGGCGTCGAGGCACTGGCGCACCTGGTCGCCCTGCTCCTTCAGGCCAGCGTAGGGCGGCAGCACCTCGCTGGGATAGAACGCCACGCCGCCCCAGCACATGTTCGGGAAGACCGCCGTGAAGCCCTGCTCCGCCAACTGGCGGACGGACTCCTCCCAGCCACGGCCCTTGACGCCGAACGCGCTGTGGCACCAGACGCCGCGGAATTCGCCGCGCTTCGGACGCTGCAGACGGAAGAACGCCTCGCTGACGGCGCGCTCCGCCTGCTCCAGCAGCGTCTCGGCCTCCTGCCACGCGGACGCCTGCAGCTTCGCGGCGACCTGGGGAACCAGTGCGGCGGCGCGCGCCAGCGCGGCCTGCGCCTCCGCGTTCCCCGAGTCGGCGACGGCGGCGCGGAGGGCGACCTCCGTGCGCAGGTCGCCGCGGCTCCAGACGCGCTCCAGCCGGGTGCGCAGGGGCGTCTCGAAGTCGATGGCGACGAATTCGGCGAAGAGCGCCTGGAGGAGCCGCACCTTGTCCTTGCCGCCGTCTGTGCGCCAGATGTGTCCGATAAACGCGCCCCGGTCGGTGAGGGTGATGGCGGGGAGCCGCGAGTCGGCGCCGTCGGCGGTGCGCCAGACGGCGATGACGCGCCCCTGTCCGATCGGCTCGACGAGTCCGGAGAACTGCGAGGCCTGTTCCGCGAAGCCGGGCTGCAGGGGCAGTCGCTGCGCCGTGGCGGCGAAGCCGCGGAAGAGTCCGCCCGGCGCCTTCGTCCAGCCTGGCTCGGCGCGGCGGAGGCCGATGAGCTTCAGCAGGCTGTCGTCACCCGAGTAGCAGGTGATGAGCTTGCCGCCACGCGCGATGAACGCGGGCAGCGCCTGCGCCAGGGACTCGGGCAGGCTGCCGTTGTAGGGGAGGACGAGGACGCGCTTGGCGGCGAGGTCGGCGGCGGAGATTTCGCGGTCGGCCATCATGACGGCGGGGATGCCGGCGCGCTCGAGGGTGCGCATCATGGTGCTGGCGTAGGTGCCGTAGGCCTTGGCCTCGGGGCCGCCCTTGGCGGCGCAGGAGTCGGCGCGGGCGACGAGCACCTGGGCGTCCTCGACGATGGCGCCCAGGTTGGCGATGGCCATCCAGGAGTCGGCGTCGCTGCGGAGTCGCCAGCCGGAGATGCGGATGGTGTCGATGCGTCCCCAGCCGGCGGCGGACTCCTCCATGCGGGTCTCGTCCTTGCGGATGACGATGCGGTTCCAGTCGTCGCGGTGCTCGATGCCGAAGTCGGCGGCATACCAGCCGTTGACGCTGTGGAAGTAGATGGCGAAGTAGCGGATGAGCTCGGGGTTCGGGCAGAAGAAGTCGAAGGCGATGGCCTTGGCCTGGCTCAAGTCGGCCTGGACGGGCAAGTCCCAACTGGCGCGCTCATGCGTGGTGCCCCTGAAATTGACGGGAAGCACCACATAGCCGCCTCCGTCCTGGACTGGCTGCCACTCGACGGGCGCCACGGCCGGCTCCTGCGGCGTGAACAGCGCCCGCGCCGTCACCGTGTCCTGAAGCGTCGACCACTCGGCCAGGGGACGAAGCCCGCTCGCCGACGGGACGCGCAGCGGACGCTCCGCCGCGGCCAGCGCCAGCGACAGCGTCAGTGCCAGCGCCAGCAGGCCACAGCGGAGAACCTCGTGCAAACTACGGGAATGTCTCATCATGTCAGCTCCTGTCTTTGATTGATATGGTCTTCTCTGGTCAGTGAGCGTTCGAAAAGGTCGGTAGCCGACTGGGACGACAGCCGTTTTCAGCCCGACGGCGGGCGCCGTCGGGACAGGCGCCCCTTTGCTTCGCCGCGGAGCGCAGGCGCTTTTGCGAACGCTCCCTAGTTAAGCGTGATGACGGTCTTGAGGGTACGGACTTTGCGTCCGACGCGGATGCCCGAGAGTTCCTTGAGGAAGACGTGGCGGAAGAATTCGGGTCGTTCGAGTTCGCCCCGGTAGAGCTGCTGCCGCTGGATGACCTGCCAGGCGTCCTTGCCGTCGCCTCGGGTTCGTTCGAGCCAGACGATGTCGAGGCTGTGGACGGAGCCGGCGAGCTTGGTTCCGCTTTCGGCGAAGGCGGTGCCGGTGCGCATCTGCTGGAGAAGGACGCCGGCCTGCTCGTCGGCGAAGGCGGTACGGAGGAGCTGCTTGCGGTCGAAGAAGCCCTCCCAGGCCTGGATGCCGTCCTCGCGGCTGCCCATGATGACGGTGGCGATGGAGGCCTCGAGGCGCGGGCGGTCCTCGGCGGCGGGCTGGTTGTCGTCGGCCGCCAGGTGATGGAGGGTCATGCCCTCATGGAAGGTGAGTCGGACGAAGTCGACGACGGCGACGTCGTAGAAGTCGGGCGGGAGCTTGGCGAAGGTGGCGACCCTGCCGTTCTGGCTCATGACGGCGAGGCGCGGCTTGAAGTTCTCGCGCTGTGCCTCGACGGTGTCGGTTCGGGAGCGGCGGAGCTTGCGGTTGGCCCAGCCATAGGCGATGACCTTGCGGGTGGGGCTTTCGTCGGTGAAGCGGACGACGAGTCCGCCGGAGGCGTCGTCGACCTTCGCCAGGTCGGCGTAGATGTAGCGTCCGACGGAGACGTTCTCGGTGGTTCTCTGGGCGTTGGCCGCGAGGGCGAGGAGGAGGCAGAGCGCGGTGGCCAGGCGCGCCGTCCAAGTGTGGCGTGGTGTCATCATGGTCGTGTCGTCACCTCTGCTTGGCGGCCTCGGCGGCCTTCGGGTGGTTGGGATAGTCCTTGGCGATGTGGCGGAACAGCCTGCTGGCCTCGTCGCGGCGCTTGAGATCGCGGAGGACGAGGGCTAGCTGATACTCGACGTCGACGAGATTGGGCAGTTCCCTGTCGGCGCGGATGGCGCCGCGCAGTTCGCCCTCGGCGCCCTCGAGCCAGCCCAGGCGGTGGAAGAGGCGTGCGCGGACGAGGCTGAACGCGCCGTTGCCGCGATCCATGGGGGACTCGACGGCCCATCGCTGCAGGGCCTCGCGGGCGGCGTTGTAGCGTCGCTCCTCCACGGCGCGCTCGGCCTCCTCCGCGAAGGACGAGCCACGGACGGCGGCGCTGCGCTGGCGGTCGCCGAAGCGGCGTCCCTCCATCAGTCGTCCGTACTCGGCGGCGGCCTCGGCGAGCTTTCCCTCCTGGAGGGCGATGTCCATGAGGAGCGAGATGCGTCCCTGCGCCGACAGTCTCGGGCCGTAGGTGGCGAGCCAGCGTCGTGCCAGCTCCAGGTCACGCAGGCAGAAGACGGCGAACTCGATGGCCTCGGCGGCGAGGTCGCGGCTGTCGTCCGTCTTGAGCAGGCGCTGCCAGGCGTCGGTCGCCTCCCTGATGGCAGGATTGCGTCTGGCGCCGACGCTGCCGGAGCGGGCCAGGCAGAGGAGCGCCTGGGTCTCGAAGCGTCCGCCGCGCTTGAGGCGGAGATACGCCTGGGCCAGCGGGACCTGCATCTCCTGGCGGTCCTCGAACTGGAGGAGGCCGAGCAGGACGCGGAGTTCGCTGGCGTCCGTCATGGTGCCGGCGTTCATGGCCTTGAGCGTCCGGACATAGTGGTCGAAGTCCTGCCGGCGGCTGGCGAGCCGCTGCTGCGGGGCAATCTGGGAGAACATGACCTTGCCCTCGGCGGTGGCGCGTTTGACGCGCACCTTGACGGACAGCGCCGAGAGGTCGGCGAAGAGGCGCGTCACCTTGGCGCCGCGCATGACGATGCCGTCGGCGAAGATCCATTCGGCCTCCTGGCCGCTGAAGGTGGAGAGTTCCGTCTCGGTGATGAAGCCGATGTCCTCGAGCGACATATAGGAGAGGTGGCGGTAGGTGAACTGGGGGACGCTGGCCTGGCGGTTGCGGCCCTCGACGGCCTTCAGGACGCCCTCGCCGTTCTGGACCCACTCGTTGCCGGCGACGTACTCCACGGCGGCGACCTCCTTGCCCTTCATGCGGCAGCGTCCGAGCGCCGCCAGGAAGCGCTGGTCGCCGTCCGTCGAGAAGACGACGAAGCGCAGGGGATGGACGCCCTTCTTCAGCTCAATCTCCTTGCGGTGCTCGCCTCGGATGGAGCCGCCATAGCCGCCGGCGACCTGCTCGCGGAAGAGGACGGGCTCTGGCTTGTCGTCGAGGTAGAGGTACCAGGGGCCGGAGGCGGCGCCGAAGAGGATCTTGGTGCCGTCCGCGGGCATGTTGAGGCAGCCGGTGAAGACCATGGCGAAGCGCTCGTCGGAGCTGAGCGGGTTGGCGACCTGGCAGATGCGGTCGACGGGGAGGCGTCCGACCAGCTTCGAGCCCGCGAGGAGCTTGTCGGCCTGGGCGCGGCTCCGGCAGGGGCCCTTCGGCAGCGTCCGCACCTCGCACACCAGCGGCGGCAGAAACGGGACCCGCGGAGCGGGCGAGCCGCTGCCGAAGTAGGCGTAGACCTGCCGGGAGCCCGCCTCGGGACGCACCAGGATGAGGCTGCGGTCCTGGGAGGAGCGGCCGTAGTGCGAGCGGCGGAGCTGGCGCCCCTGCTCGTCGTAGCAGTGGACGTCGGCGCCGTCGGGGTCGCCCGCGCCGCCATGCGGGACCTCGATGACGGTCGCGCCCTGGTCATGGTTCGAGCTGCGCTTCAGGTCGAAGACGGCGCGGTACGGCGAGGCCGAATGGTGCCACGACACGCGCCGCTGCCCCAGGGCGCACAGCGACAGCACACAGCACAGCAGCAGCGGAACAAGACGATGACGGCAGCTCATGGCTTTTTCCCTCCTGGACGACGATGATGACGATGATGGGACTGGACGGGAGACGGGGTGCGCGCTTCTCCTCACTTCTCGCTGGGCACGACGATGCCGCGCATGATGATGTTCTGGCAGAACAGGAAGATGAGGAAGGTGGGGATGGCGGCGATGACCAGCGAGGCGTAGACGACGGCCTGTCCGTAGCGCTGCTGCATCTCGTAGAGCCAGACCATCATCGTCCACATCCGCCTGTCCTGGCAGATGACGAACGCATACATGAAGTTGGAGTAGGCGGCGGTGAAGGCGTTGAGGGCGATGACGGCGAGGATGGGCTTGGAGAGTCCCATGGTGATCTGCCAGAAGAGCGTCCATTCGTTGGCGCCGTCGAGCTGGGCGCTCTCGTAGAGTTCCTGCGGGAGCGAGTCGAAGAAGCCCTTGAGGAGGAAGATGGAGTAGCCGTTGGCCATGCCGGGGAGGATGAGCGCCCAGAAGGTGTTGAGCATGTTGAACTGGCGCAGCATGATGAAGTTGGGGATGGCGGTGACCATCGGGGGGAACGCCATCGTGCACATGAGGAAGAGCAGGATCTTGTAGCTGGAGGGCATGCGGTAGCGGCTCATCGCGTAGGCGGCCAGCGGGTTCACCAGCAAAGCCGTCAGGATGGCCAGGCCGCAGTAGATGACCGTGTTCAGGATGCCGCGTCCATGGAAGAGCATGTACTCCAGCACGGTCAGGTAGTTGCGGCGCACGAATTCCCAGCGCAGGTCGCCGAGATGGGCGTCGAAGTAGGCCAGATGCGCGTCACGCTGGGGCGGCAGGACCTCCTCGATGGCGGCCCACGAGGTGCCCAGCGCCGCGTTCGCCGCCGCCAGGCTGCCGTAGGTCGACAGCAGCCAGTCGCGGAAGCGCCATTCGGTGCTGTGGACGACGAGGCTGGACGTGCGCGCACGATGGAGCGCCGACGGCTGCGACGGGTCACGGAAGCCGGTCAGGAAGCCGTCCCAGTCCGCCGAGGCGATGCCGCTGAAGGGCGGCTCGCCCGCCAGCGGCAGCTCGTCGAACGAGGCGTAGGCGGTGCCGGCCTCGGCGTTGAAGCGGGCGATGTCCCCGCCGAACGCGTCGCGGACGCGGGCGCGCTCCGCCTGGATGTCGGCGACATAGACGGGCACCTCGGCAAAGGAGCGGTAGGCGGTGCCGTGGCGGGCGTTGAGCGTGACCAGCCCCGGATGGCCAGGCAGGTCGGGGTACTTGGCGCGCAGATAGCGCTGATAGTCGCCGAGCGCCGTCGCGTCCACGCGGACCCAGGCGCCGCACAGCACCTCGCGCACGAACTTCTCCCATTCGTCCCGCTCGTCCTGCGGGGCATCGGCGGGAAGGCGGCGATGGAGATGGCGTCCGGCGAGCTGGCTCTGCGTGTCCTTTCCCGAGTGACGCGCCTTGAGATAGAGCCGGCGGTAGAAGCCCTCCGCCGAATAGTAGAGGCGCAGGCCCGTCGGCGACTGCGACATGAACTCGTGCAGCTTGCGCGTGAAGGTGGTCTCCTGCGGCTTGTCGCGGCGCATGTACATCCGGGGGACCGAGTAGGTGACGCTGCTCCAGTCGGCGAACTCCGTCCCGAGCTGCTGGTTGACGACGCTGATGTCCTCGCCGAAGTCACGGGCCAGCATCTCCTTGAAGCCGCGCTTGCCGGAGGGGATGGTCCGCGACTGGGGGCTCTCCATGTAGCCGCTGCAGAAGGCGTAGTCGGGCAGCGGCGTCTCGCGGACGAAGGTCTCCCAGGCCTGCGCGGCCTTCAGATTGGCCGTTCCGACCTCGCCAAGCTGGTCAAACGCGAACGCCTCGCCGTCGTAGGTGTAGTTCATGTCGGTGAGCGACTCGTTGAAGAGTCCCTCGAGGTGCTTGGCGGCCATCCAGTTGCGGTCGTGGAGGAAGCGCGGCACCATGTCGAAGTGGCGGATGTCCATGGCGCTCTTCGTGCTGCCGGAGATCATCAGCAGAAACGGATAGACCATCGTGGCGCCGCCGATGACGAGAAACAGGTACATGCCGAAGAACAGGCCGCGCACTTTGGGCTGCTTGCGCCCAATGGTCGAGATGATGCTCATGGATGGGAACTACCGTCAGTCAGATAGGGAAAAGATGGGCAAAGGGAAAGAGGAGAAAGACACAGCTGGAGGGCCACGACGCGCACGAGCCGACAGGAAACAGGACGCTGGCGGCTGACTCCCACACACTAAACGCCAAACGCCCCATTTTCAAGCCGTGGACACAAAAAAGCTCCCCGGCGTCGAGGAGGAGCGAACGCCGGGGAGCGGAGCCGCCGCGCCTCAGGCACGGTGGCTCAATCGGATGGGGAAGGCCGCCGTCACTTGATGGCCTGGGCGCCGTAGCCCTGGATGGCGCCGAACAGCTTGATGGCGCTGTCGAACGGATAGGGGTTGGCCCACATGGTGACCTTGGAGGTGATTTTGCCCTGCTTGTTCAGGCCGAGCGCGGCGCGGAAGTTGTTGATGGGCGAATTCTCGTCATAGTCGGTCTGCTCGGTGTAGGTGGCGGCGAGGAAGGCGTTGACGAAGGCCATGTCGAGGATGTCCTTGAAGGCGGCGGGGTCCTTGAGGCTGACGTTGCCCTCGACGCTCTCCATGCCCTCGGCGTCGGCGATGTCCTCGAAGCCGTCCTCGTCGACGCGGAGGTACTGGATGCTGGGACTGACGGTGCGGGTGACGTCGGCCTCCTTGTTGAGGAAGAAGACGTTGTGGTCGACGGAGACCTTCTTGGTGGAGTCGAGGCCCTTGGTGTTGTCCCAGCCGGAGGCGCAGTTGAGTCCGAGGACATTGTGGTGGAGCTTGGCGATGACCTTGTCCTGGGTGCGTATGCCGTAGCCCATGGTGCTGGTGGGGTCGGCCTTCTGCTTCCAGGTGAAGAGGATGGTGTTGTAGGCGCACTCGAGCGTGACTGTGCCGGGACGCGGCGCGCCGCTGCGGACATCGATGGCGGCGTTGCGGTTGCCGACGAAGACGTTGTTGAGGATGCGGACGGTGCCGTCCTTCATCATGCCGGAGATGGCGTAGCTGCTGCCGTTGAGGAAGAGGCAGTTCTGGATGGTGACCTCGCCGCTGCCGTTCTGGATGTAGACGAGGTTCTTGTCCATGGTGTTGTTGGGCTTGGTGCCCTTGGCGGGGGCGATCATGAGCATGCCCTCAGCGAAGCCCTCCAGCTTGCCCTTGGAGCCATGGTAGCTGTTGGAGTCGGTATGGTCGAAGATGAAGCCGTCGACGAGGACCTGCGCCTTGGGGCCGGCGTTGAGCGTCAGGGTACCATAGGTGGGCTTGGTCGCGTTCATCTTGTTGGCGGGACGCATCATCGTCTGGTGGACGACGGGGTTGCGCTCGGCGAAGTTGGGGCTGTAGCCGCCGATGAGCGAGACGGCCTTCTTCACCTCGATCCAGCCCTTGTTCATCTGGCCGTTGTAGTTGCCGGCCGCCACATGGATGACGTCGCCGTCCTGCGCCTTGTCGA
>CALZPA010000033.1 GCA_945827525.1 uncultured Lentisphaeria bacterium | reverse complement strand
GCCCCCTGCCACGGCTCCATCTCCGTCTTCGGCACCTCGCCCGAGCGGGCCCGGACGCGCATCGGCTACGTCCCACAGTCCATCCAGTTCGACGCCGCGTTCCCCGCCAGCGTCCTCGACATCGTCCTCATGGGACGCCTCGAGCGCCACCTCTTCGGCCTCTACAGCCGCCAGGACCGGCAGGTCGCCGAGGACTGCCTCGCCGCCGTCGGCCTCGACGGCTTCGGCCGACGCCCCTTCGCCGCCCTCTCCGGCGGCGAGCGCCAGCGCGTCCTCATCGCCCAGGCACTCGCCTCCGAGCCCAGTCTCCTCCTCCTCGACGAACCCGGCGCCAACCTCGACCCCGTCTCCGCCCACCAGCTCTACGCCCTCCTCAAGCGCCTCAACGAGCGGCTCACCATCCTGATGGTCTCGCACAACCTCGAAATCGTCTCCACCGTCGTCTCCCACGTCATCTGCATCAACCACACCGCCGACATGCACGACATCCATGACCTCGCCGCCGTCCCCATGGGCGGCGAATGGCTCCACCTCCGCCACGACGCCTGCCCCGTCGCCCTCGCCTGCCAGGACCTCCCCCAGCACGGAACCTGCTCCCAGCCCCACGACCACGAGCACCGCCACTGACCGCACACGCCCCCACCGCCATGCCCATCCTCCTACAGGACCTTCTCGAATTCGGCTATCTGCGCTGCACCCTCGCGGCGCTCCTCCTCGCCAGCGTCGCCTGCGGCATCGTCGGCGGCTACGTCGTCGCCCGCCGCCAGAGCTACATGATCGGCGCCATCTCGCACTCGCTGCTCGGGGGCGTCGGCCTGGCGCGGTACCTTCAGGTCGTCCATGCGCTGACCTGGTTCACGCCCATCCTAGGCGCCGTGCTCGCCGCCGTCTGCGCCTCGGTCTCCATCACCCTGCTGACGCTGCGCGCCCGCGCCCGCCTGGACGCCGTGCTCAGCGCCGTCTGGACGCTCGGCGTCGCCCTCGGCATCACCTTCATCAGCCTCACGCCCGGCTACGCCGAGGACCTCAACAGCTACCTGTTCGGCAGCATCCTCCTCGTCTCCCCCTCCGACCTCGCCGTCATGGCCGCGCTCGACCTCTTCATCGTCGTCTGCGCCTTCCTTCTCCACAACCGTCTGCTCGCCTACTGCTTCCGCCCCGAGACCATCGAGCTGCGCGGCCTCTCCGCCACCGGCACCGCCCTGCTCCTCAACCTGCTCATCGCGCTCACCGTCGTCCTCCTCGCCCAGGTCGTCGGCATCGTGCTGGTGCTCGTCCTGCTCGTCCTGCCGGCCGCGACCGTCTCCACGCTTTCGCATCGGCTGTCGAACATCATGGCGCTGGCCGGTGTCCTATCCTTGGCACTGTCGCTCGCCGGACTCGCCATCAGCTACCAGTACGACCTGCCCGCCGGCGCGACCATCGTCGAGCTGACCGTCGCCGCCTTCCTCGCCGCCAGCGTCATCCGCGCCATCCGGCGACGGCTCGCTCGCAGGCAGCCCACGCCCACGCCCCAAGGCTAGGCCCGCCACCGCCACCACCACCACACCAACCAGAACAGAGACCCCGCCATGAAACGACTCGCACTCCTCATCGCCACCGCCGGACTCGGACTCGCCGCCATCGCCCAGGATACCCCCCAGCCCGCCGACAAGCCCGCCGACAAGCCCGCCGACAAGCCCGCCGCCCAGCCCGCGCAGCCGCCGCGTCCCCGGCAGGCCAAACCCACCCCCAATGTCAGGCAGCAGATCCTCCAGCGGCAGAAGGAACGCCTCACCACCGCCGCCGACGACATCCTCAAGCGCTACGACAAGAACGGCGACGGCAAGCTCGACCAGGGCGAGCGCGACGCCATGCTCAAGGAATTCGCCGACGCGCAGACCATCGCCAGACTCGCCCGTGACTTCTCCCTCATCGAGCGCATCGACCTCAACCATGACCTCAAGCTCAGCGACGACGAGCTCCAGTCCTTCGAGCAGCGCGTCAGCAACAGACCTCCGCACCAGGGCATCAGGAAGCAGCCCAGACCCGCCCGCCCAGCCGCAGGACTGCCACAGCCTCCCGCCAAGCCCGCAGACAAGCCCGCAGACAAGCCCGCCGACAAGTGAGCCTGCCCTGACAGGAGCCGCCGGGCGGCGCTGAACGCGCCGTCCGCCAATGGCACACACTCGCACGAACGGAAGCCGCCCCCGCCCCTGGAACCAGGGGCGGGGGCGGCTTCCGTTCGGCGGCAGGCGGCGCGGGCGCGCCAGCCGGCCAGGTCAGGCCAGCGTCTCGGCCATCTTCCGGGTGACCTGCCACTGCAGCGGCTCGCCGGCCAGATAGCGGCGGCACTCGTCGACGGCGTATTGGCCCATGCGCTGGCACTCGCCGTCCAGAGAGCCGGCGATGTGCGGGGTGAGCATGACGTTCGGCAGCGTGTAGATGCGCGAGCTCGGCGCCGGCGGCTCCGGATACGTCACGTCCAGCAGGGCCGTCAGATCCGGACGGCGCTCCAGGACATCCAGCATCTCCTCCTCGGCGACGACGGCGCCGCGCGCCGTGTTGATGAACGTGGCGTTCCGCTTCATCGAGGCGATGAGCTGACCCGTGACCAGGTTCTCCGTCTCCTTCAGCCAGGGCGTGTGCAGCGACACCACATCCGCCGTCGCGAACGCCTCCTCCAGCGAGACCAGGCGGACGCCCAGCTCGGCCGCCGCCGCCGGCGTCGCGAACGGGTCATAGGCGATGACGTTCACCTGGAAGTTGCGCAGCAGCCGCGCGACGAGCCGACCGATCATGCCCAGCGAGATGAGGGCCACGGTCGAGCCGTAGATGCCGGGGACGGGCGTGCGCGCCGGATAGCGGCGGTGCGTCTTCGCGTCCTGCATGAAGCGCCAGCTCAGCTTGAGCGACAGCAGAATCTCGGCCAGCGCAAACTCCGAGACCGGGACGGCGTTCGCCCCCCAACTGCTCGTCAGCGTGATGCCGCGCTCCCAGAACGCCGGCGTCGTGAAGTACTTGACCGTGCCGGCGCCGTAGAAGACGGCGCGCAGCCGCGGAGCCGCGGCCAGGAACGCCTCGTCCATCACGGGCGCCCCCCAGCCGGAGAAGATGAGCTCGACGTCGGAGAGCAGCTCGGGATGCTCCTTGATGCTCGCCTTCGTCTGCGGCTCGGCGCAGATGTCGCACATCTCCGCGATGGCCGCGCGCTCACGCTCACTGTAGATCTTGCCGAAGCTGCCGGCGTCCAGAATGAAAATCGCCTTGGGTTTCATGTCGTGTCCTTGCTTGCGCCGCCGCGCTCCGCGCGCGCGGACGGCGGCTCCTGATGATGTGGTTGGGTCGTTTATGTATGTTGCATTTTGGATAGGGGAAACGGCCGTCACCGGACGCCGCCGCCAGCTCTGGCGAACGCTCACCCCGCCTGGTGCGCCGGCTCTCCGTCTAGGGAATGAGCTCCAGGGACCGGACAAGGATCTCGCCCCGCCCGTCGCCCTTCACGTCGGCCGAGCCATGGCAGCCGATGACGATGGAGTCGATGGAGTCCAGGGGCAGCGGTTTGCCGGCGATGGCCTTCGCCCAGGCCACGCCACGCTGGTCGGCGAAGCGAAGCTCCACGCTCCGCCACTCGTCGCTGGGCGGCGGCGCCGCGCCGCCGCCATACTGACCGCCCGCGCCGTTCAGCAGCACCAGCAGCCCCAGCGGACGCGGCGGACGCGCCCGGTAGGTCAGCCGGATGCCCGAGTACGAGGCGAAGTCCCACATCGGCAACGCCATCGTCGGAAGCAGATACATGTGACGCCCCGTCGGGAACGCGAACGAGATCCGCACGGCGCGGCCGCCCTCCGGCAGCATGACGTCCTCCACCCGGACATCCCGCACCGCGCGGTCGGACGACACGTACCAGTCCTTCGCCGACGCCAGCTCAATGGCCTGCGGCCCCTCGGGGCGCCAGCTCTCGTCCAGCAGCCGGACGGCGCCATAGCGGATCTCCGCCTGCCCCGCGCCATCGGCAAGGAGCCCCACCCGCACCTGCGTCACACGACTCCAGTCCAGCTCGCCGCTGTCGTCCGGCGTGTAGGCCAGCGGACGCAGCGCACGGCGCACCAGCGACAGCGACACGCGCTGCGGCTCCCCGCTCCCCAACCGCAGCGGCTGGCCCATGCGGACCCACACCGCGCCGCCCTCCTCATGCAGATAGACCGCCGGACGGCACTCCATGCCCGCGCCGCCCAGCAGCCGAACCTCCAGACTCAGGGCACGCCACTCGCGACGCGCGCCCGCCGGCAGCGCCCAGCTCCGCTCCGCCACCAGACGACGCTCCGGAGACGCCTTCGACACCGCCTCCGCCACCGGCGCGCCCGACGGCCACTCCAGCGCCAGCCCGCCTCCGCCATCTCCGTCCGCCGCCACACAGCGGCACAGCATCCCAAGGGCCACAAGACCAGCCAGCATTCCTCTCATCATGTCGTGCTCTCTCCCGTGATGTTGGATGTTCGAAACAGATGACCTTGACCTGCCTGGACGCGCCGCGCCGGCAACGCCCGGCCTACACCTAAAACAGCTTGCCCAGGAACGTGCGCAGACGCCAGCCGCACGCCCCCAGCGGCCCCGACAGCTCCGCCTGGAACAGCCCCGTCACCGGCGACAGCACCCAGGACAGCAGACGCACGCCACGGACCGGCACGCCCGAGACCTCCACCTGCACCCGCCCCTCCGTCAGACGCTCACCCCACTCGTAGCTCCCGCGACCGTCCAGCGACACAATCGTGCCGTCCGTCGACAGACGCGCCAGACGCAGACGATGACCCTCCAGCAGCGCCTCCATGTCCAGGGAGGTGATCTGCCCCAGACCGCCCGTCACGCTGTCCAGCGTCGCCGCCTTCAGCGCCCGCCCCAGCGCCGACAGCACCGGAACCTTCCACAGCTCGCCGTCGCGCACCGACACCTGCCCACGCCCCTCCAGATGCCAGTCGCGGCCACCCCAGTCATGCCGCGCATGGATCTGCGCCTCCCCCGACAGACGCCCCACCAGCCCTTTGCCCTCCGACTCCTCGCCCGGACGGAGCCTGACCTCCGACAGCCGCACATCCGACACCGACAGCGCCAGATCCCCCTCGCGGCGACCCGGGCTGTAACGCCCCGTCCCACGCACCTGGCCACCCGCATACCGCGCCCGGGCCACATCCACGAACAGCGTCCCGTCACCATACGACCAGCTCGCGTCCGCCTCCTCCAGGCCATACCCATCCCATGACGCCTGCGGCGTCCGCAGCCGACCGCGCAGCCGAACCTCCGGCTCGCCGCCGCCAAGCGTCACGCTCCCCACGCACTCCACCTCGCTGGCCGGCGACAGCGACAGGCGGCGCCACAGCTCCCCCTGCTCCGGCAGCAGCCCCGACAGCACATACGGCACATCCACGCCCAGACGCGTGCGGTACACCTCGAACCGGCACACCGGCGTCCCCGTCAGCTCCACGGACACCCGCCCCGACACCATCCAGTCGCCGCGATGGACCGTCGCCGGCTCGACCGTAATCCCCTGCGGCAGGTTCAGCGACACCACCCCGTTCACCTCGTCCAGCTCCAGTTGCCGGTACCGAACCTCACGCGCGTTCACATACAGCCCCTCGCACACGACACGGCCGTCGCGCCCATGGAGGGTCAGCCCCGGCATCCGCACCAGCGGACGGTGGCGCTCGCCCCACGTCAGGTCGCGGAAAATCCCCAGATAGGCGCTGTGCACCGCGTCATTCAGCAGAAACGCGCCCACGATGCGCGGGTCGCCGCGGCAGACCGCGTCCGAGAACCGCAGCAGGAACGGCCAATACCCCACATGCAGGTCGAAGCTCGCCTCGTCGCCCGCCTCCGTGCGGCCGAGGATGCGCCGGAAGTCACAGTGGTCGCCCGCAATCACGAACTGCGGACACTCGACGCGCTCCCACCTCACCCCGTTGAACGTCACCCGCCCGAACGCCAGGCTCCCCTCCAGGCGCCAGTCGTCCTGCGGCGACGTCTCCGGCAGCGACAGCGTGAAGCGCAGCGGCGCGCCCTCCGCGCAGTCGATGTGCTTGAGCATCTCCGAACGGTCGATGTCCAGCCGGCGCAGATACGCCTGGTGCAGCCGCTGCGGATAGGCCGCGCCGCGCATCGCGAACGCCAGCCGCCGTCCGTCCGGACGCCAGCGCACCTGCCCGGCCAGCGACAGCGCGCGCCCCCAGCCGCCACCGCCCTCCAGCGCCCCGTCCAGCTCCAGCGACGACAGCCCGACGGCGAACTCCCCCGTCTCCAGCCCATGCGCCACATCGCACGACGCGCGCAGCCTCACGAACGGATGCCCGCCGTCCCGATGGGTCGCCGTCATCTCGTCCACCCGCAGCACACCACCCTCCAGCGCGAACGGCACACGAACCTCCCCGCACGGCATCCCCAGCAGACGCCCGCCGGACTGGCTCACCCACCCCGTGGCCGACACGCCGCGCCAGGCGCCCAGCGCGCCCGACCAGTCCACCGACAGGCGGCACAGACCGTCCGAGACCAGCAGAACCTTGGACGGCACCTCCACCCCCGCCTGCTCCAGCAGACCCGCCAGACGGACCGACGCCTCGGCGCGCCCCTCCATCCGACCGTCCGACAGCCACACCCGACCCGACGAGGACAGCCGCCCCCCGCCCGACGACAGCCGCTCGCCCGACACCGACACCGACAGCTCATCACCCGACAGCGACAGCGACACCTCGCCCCGGACACGCCCCAGCGCGCCATAGTGACCCACCGGAAGGCCACACACCAGACGCCCGCGCAGCCCGCCACGCTCCAGACGGCTCCGCTCCAGACGCCCCTCGAACGGCACCTCGCGCGGCAACAGCCACTCCGGCAACGACGACGCCTCCCCCGACGCCAGCCGGCGCAGCAGCGCGCCGCCCACCCGGCCACCAAACTCCGCCGCCGCCTCGCCGCTCGCCCCATACAGCCAGACACGCCCGTGCAGCTCGTCGGCCTCCGCCGTCATCAGACGCAGCCCCGTCAGCTCCAGGCACTCCCAGCCGCCCGCAAAGCGCCCATGGCCATTCAGCAGCCCCAGCCCCGCCACCGGAACCTCCCGCAGCGCCACGTGACCCGTCACCGACAGCTCCTCCGGCGACGACAGCCGCCCGCACACCGAAACCCGTACCGACGAGCCGCCACCCGCCGGAAACAGCTCCCCGTACCGACGGGACAGCGCCGACACCGACGCGCGCCAGTCGCCCGACGCGCCCGACCGCCCGAGACCACGCCCCGACAGCCGCTCCGTCACCCACGCGCCGCCGTCCGCGAACGACGCCTCGCACGACAGCGCCACGCCGCCGACCGCACCCGACACCGAGGCCGTCAGCCGCCCCCCGCCATCCAGGCGCAGCGTCGCCGTCGCCCGCGTCAGCGACAGCTCCGGCGCACCCTCCAGGACGGCCTCCACGCCCGTGCACACCACGCCCGACACGCGGACACGACCGCGCAGCAGCTCCGTCCAGTCCGGAGCCAGCGCCACCGTCCCCAGACGCGCCTCCACCCGCCCCGCCGGCGTCTCCGCTGACACCCGCACCTCATGGCAGACCACCCCGCGCAGCAACCCCGCACGCAGTGACCCGACGCTCACCGGACACGACGGCCCCGACAGCGCCGACTCCACCCGCGTCCGCAGCGCCTCCGGAACCCCGCGCGTCTCCCACCACAGATCCACGCACGCCGCCACCGCCGCCAGCAGCAGCGTCACCCGGTTGAACGCCAGCCGGCCGCCGAACGCCACCGCGCGGCGAACCGCCCGCCAGACGTCGCCCAGCCACCCAAACCGCGCTCTCGCCTCCTCCGCCGCCATCGGCCTTCGCCCTCCCCGTCGACGACGCTCAGGACGCGGACGCCGCACGGCGCCCGCCCAGTCCCTTCACCAGCCAGATGAGCGCGCCCAGCGTCAGGAACGCCCCCGGCGCGCTCAGCATGAACAGCGACGGCACATACCCCGCCGGAGCCCAGCGCCAGCCCAGCAGCGCCCCCTCGCCCAGACCCTCCCGGAGCAACGCCACCACCACCAGCACCAGCGCGTACCCCGCGCCGTTCGCCACGCCGTCCACCAGCGACGGCCACGCCGGATGACGCAGCGCGTACCCCTCCGTCCGGCCCAGCACAATGCAGTTCGTGATGATCAGGTCGAAGTACGGCCCGAACGCGCGGCTCGTCTCGTAGAAGTGCGCGTCCAGGAACAGGTGCATCACGATGACGAACACCGAGATCACCATCATCTGCACCATCAGCCGCACCCGGGGCGGTATCGTGTCCCGCAGCAGCGACACCAGCATGCTGCTCAGGCCCGTCACCAGCATCAGCGACACACCCATCACCAGCGCGCTCCCCACCTGCCGCGTCACCGCCAGCGCCGAGCACACCCCCAGCGCCTGGACCAGCACCGGATTGCTCACATGAACGCCACTGACCATCAGCTCCCTCACGCCGTCCTTGCCGCCTGCCATCTTGACTCGTCTCCTCTTCTTCTATTTGCTCGCGATCTTCATGACTGTTCCTTGAGCCGACGCCCCCCCTGCGGGGAGCCCCGGCGGGCACAAAGGAAAAATAGCTGAAATTCCAGAAAATTCCAGCGGGGAGCGGCAGTTTATCAACAGATGCGCACATTTCTCCGCGACTGGCGAAAAAATCTATGTTGTTTTGTTGATATTCCGCTGATATGCGCTATTGTTTATGCGCCGTAGCCATCGCGGCCCGCAGGCCGTCGGCGACCGGTGTTCCGCCTGTGTTCCAGCCAGCCCATCACGTCGAGGAGTCATCGCCATGCCATTTGACAAGGGACCCATGTCGTTCCGCATCTGCCACCTGCCCGAGCCGCTGCCGGAGGACGCGCTGGAGCGCTTCGCGGCGGGCGCCGCCTCCGCGCTGGACCAGGTGTTCGAGGAGCCCGCCTGGGGCTGGGTCTCGCCCCGCCACCTCCTCGACTGCGCCATCGCCGAGAACACCTGCCGCATCGCCGGCTACTACCACCTCTGCCTCCGCCAGGCCGAGCGCAAGATACCCGCCTCCCTCCTCACCGCCGAGTGCCGGATGCGCGAGCTGGCCCGCATGGCCGAGAAGGACACCGACCACCTCGGCGCCAAGGAGCGCCGGAAGATCAAGGAGGAGGCGCGGAACGAGATGCTCATGAACATGCCCGTCCAGGTCTCCGGCATCTACTTCGCCATCGACCCCAACGAGAGCCTCCTCTACACCACCGCCGTCTCCCAGCACCAGCTCGACCTCTTCCTCGGCTTCTTCGCCAAGGCCATCGGCTTCGAGCCCATCCCCCTCACCCCCGAAAACGCCTGCGCCACCCTCTTCGAGCTCGACCCCACCGCCGTCCCCGCCTGCGTCCTCTCCCCCGAGCAGACCGCCGCCGAACCCTCCGGAACCCTCGGGCAGAACTTCCTCACCTGGCTCTGGCAGTACCAGGAGGAGCACCACGGCGAGCTGCCGCCCTCCAAGCTCGGCGACTTCGGCTTCCTCATCGACGGCCCGCTCACCCTCGTCGCCGAGGGCCCCGGCGCCTACGAGACCACCATCCGCAAGGGACTCCCAACCCACGCCGCCGAGGCCAAGGCCTCACTCCTCGTCGGCAAGAAGCTCAAGCGCGCCAAGCTCGTCTTCGCCCGCGACAACGAGGAGTGGGCCTGCACCCTCGACGCCGACGACTTCGCCTTCAAGGGACTCAAGATCCCCGAGGGCGAGGCCATGGAGCCCGCCGCCATCTTCGAGGAGCGCATGACCCAGCTCTTCATCTTCCAGAAGCTCTTCTTCGCCCTCTTCCAGAAATTCCTCGCCGAGATGACCGACGAGGACAAGCAGCGCCAGTACCTCGAGAAGGCGCGCGTCTGGATCCAGGACCGCGAGGCCAAGTGACCACGCCATGATCATCGCCACCGGCATCGACATCGTCGACATCGACCGCCTCGCCGCCGTCGTCCGGAGACACGGCGACGCCTTCCTCCAACGCGTCTGCACCCCCGCCGAACTCGAGGCCGCACCCCACGCGCCCGCCGCCAGAGACGCCTACCTCGCCGGACGATGGGCCGTCAAGGAGGCCGTCGCCAAGGCCCTCGGAACCGGCATCGGCGAACACTGCGCCATGACCGACGCCGAAGTCCTCAACGACCCCGCCGGACGACCCGTCCTCACCCTCCACGGCGCCGCCAGGAAAACCGCCGACCGCCTCGGCATCGCCACCATCCACATCTCCATCTCCCACGAGCGCCACCTCGCCGTCGCCCACGCCATCGCCGAACGCTGACCGACAGCCGAGACCGCACCACCACGCCCATGACACCCACCACCGCCACCATCCACGTCATCTGCGTCGGAGACGAGCTCCTCCGAGGCGACACCACCAACACCAACCTCGCCGACCTCGGACAGCTCCTCGAACGCCACGGACTCGCCGTCGCCGACGAGCAGTGCGTCCCCGACGACCACGACGCCATCCTCCGCGCCCTCCGCCACGCCGCCCACGGCGACGGCCACGCCCGCGACGGCGAGCCCGAGTCCGCCGTCATCCTCGTCGGCGGACTCGGCCCCACCTCGGATGACCTCACCCGCCCCGTCACCGCCGAATTCCTCGGACGCGCCCTCCAGCCCTCCCCCGCCGTCCGCCAGGCCATCCTCGACCATCTCGGCGACCGCGCCGACCGGCTCCCCCCCGACGCGCTGGACACGCAGTCCCTCGTCCCCGAGGGCGCCGACGTCCTCCCCAACCCCAACGGCACCGCGCCCGGACTCGCCCTCCGCACACCCCGAACCCTCTTCGCCCTCCTCCCCGGACCGCCCCGGGAGTGCCTCCCCATGGCCGAGCAGTCCCTCGTCCCCCTCCTGACACGCCTCGACGGCGCGCGCCCAACCCCCACCCTGGAGCTCAGGGCCTGCTGCCTCCCCGAGTCGCAGGCCGAGGCCCTCGTCCGACAGGCCATCCGCCAGACCGACGGCGCCGACGGGCGCATCCGCCTCGCCACCTGCATCAAGCCCGACGCCATCGTCCTCCGACTCGCGCGCACCGACCGCCACGACGACCGCGACGGACTCCTCCCGAAGCTCCGCGACGCCGCCGCACGGCTCCTCGGCCCGCGGCTCCTCCCCGACGGCTGCGCCTCGGCCGCCGCCTACCTCGGACGCCTCCTCGCCGAACGCGGCCTCGCCATGGCCACCGCCGAGTCCTGCACCGGAGGCCTCATCGCCGCCAGGCTCACCGACGTCCCCGGCTCCTCCGAATGGTTCCTCGGCGCCACCGTCACCTACGCCAACGCCTGGAAGGAGCGCCTCCTCGGCGTCGCCGACCAGACGCTCCGCCAGCACGGCGCCGTCTCCGAGCCCACCGTCCACCAGATGCTCGACGGCCTCCACGACCGCTGGGGCGCTGACGCCGGCGTCGCCGTCTCCGGCATCGCCGGCCCCGGCGGCGGAACCCCCGAGAAGCCCGTCGGCACCGTCGTCGTCGGCGCCTTTGCCCCAGGGTGGCGCCACGTCACCACCCTCCACCTCCACGGCAGCCGCCAGACCATCCGCCAGCGCTCCGCCGCCGCCTGCATCCAGCTCCTCATCCGGGGACTCCTCCGGCTGGAGCCATGACCACCTGACCGCCGACAGGAATCGGCGGTCATCCGCATGATTGCGCGGCACGGCGCATTGACACCGCCACCGCACGCGCTATCTTGTCCCACAGCCGCACCATTTCCTTTCCACACTGTCCCCCCAACCAACCAAAGCAAAGGAGATTCACCATGGCCGCCAAAGACCAGACACCCGCGAACACCGCGGAAGCCAAGGAGAAAAGCCTCAGACTCGCCCTCGCCCAGATCGAGAAGGAATTCGGCAAGGGCTCCATCATGATCATCGGCGAGAAGCAGGCCGAGGCCGTCCCCGTCATCAGCACCGGCGCCCTCGCCCTCGACATCGCCGTCGGCGTCGGCGGCTTCCCCCGCGGACGCATCATCGAAATCTACGGCCCCGAGGCCTCCGGCAAGACCACCGTCTGCCTCCACGTCATCGCCAATGCCCAGAAGGCCGGCGGAACCTGCGCCATCATCGACACCGAACACGCCCTCGACCCCAACTACGCCCAGATCATCGGCGTCGACACCGACAAGCTCCTCATCTCCCAGCCCGACTGCGGCGAGGACGCCCTCGACATCGCCGAGCAGCTCATCCGCTCCAACGCCATCGACGTCCTCGTCCTCGACTCCGTCGCCGCCCTCGTCCCACGGGCCGAAATCGAGGGCCAGATGGGCGACAGCCAGGTCGGACTCCAGGCACGGCTCATGTCCAAGGCCCTCCGCAAGCTCACCGGCATCATCAACAAGAGCAACGCCTGCGTCATCTTCACCAACCAGATCCGCGAGAAGATCGGCGTCATGTTCGGCTCGCCCGAAACCACCGCCGGCGGACGCGCACTCAAATTCTACGCCTCCCTCCGCCTCGACATCCGACGCATCGCCACCATCAAGGCCCCCGAAGGCGCCGCCATGGGCAGCCGGGTCAAGGTCAAGGTCGTCAAGAACAAGCTCGCGCCACCCTTCAAGGAATGCGAATTCGACATCATGTACGACGAGGGCATCTCGCGCGCCGGCTCCATCCTCGACGTCGCCCTCGACATGAAGCTCATCGAGAAGCGAGGCTCCTGGTTCTCCTTCGAGGACATCCAGATCGGACAGGGACGCGAGCAGACCAAGAAGGCCATCGACCAGGACACCGCCCTCGCCGACCGCATCGTCGCCAAAATCCAGGAGCGACTCCCGCAGCGGCAGACACGCGCCGGAGCCGCCCAGCAGAGCGACGCGCCCGCCGCACCCATCGACGACGACGACATCCTCCCGCCCGAGGACATCGACCTCGTCGAGGACAGCGACAACGACGAGCTCTAGGCCCTCCCCCACACACCATGCGTCCGCCTCCGTCCTCCGCCTCCCTCCGCACCCGGATGGGGGGGCGGAGGACGTGCGCACCTTTGCAGAAGCAGGCTCAGAGGCTATATTATTCCCATGTGCATGGCGTTGACACGCACGGCTTGGCCGAGCGGACGTCACGCGCCCAGGAAACCGAGAAAGGATTGACTTGCATGAAGAAGGTTCTGATTCCGACGAAGCTGGACAAGGTCGCCAAGGACTATCTGGTCAACAAGGGCTACACCGTCGTCCAGGACTCCGACACCCCGATGCTTGACCTCGTCAAGGCCCACAGCGACTGCGAGGGCATGATCGTCCGCAGCGAGAAGGTCACCCCCGAAATCATCGACCTGCTCCCCAGCCTCAAGACCGTCATCCGCGCCGGCGCCGGCGTCAACACCATCGACACCAAGTACGCCCGCTCCAGGAACGTCGACGTCATGAACACCCCCGGCGCCAACTCCAACGGCGTCGCCGAGGAGGTCTTCGCCATCGCCCTCGCCGCCTACCGCTTCGTCGTCCCCGCCGACAACAGCACCCGCGCCGGCGGCTGGGAGAAGAAGAAGTTCCTCGGACGCGAAATCACCGGCAAGACCCTCGGCATCGTCGGTCTCGGCCACATCGGACAGCTCGTCGCCCGCCGCAGCGCCGGCTTCGAGATGAAGCTCCTCGGCTACGACCCCTTCGTCACCCCCGAGCAGGCCGCCGCCTTCGGCGTCACCTTCGTCTCCCTGGAGGAGCTCTTCGCCCAGTCCGACATCATCACCCTCCACCTCCCCGAGAACGACAAGACCCGCGGCATGTTCAACAAGGCCCTCTTCGACCTCTGCAAGCCCGGCGCCATGATCATCAACTGCGCCCGCGCCGGCATCATCAACGAGGATGACCTCCGCGCCGCCAAGGCCGAGAAGCACCTCCTCTTCGGCAACGACGTCTACGCCGCCGACGAGCCCGGCGACAAGAGCGTCGCCGACATCGCCGACGTCATGCTCCCACACCTCGGCGCCAACACCAAGGAGGCCAACTTCAACGCCGCCAAGCGCGCCGGCGAGCAGATGGCCGACTACTTCGAGAAGGGAGACACCCGCTTCGTCGTCAACAAGTAAGCTCCCCTCCCGCGACACACACAGCGGACTGACCGGCTGACCTGGCTGCCGGCGCAGCCCCACACACAGACTCCCCGACCACCTTCCGTGGACGGGGAGTCTGCTTTTTTCTCGTCAGCCCTTGTTTTCCTCGCGCGTTTTTGGTATAATATACGCACGACCGCCCACTAGGCCAGCCCAACACTCCCGCCGGGTCTCCGCCAGGCATCCCCCAGCCCCAAAGGACAGCGACTCCACCAAGCCAGCGCACCCCCACATGAAAACCCACGCCCGCCTCGCCCTCCGTCTCCTCCGCTTCACGCTCATCGAGCTTCTCGTCGTCATCGCCATCATCGCGATACTGGCGGCCATGCTGCTGCCCGCCCTCTCCAAGGCCCGCGAGAAGGCACGAACCATCTCCTGCACCAACACCATCAAGCAGCTCGGACTCTACATGGCCATGTACATTGACGACAACGAGAGCAAGGTCCCCGCCGCCTCCGGCAACGCCGAGTCCAGCAACGGGCTCATCAAATGGCAGGACGTCCTCTACGCCTCCAGCAGAGGCACCAAGGCGACCGACTGGGGACACATCCCCAACAGCACCCTCGTCCCCGAATTCCGCTGCCCCAGCGCCAAGCACACCTTCAACAAGGTCCAGGACTACCACGGCTTCGGCATCAACACCACCGGCTACGCCAAACGCTCCACCGCCGAAATCAAGGAGCCGTCCACCCTCATGGGACTCTTCGACGTCGACCGCGTCACCGGACAGAACTGGTGGCCAGGCGGCTCCGCCGGAGACCGCGCCGGCATCGTCTACGGAACCGGAACCTGGCACCACAACGGCAACAGCGCCAACATCTGCTTCGCCGACGGACACATCGAGCTCCGACGCAAGGAGACCATCCCCGCCAACAAGGACGACGCCAACGACGGCAAGATGTGGATCACCAAGTAGTCCGCCCCGCAGACGCCCGCACACGCGAGACTCTCGACACGACAACGGCCCGGCCGCCCTTCTCGGACAGCCGGGCCGCTTCGCGCATCATGACCGGCCACCGGCATGCCGGCTCGCGCGGCACATGGCAAGGCCCGGCCGCCCTTCTCGGACAGCCGGGCCCTGCACACTGCCGGAAGCCTCGGCGACATCAGGACAACGCATCCCGACAACCGTCGCCATCACGCAAGACGTGAAGCGGCGGCGCTCCCATCACAGCCCACCTCACGGCGTCGCCTGCGCCTGGCCGCCGGCGAGGAGCAGCCGCATGAGGCGCAGAGCCTCGTCCATGATGACGTCCTTGGCGTTCTTCTCGTCCTCGAGCTCCTCGCTGGTCTTCTGGCGGCGTCCCTTCTCCCTGGCCTTCTTGCGCTGGGTGGTGAGCTGGCGGATCTTCTTGGTGATCTCCTCGCTGCGCTGGCGGAACGCCTTGCGCTCCTCGTAGTGGAGGGGGATGTCCTTCTGCCTCTGGAGCTCGGCGAAGTCACGGATGTCCTTGAGGTACTCCTGGAAGTCGGGCATGGCGGCGCTGTCACGGGCGGCCTGCTCGCGCAGGAGGGGCAGGATGCCGTCGAAGCCGGGGAAGAGCGCATACCGCGAGGTGCCGATGGTGTCCCACGGCAGCGCGAAGGGCAGCTTCGCCTCTCCCATCTCCAGGCTCTCCTGGTACGACGGCAGCACAATGTCGGCCTGGACGCCCTTTAGCTGCGTCGAGGCGCCGTTGATGCGGTAGAACTTGGCCATCGTCAGCTTGACGGAGCCCAGCGGCTCGTCGCGCTTCCGCCACTGCAGGATGCGATCCAGGTCGAGCGCGCTCTGGACCGTTCCCTTGCCGTGGGTCGTCCGCGTGCCGATGACGACGGCGCGGCGCATGTCCTGAAGCGCCGCGGCGACAATCTCCGAGGCGGAGGCGCTGTTCATGTCGACCATGACGAACAGCGGCCCGCCGTAGACGCACTTGGGGTCGGGATCCTGCAGCCGCTGTATCTCGCCCGTCGACTTCTTGATCTGGACCACCGGCCCCTGCTCGAAGAACAGGCCGGCCAGCGCCACCGCGTCGTCCAGGCTGCCGCCGCCATTGCCGCGGAAGTCCAGCACCACGCCGTCCACCGGCCCACGCGACATCGCCTCCTCCAGCAGACGACGCACATCACGGCTCGAGCTCTTGTAGTTGGCGTCGCCCTTGCTCCGGCTCGCGAAGTCCGCGTAGAACGACGGCAGATAGACGAGCAGCACCCGAGCCTTGCCGCCATCGGGAAGCTCCAGCTCGCGCGTCTCCGAGGACGCCTCCGCGTCCTGCAGCTTGATCTCGTCGCGCACCAGCCGGATGTGCTTCGTCTCCCCCGTGCTGGAGTCGAGGATGGTGAGGATGACGACCGTCCCCTTCTCGCCGCGTATCTGGCGCACGATGCTGCTCAGCGGCATGTCCACCACGTTGACCGGCTCGCCGCCGTCCTGGCACACCTCCACAATCCGGTCCCCCTCCTTCAGCGTGCCCTCGCGGTCCGCCGGGCCGCCAGGCACCAGCGACACCACCTCGCAGTACGAGTCCTTCATCGTCAGCGTCGCCCCAATGCCCTGCAGCGACAGCCGCAGCCCAATGTCAAAGTCCTCCTTCGAGTCCGGCGCCATGTACACCGTGTGCGGATCGAACATCAGCGTGAACGACGACAGAAAGCCCTCCAGTATCTCCAGCGCCGTCGCGTCCAGACGACGCTCATACGCCTGCGCATACTGACGCGACAGACGCTCCTTCACCGGCGGACGCCGAAACGCCGGCGATGGCTCCCCCTTGGCCGCCTTCTCCGCCTGTCGCTCCTCGTCCAGACGCTCAATCAGCAGCTGGTTCTTCACCTGAAGACGCCACCGCTCCTCCAGCTCCTCCTCCGTCCTGCACCACGGCGACTCCTTGCGGTCGAAATTCACCGACTCCCGCACGCTGAAGTCCAGCGGACGATCCAGGCAGCCTATCGAGTACACCGCGTACTGCCGCACACGGCTCAGCATCCGCAGATACACCTTCCGCAGAAACTCCAGGCGGATCGTGATGTTCCGGCGGTCGCAGAGCACATTCTCATACGAGCGGAAGTCGTCCAGGTCACTCGCCAGAAAGAACTGACGCTGCGGATCCAGACGCCGGAAGTACTCCTGATACCACTGCCGCGACAGCTCCGGCGTCAGCTGCTTCGGCGAGAAGTGGTACTTAGACACCAGCTCGACCACACGTGCGTTCAGCAGACGCTCGCGGTTCCCGAACGGGGGAAACGACGGCACACGGGACAGGATCTCCTCGTTCGTCGCGCCACAGACACACAGCGCGCACACCAGCACGACACCAGCAGACACCCGAAGCAACAGCTCTCTCATCATCACAGCCACACTCAGACCCTCTATTGGCTCTCTCTCTTCTTCTTCCACCGCCAGCCGGACACCAGGCTCTCCGCCCGCCTCCGGCCAGCCAGACGCGCGCACACGTCCCGACTCAGCGCCCCCAGCGACGAACGCCGCGAGGCACAAACTCGACGCTCTTCAGCCTGCCGCCAGAAAACTCCGACACATGACGCAGAAAGAGCCCCTTGTGCTGCCTCTCAAACACATACAGATACGTCGAATTCCCAACCTCAATCTTCAGATGCCCACCCTTCACGCTCAACGGACGGCACTGCTCCGCTATCGAGCGGTCGAACAGCTGGCTCCACCCCGCCTCCAGACGGCTCAGCATCAGCGCGTCACCCGCATCCACACCGGACAGCGCACGGTCAACCAGTGACGACACATCGTCATGAAGCGGACGCAAACCCGCAAACACCGCCGCACGGCGCTCCGGACCCACCCACGCCGCCAGCGTCTCCTCACGGCTCCGCGACAGCCCCCGAACCGCGTTCGGGCCACTCGACTCATCCTGACGCCGCACCTCACCCTCGGGACGCGACAGCCATCCGCCCGCCAAACCGTCCCCACGCCGCTCCTGCTCCATGACTCCGCTCCTCCTCCCGCTCGCTGCCGCCGCTCACCTAATGCCGAACTCTCCGAACCCGCCACTTTGGGGCACCGCAGGTTCGCCTTTCTGACGTTTGAATATATATTTTGTCACCATTATTTCAAGGGAACACAACACCCACAACCGACACCTTCGCCGACTGAAGCCACACACGACCATGACCGACATCGCCTCCAGCATCCTCCAGGTCCAGGAACGCATCCGCCGCGCCCTCGAACGCGCCGGACGCCCCCTCGACAGCGCGCGCCTCCTCGCCGTCTCCAAGACCTTCCCCGTCGCCGACATCCGCCTGGCGCACGACGCCGGACTCCGCGCCTTCGGCGAAAACCGCCCCCAGGAGCTCGCCGAGAAGACACCCCTGCTCCCAGACGACATCGAATGGCATCTCATCGGACACCTCCAGGCCAACAAGGTGCGACTCGCCGTCCGCCACGCCGCCTGCATCCACTCCATCGACTCCCCCGAACTCCTCGGACGCCTCCAGCGCATCGCCGCCGAGGAGAACAAAGCCACCCCATTCCTGGTCGAAGTCAATGTCTCCGGCGAGGCCTCCAAATTCGGCGTCCGGCCCGAACAGGCCGAGGCCCTCCTCGCCGGAGGCGCCCTCAAGGGGCCAGCCACTCCCGTCGGACTGATGACCGTCGCCCCAGCCGACGCCTCCGAACGCGACCTGCACCGCCTCTTCGCCTCCCTGCGCACCCTCCGCGACCAGCTCCAGCAACGCCTCGGACTCAGACTGCCTGAACTCTCCATGGGCATGTCGCATGACTTCGAGATCGCCCTCGCCGAGGGCGCCACCATCGTCCGCGTCGGCTCCGCCATCTTCGGCGGACGAGCCTACCCCCAACCCGAACAGCACTAGCCTCGCAGCCCACACCATGAACAGAACCAGACCACTCGCACTGGCCTCCGCGCTCGCCGCCGCCACACTCCTCTCCGGCTGCGCCTACTGGCCCTTCAGCACCATCCACAAATGGTGGGTCGGACAGCGCCCCCAGGTCACCGTCTACAAGCCCGAGACGCCCGTCAGCGAAAACGCCAAGGTCAGACAGGGCAAACCCAGCGACCAGGCCGACACGCGCTCCGTCGACAACCTCAAGCGACTCGCCAAGGCCGGAAACCCCAACGCACAGGTCGCACTCGGCAAATTCTACTTCGACGGCGCCGGCGACGTCAAGAAGGACCCCGAAAAGGCCTTCGAGCTCTTCCTCGCCGCCGCCAAGAGCAAGAACCCGCAGGGCATGTACAACGTCGCCATCTGCTACGACGGCGGCGTCGGCACCAGGCAGAACGCACAGCTCGCCCTCGACTGGTACAACCGCGCCGCCGAGGCCAGAGTCCCCGAGGCCATGACCAAGGTCGCAGCCGTCGCCGAGGAGAAGGGCGACTACCTCCAGGCGCTCAAGTACCTCCGCATCCTCGGCGAGAACGGAGACCCCGTCTGCCTCAGAAAGGCCGCGCTCCTCCTCATCAACGGCTTCGGCGAACCCACCGCGCCCGACGAGCCCTTCCAGCTCCTCCTCAAAGCCTCGCAGCTCGGCGATGTCCGCGCACAGCTCCATCTCGCCGACTGCTACCAGCGGGGACGCTTCACCGAGGCCGACTACGACGAGATGTTCAGCTGGCTCACCATCGCCGCCCAGACCGGAGACCCCGAGGCGCAGTGCAAGCTCGCCTACTGCTACGCCATCGGCATGGGTACCGCCAAGAACGCCGACATCGCCTTCAACTGGTACCGCCAGGCCGCACAGGCCAACTACCCCGCCGCCCTCGCCGCACTCGGTGACTGCCACCTCGAAGGACGTGGAACCTCCAGAGACATCCGCAAGGCCGTCGAACTCTACCGAAAGGCCGCCGACGAACGGGACTTCGTCGCGCAGTACCGACTCGCACAGCTCCACCTCCTGGGACTCGGCGTCGAGAAGTCGACGGAACGGGCCGTCGAATTCCTCAAGGCCGCCGCCGCTCAGAACTTCCCCCCCGCCCTCGTCAGACTCGGACTGCTCCACGAGGAGGGCAAAGCCCTCCCCAGGGACACCGCCGCCGCCTTCACCTGCTACCTCAAGGCCGCCGAACAGAACGACACCGACGCCATGGAGCGGCTCGCGCTCTGCTACCTCAACGGCGTCGGCACGCCCACCGACGCCCGCATGGCCTACCGCTGGCTCGCCTCCGCCGCCGCCAAGGGCAGCCGAAACGCCCAGCGGCTCATCGAGCAGCATCACCTCAGACCCTGACCAGCCCCCCCACACACATACAGCTTACCCCAAACATAAAGGAGACCCCACACCATGGCCTATCATGTCCTCGACAACGGCGGAGCCGACCAGCCCCGCAAGCGCGTCACCGTCCGAGACCTCGCCAAGATGAAGGCGCAGGGCCGAAAAATCCCCACCGCCACCGCCTACGACGCGCTCACCGCCGCCATCGCCGACGAGGCCGGCATCATGCTCCTCCTCGTCGGAGACTCCGCCGGAAACACCGTCCTCGGCTACGACAACACCATCCCCGTCACCCTTGAGGAGTCCCTCATGCTCACCGCCGCCGTCAGACGCGGCGCACCCCACGCCATGGTCGTCGGGGACATGCCCTTCATGTCCTACCAGCTCTCGCCCGAACAGGCGCTCGCCAACGCCGGACGATACCTCAAGGAGACCGGCGCCGATGCCGTCAAGCTCGAGGGCGGACGGCTCATGAACCCCACCATCCGACGACTCGTCGACGCCGGCATCCCCGTCTTCGCCCATATCGGACTCCTCCCACAGTCCGTCCTCCGCGACGGCGGATACCGCCTCCACGGCAAGTCCGACGACGAGGCCAGGCAGCTCCTCGACGACGCCCACGCCATCCAGGAGGCCGGCGCCTTCGCCGTCGTCCTCGAGGGCATCCCCGCCGAACTCTCCCGCCAGATCACCGCCTCCCTCGACATCCCCACCATCGGCATCGGCGCCGGCCCACACACCGACGGCCAAATCCAGGTCACTCCCGACATCCTCGGACTCTCCACCGGCTTCCTGCCCAGGCACGCCAAGCGCTTCGCCAACCTCGCCGACACCATGCGGGACGCCTTCAAGGCCTACATCGACCAAATCCAGGACGGCTCCTTCCCAGGTCCCGAAAACTACCGCTGACCCCCACACACACAACCCCCAAAAAAGCCAAACGCACTAGAGCCACCTCCCATGCAGATACTCAGAACCATCGAGGAAACTCGCCAGCTCGCCGACGCCTGGCGCCACCGCAACGAGACCATCGCCATCGTCCCCACCATGGGCTACCTCCATGACGGACACCTCTCACTCGTCGACATCGCCAGGCAGCACGCCCAGCACGTCGTCGTCTCCATCTTCGTCAACCCCACCCAGTTCGGACCCAACGAGGATCTCGACAAATACCCCAGAGACTTCGATCACGACGAGGCTCTCCTCCGCTCACGAGGCGTCGACGCCGTCTTCTATCCCGAACCCGCCACCATGTACGCGCCGGACTTCTCCACCTGGGTCTCCGAGGACTCCCTCTCACAGGCGCTCTGCGGACTCTCCAGGCCCATCCACTTCCGAGGCGTCTGCACCGTCTGCCTCAAGCTCTTCAACATCACCCGCGCAGACGTCGCCGTCTTCGGCAAGAAGGACGCCCAGCAGGCACTCATCATCCGACGCATGGTGCGTGACCTCAATGTCCCCATCGACATCATCCTCGCACCCCTCGTCCGTGAGCCCGACGGACTCGCGCGCTCCTCCAGAAACAAATACCTCTCACCCGACGAGCACCAGCGCGCGCTCGCCATCTCCAGAGGCATCTTCGCCGCCGAGAAGGCCTACCGCGACGGCTGCCGCAGCGCCGCCACCCTCAAGGACATCCTGCGCTCCTCCATCGAGCAGGGACAGGGACGCATCGACTATGTCGAGGTCGTCGCGCAGGCCACCATCCGCCCAATCGACACCATCGACCAGCCCGCACTCATCGCCTGCGCCGCCTACTTCGGAAACACCCGGCTCATCGACAACGCCTTCCTCGAATAGCACCCTCCCATACGCCCGGGACAAGACCTCCTTACTCCCTGATGACGGACACATCCTAGTACTTAATTGATTTAATTCGTTTACATTGAAGCATGCTTGATTGAACCCAA
>CALZPA010000032.1 GCA_945827525.1 uncultured Lentisphaeria bacterium | reverse complement strand
AGCGTGTTCCGGCGCGGTCCTGAGCGTGGATGTCGATGCGGTAGGTACCGCGTCCCGCGCAGTCGTCGAAGGGCTGTCCGGCGAGGAGCTCCTGGGTGGTGACGCGGTGGAGGGCCTCGATGTGCCAGGTCTCGCGGATGCCGATGAGCGAGGGGAGCGCCTCGAGGACGGGGCGTCGGCGTCCGCTCTGCTCGAGGAGGTCCTGATAGGCCCGGAGCTGTCGTCGGGTCTCGATTTCGGCGTGGGTGAGGGTGTCGGGGTCGGCGAGATTGGCGTGTGGGACTTTGGTGGCGGCGAGCATATAGGTATGGTGGGCGGGAGTCCAGGTACCCCAGACGAAGCCCTCGGGGAGTCTGAGGCGTTCGGCGTTCCGGTGGATGAGCTCGCCGAGATGGGGGTCGTCCTCGGGCCAGTCGGAGAATTTGGCGCAGGCGGTCGGAGGCTGGAGGGGGTCATGGAGTCGGACGGCGGCGCCGGCATGGCGGCAGAGGACGGCGTCGCCGGAGGCGTCGATGAAGACGTCGGCGCGGATGGCTCGGAGTCCGGACTGGTCGGCGATGACGACGGCGGTGACATGGCCCTGTCCGTCGGTGAGGGCGTCGACCATGCGCGAATGGAGGAAGGGGATGACGCCGGCCTGGGAGACGAGCTCGTCGAGCTCGATGGCGAGCTCCTCGGTGTTGAGGCGGACATACCAGGCCTGTGAGGGCGTGGGCGAAAGCTGTGCCTGGCCGCGGCGCAGGAGACGTCGGGTGACCTCCTGGGTGTAGCCGCCGATGATGAACTCGCGCCGTTCCCAGTCGCGGAAGTCGTGCCAGTAGCAGACCTGCGAGGCGGTGGCGGTGCCGCCAAAGCGGTTCTGTGCCTCGACGACGGCGACGCGGACGCCGGGACGCGCCGCGCGGAGCGCGGCGAAGACGCCGGTGCAGGAGCCGCCCACCACGCAGATGTCGACGGTTGCGGCCACAGGAAGCTGCCGGGCGGGATAGTCGAGGGTCTGGTGCATGTCGGTCTGGGGTGAAAATGCGGGATGGCCGTTTATAGTATGCGCCTGTGCGCCGGTCACCGCCGGCGCCAAAGGCACAAGAAAGATGTCCGGGACGGCTCTGGCCGTCTAGGAGGACGGAGACACGGAAGACGACAGGGACATGGACAAGCGACTTGAGAGCTATCTGTCCTCGCTGGGGCTGCCGGCCACGGGGCTGGTCGGCCTGGTGGGGGCCGGGCGCCTGGGGCAGGAGCTGGGCGAGCATTTTGCGGCCTGCGGGCACGAGGTGGTGTACTGCGACCCGGCGCGGTGCCGCGCCGACCTGGAGGCGCTGGACGATGTGTTCCAGCAGCAGTGGGGCAACGGCATGGGCGGCTGCGGGCTGTCGGGGGCTGGCAGCCTGACCTATCTGCCGCTGGAGAGGCTGTCGGAGCGCTGTGCCATCCTGTGCGTCCAGGTGCCGCTGACGGCCGACGGGCCGGAGCCGACGGCGGGTCTGGTGAGCGCGGAGCTGCTGGGGCGGTGCCGTCCGGACTGCCGCATCGTCTGCCTGTCGCCGGCGGGTGTGCTGAGTCCGGCGGCGCTGTCTGACCGTCGGGTGAGCGTCTACCGCTGGCCGGAGCGGGGCTGAGGGCGGGCCAGGCGCCCTGCCCTGCCCCGCCCGGCGGCGGCGGGAGTCCGCCTGTCTGTCAGTCGACGTCCTCGATGCGGAAGAGGACTGGCTTGCCGCAGCACTCGTGGAGGTTCTCGATTTCGGCGAGCGCGGCGTTGATGGCGGACTGGCGCGCCTTGTGGGTGAGGATGATCATGGAGGCCTCGGGCTGTCCGCTCTCCTTCTGCTGGGCTGCGGCGATGTTGATGCCGTGCTTGGCGAAGACGCCGGAGACGCAGGAGAGGGTGCCGGGCTGGTCGAGGACCTGGATGCGGACGTAGTGGCGGGCGACGATCTCCTCTGGGGTCATGAGGGTGGCGTAGCCATCGAACGCGGCGTAGGGGAGGAGTCGGCGGGGGCAGCCGGCGAGGAGGTTTCGTCCGCAGTCGATGATGTCGGCGACGACGGCGGAGGCGGTGGCCTGTCGTCCGGCGCCGCGTCCGTAGTACATGGTGTTGCCGACGGTGTCGCCCTTGATCCAGACGGCGTTGAAGACGTCGCTGACGTTTCCGAGGAGGGAGTCGGCGGGGACGAGTGCGGGCTGGACGGCGAGCTGGACCTTGCCGTCGGCCTCCTTGATGACGGCGAGGAGCTTGATGCGGTAGCCGAGGGAGGCTGCGGTGTCGATGTCCTGGGTGGTGACGGCGGTGATGCCTCCGGTGGTGACGTCGTCGGCGGAGAACCAGTGTCCGAAGGCGAGGGAGGCGAGGATGGCGCACTTGTGTGCGGTGTCGAAGCCATCGACGTCGAGGGAGGGGTTGGCCTCGGCGTAGCCGGCCTGCTGCGCGGCGGCGAGGACATCGGCGAAGTTGGCCTTCTCGCGCTCCATGCGGGTGAGGATGTAGTTGCAGGTTCCGTTGAGGATGCCGAGGATTTCGGTGATGTGGTTGGCGACGAGTCCCTCGCGGAGGGCCTTGATGCAGGGGATGCCGCCACCGACGCTGGCCTCAAACCAGATGGAGACGCCGTTGCGCTCGGCGGCCTCGAAGAGTTCGGGGCCGTGGTGGGCCAGCAGGGCCTTGTTCGCGGTGACGACGGACTTGCCGGCGTTCAGGGCAGCGAGGATGAACTTTCTGGCGATGGTGAGTCCGCCGACCAGCTCGATGACGATGCTGATGTCGGGGTCGTCCAGGATGTCCTGCGCCTGGGTGGTGAGGACGCCGGGCCGCACGGCGACGCCGCGGTCGGTGGTGATGTCCAGGTCGGCGATGCGGGTGATGACGGGGAGGAAGCCGGCACGGCTGGCGATGAGATCCGCGTTGTCCTGGAGGCACTGGACGACTCCGGCGCCGACGGTGCCGAAGCCGATGAGGCCGATGTTGAGCTGTTTCATGGATGTCTTCTGCGTTATGATGGGACGTTGCTTGTCTGGGGCGGCGATGGTTCGCGCCCTGTTGCAGGCGAAACCTATAATTTAGCCCTGGAATGCGCCTTTGACAAGGTCATTCCAGGGCTGTCTGTGGTCTCCTGGGCCTGATGGGCGTGGGTGTTTTCAGGCGAGTGGGAGGACGAGTCGGAAGACGCAGCCCTTTCCGGGTTCGCTCTCGAGCTCGGCGCGTCCGTGGTGGAGCTGGGCGATGTGCTTGACGATGGCCAGTCCGAGGCCGGTTCCGCCGAGGGCCCGGCTGCGGGACTTGTCGGGGCGGTAGAAGCGCTCGAAGATGCGCTCCTGGTGTTCGTGGGCGATGCCGACGCCGTCGTCGGTGACGGCGAGGATGGCGTCGTTGCCCTGTCGGGCGAGTGAGAGGCCGATGCGTGTGCCCTCGCTGTAGCGGACGGCGTTCTCGATTAGGTTGACGAGGGCCTGTTCGAGCTGTGCGGCGGAGCCGTTCAGGTGGAGGGGTTCGGAGTGGGTGATGTCGAGGGCCATGTGGGCGCCCTCGGCGCGGGCGAGGCAGAGGTTTCTGGCGTTGGCGAGGACGCCATCGAGGGCGACGTCCTCGGTCTCGCGCTCGGGGTCGGCCTGCTCGCGCTCGAGCTGCGAGAGGGTGAGGATGTCGGCGACGAGGCTGTTGAGGCGGCTGGACTGCATCTTGAGCATGGCGAGCAGTCGTGTCTGCTGCTGCGGGCCGGCGCCGTCCTCGAGCGCCTCGACGGCTCCGACGATGCAGGTGAGCGGGGTCTTGATCTCGTGGGAGACGTTGGCGATGAAGTCGCTGCGGAAGGACTCGAGCCGTCGGAGTCCGGTGAGGTCGGTGACGGTCATGAGGAGGTGCTGGGAGTCCTGGCGGGGGAGGAGCTGTGCCTTGACGAAGAACGAGCGGGCGCCCTGCTCTTGCGTGGAGGTGAATTCGCGCTCGAAGCCCTTGCCGGAGGCGAGCGTGCCGAGGGCGGCGTCGGCGAGCTCGGGGATGGGGCAGCGCGAGAGTCGGAAGGAGGCGGAGTCGTCGCTGCGGAGTCCGAAGAGCCTGGCGGCGGCGCGGTTGCAGCGGATGAGGGCGCCGTCGGAGGCGAAGAGGAGGACCCCCTCGTTCATGGTCTCGAAGAGGAGTTCGCGCTCGTTGCGCTGGGCGGTCATGTCGGCGAGCTGTCGCTTGAGCTGCTCGGCCATCTCGGCGACGCCGAGCGCGAGGTCATGGACGATGCCGTCGGCGGGGATGTCGATGGGTGTGTCGAGCTTTCCGGCGGCGATGTCGCCGACGCTGGCCTGGAGGTCGATGAGCGGTCGGCGGACCTTGCGGACGATGTAGACGCAGAGGGCGAGGGCGAGGGCGGCTCCGAGGACGAGTGCGCAGAGGAGGTTGAGCCGGAAGATCCGGAGGAGTCTGCTGACGTCGTCGGTGGAGACGGCGGTTCGGAGGACATAGCGCTTGCCGCCGGCGGTGAAGGCGGTGGCGTGGTACATCATCCAGCGGTGGAGGGTCTCGCTGTAGCGGACGGCGCTGGCGGGCTGTCCGGCGAGGGCGGCCTGGACTTCCTCCCGGGTCTGGTGGTTGCCGAGCGAGTCGGAGTCCTCCTGTGAGTCGGCGGTGACCTTTCCGTCCTCGCCGATGAGGGTGACCCGGAGGGTGTCCTCGTGGAAGGTGCCGCAGAACCGTGCGGCCTGGGCGGTGTTTCCGGCCTCGAGCATGGGGGTGATGGCGGCGATGACGAGCCTCGCCTCCTGGGCGATGTTGGCCCGGACCTCCGCGAGGTAGGTGCCCTTGAAGCGCTCGACCTGGAGATAGAGTCCGCAGGCGAGGAGGATGGCGAGGGTGAGGATGAGGGCTGGGAGCCCGAAGAGCACAAGGTCACGTCGTTTCATGGTGGTCAAGCCTCCAGTCTGAGCCGGTATCCGACGCCGCGGATGGTCTCGATGTTCTCGGCGCCCCAGGGGCCGAGCTTGCGTCGCAGGTTGACCATCTGGACGTCGACGGCGCGCTCAGTGACGGGGTATCCCTCGCCCTTGGTCTGGCGGATGATCTGCTGTCGGGTGTAGACCCTTCCGGGGTGGGCGACGAACATCCGGAGGAGGTCGTACTCGCCGCTGGTGAGCTCGAGTTCCTTTCCGTCGAGCCTGGCGGTGTGCTGGGTGAGGTTGAGGACGACGCCGGCGTGGCGGAGCTCCTCGGCCTCGGCCTCCTCTCCGATATGGCGCAGATGCGCGCGGATGCGGGCGATGAGGATGCGTCGGCTGAAGGGCTTGGTGACGTAGTCGCAGGCGCCCATCTCGAGACCGAGGACGATGTCGGTCTCCTCGCTCTTGGCGGTGAGCATGATGATGGGGATGCGGCGGGTCTCCTCCTGTGCCTTGAGCTTGCGGCAGACGCCGAGGCCGTCGATGCCTGGCAGCATGAGGTCAAGGAGGATGAGGTCGGGATGGGAGGTGGTGGCCAGCCAGAGCCCGCGCTCGCCGTCGGCGGCCTCCTCGATGGCGGTGTAGCCGGCCTCCTCCAGGGCGAGGCGGATGAGTTCGCGGATGGCCGGCTCGTCCTCGACGATCAGGATGCGTTCAGTGGACATGCTTCTCTCCCTCGTGCAGATGGCGAACGATGCGTCCGCTCTCCATGTAGACGACGTCCTCGGCGATGTTGGTGGCGATGTCGGCGATGCGCTCGAGGCAGCGCGAGATGGTGAGTCCGTTGAGGTAGTAGGAGGCGAGCTCGGGACAGTCGAGCATGGCCTGCCGGACCTGGCTGTACATGTCGCGGTGGAGCTGGTCGACCTCCTCGTCGCTGTCGATGACGCTCTCGGCGAGGTTGGCGTCGCCGTAGGCGAGGGCGTCGAGGGCGTGTCGGAGCATGAGGCAGGCCTTGTCGACCATCACGGCGAAGTCGAGGGGTCGTGTGGCCTGGGCCTGATGCGCGGCGATGTCCTCGACTCGCTCGGCGATGTTGACGGCGAGGTCGCCGACGCGCTCGATCTCGCCGTTGACCTTGAGGACGGTGATGACTCGGCGGAGGTCGGAGGCGACGGGCTGGTGGAGGGCGAGGATCTTGAGGCACTCCTCCTCGATGGCGACCTCGGCCTCGTCGATGGCGCGGTCTCCGGCGATGATGTCTCGGGCGGACTTGACGGAGGCGTGGGCGGCGGCGGAGACGGCGCCGAGCACGGCGCCCTCCGCCTTGGAGGCGACCTGCGCCAGCATGTTGCCCAACTGCTCGATGGCCTTGTTCAGATGCACTTCCATGTCAGGAGAACCTCCCTGTGATATAGTCCTCGGTCTGCTTGCACGACGGGTTGGTGAAGATTTTCTTGGTTTCGTCGACCTCGACGATGTGTCCCTTGTAGAAGAAGGCGGTGACGTCGCTGATGCGTGCGGCCTGCTGCATGTTGTGGGTGACGATGACGATGGTGTAGCGTCCTCTGAGGGAGGCCATGAGTTCCTCGATGCGGAGGGTGGCGACGGGGTCGATGGCGCTGGTGGGCTCGTCCATGAGGAGGACTTCGGGTTCGGCGGCGATGGCGCGTGCGATGCAGAGTCGCTGCTGCTGACCGCCGGAGAGCGCGAGGCCGCTGGTGTGGAGCTTGTCCTTGACGTCGTCCCAGAGGGAGGCGCCGCGCAAGGCCTGCTCGACGCGCTCGGCGAGTTCGCGCCGTCCCACCTTGAAGTGGAGCCGGAGGGGATAGGCGACGTTGTCGAAGACGCTCATGGGGAAGGGAGTCGGCTTCTGGAAGATCATGCCGACGCGTCGGCGGAGCTCGAGGACGTCGACGTGTGGGTCGAGGATGTTCTGTCCGTCGAGGAGGACCTCGCCGGTGGTGCGCTGTCCGCGGTACATCTCGAAGATGCGGTTGTAGATGCGCAGGTGGGTGGACTTGCCGCAGCCAGACGGCCCGATGATGGCCGTGATCTTGCCGGACTCGATGGCGAGGTCGTTGTCAAACAGCGCCTGATGGGCCCCGTAGAAGAAGTTCAGCTTTCTGGTCTCGATTTTCACGCTCATGGAATGTCCCCGCGCTGGCGTCTGCCAGCCTGTGTGGTTACTCTCTGTCTCGCGTCACTGTGCATACTCTAGCCTGCAAGTGTGGGAGGCGCGTGAGCCGATTGTTAGTTTTGTGTTCGGCCAGACCAGAGCCGCCGCCCGTCCCCCCCATGGGGCGTGGGGAGGGGGGGCGGCGGGAACCGTCAGGGTCGGACGGCGGGGGTGGCGCCCGGGTCGCCGATGGCCGGCTCGCCGGCGGCGGAGAACCACCAGTCGAACTCGGCGAGGATGAAGTCGGCGGGGTCGACGGCCATGCCTCGGACGAGCGAGAGCTGCGTCCGTCCGGACGAGTGGGAGACGGAGGTCGGGAGGCTCGCCCATTTCTTGTTCTGGGCGCAGCGGCGGCGCGTGACGGCCATGGAGGCGCCGCCGGGCGACGTGAGGACCAGCGTCTCGCCGCCGCTGGCCGTCGCCGGCTCGGGCAGCTCGCCGGCGCGCAGCGTCCGCCCCTCGGCGTCCAGGACGCGCCAGCGGGGAGCCGTCTCGCCATTGGCACCGAGGTCATAGCCGAGCGCGCGGTAGCGCAGCGGCGTCCGCCCGGAGTTGCGCATGCGCACGTCGATGCGGATGTGGTTCGGCTCGAACTGCCAGGACTCGCGGACGGAGACGGCGCCGTCATCGAGGGGGCGCTCGAATTCGAGGGTTCCGCCGACGGGCGAGAAGGCGCTGGTCAGCAGCGTGACGCCCGTGGAGGTCTCGGGGCCGGCGTCGCGGCCGTCCGTGCGTCGGATGACGGGGCCGGTGCGCTCGGTCAGGAACGGGCGCCAGGCGTCGCCCTCGCGGATGTCGAGGCGCTCGACCCAGCCGAACTGCGTGTCGAGGACGACGCGGTAGCTGTCGCCCGTGATCTGCAGCCGTCCGGGCGAGAGTTCGGCGGCGGTGACGCGCGCGGGGGCGCTCTGCGCCCCGGGAGCCTCGGAGAGCGCATAGAGCGTGACGCCGTCGGCGGCGACATCCGCGTTCAGCTGCAGGCTCTCGCCGCCCGCCAGGAAGGGAACCTGGCGTCGTGCCGTGCCGTCAAGGCGCCAGAGCGAGGCGCTCTCCCCGAGAGGGCGGTCGAGAGTGACCTGGACGACGGTGCCGGCGGAGCGGCGGCGCGCCGCCACGCCGAGCAGGCGTTCGCCTGGCCGCAGCGAGGCGGCGGCCGTCTCCATGGCGCGTCGGGCCGTCTCCTCGCCGGCGGCCGCCTTGACGGTGACGGTCTTGGTGACGTCGCCGACGGTGCAGGTCAGGCGGTAGGCGCCTGGCCTGGGCAGGTCGAACACGACCGGCAGCTCGGGCGCGACCACGGGCTGAACGCCCGCCGCGCAGCGCACCGCGCCGGGCGTGCCGTCCTCATGGACGACGCTCAGCGCGAGGGGTCTGCCGACGAGAGCCCGGTGCGCGTCGAGCAGCAGGGTAGCCGCCGTGTCGCCGCGCACGGCGAGCGGCGTGGGCGGCGGCGTGATGACCTCGGAGTCCCAGCCCCAGCGCAGCACGGGCGGCGTCAGCTCCTGCCAGGGGTTCAGCAGCTCACCCCGATACGAGACACGGACATCCAACGTCGACTTGACGAACGGCAGCAGCCGCGCCGACAGCCGTCCGCTGGCGCCCGCCGTGAACTCGGCGTGGGCCTCCACCGGGTACCGGTACCCGAAGAAGTCCTCGTCCACGCCCTCCGGCACCGACAGGCGGTACCGGACGACGGCGCGGACGCCTGGCTGGACGTCCGCGAAGGTCTCGCCTTGGGCCGGCTCGGCGCGCCAGCCGTCCGGCAGCGTCAGCGCCACGCGCCCGGAGACCGGCTCCGCGCCCAGATTCGCCACGCCGACGAGCAGCTCGGCGCGCTCGCCCGGGCGGAACGTCTCCTGGCCGCTCGCGGTGGTGACGTCGACGAGCGGCTGCCACTGGCCAACCAGCAGCACACCGCCGCTGAGGGCGGTCTCCCGCGTCAGCGGCAGCGTGAAGTGGAGCCGCCCGTCGCGGACAGTGCCCTCGCAGCGGACGAGGGCGGAGCGGTCAGGCGCCAGGAGCCAGCCGAGGCGCGGACCGCCTCCGTAGGGGATGGAGACCGTCGCCTCGGCGTCCGCGGGCGACAGCTTCGTCAGGAAGAGCAGCCGCAGGCCGTCCGCGTGGAGCAGCCTGGCGTCGAGGTCGCGCCGTCCGAGCCCGGTGGCCTGCACCGTCACCTCGGGGACGACGCCGGCGACCTCGCGCAGCAGCGCGGCGTACTGGTCGGCGCAGGCGACGAGCGTCGCCTCGTCCTTGAGCGGCAGCCGATACATGTCCCAGGCGCAGAATGCGCGGCGGACGCCATCGGTCTCCTGGAAGGCGAACTGGTCGGCGGGCAGCCCCGCGACCGGCGTCAGGCCACCACGGACGGCGTGGCGGCGGTGCGGCGTGGCGGCGGCGGGCCTGGTCAGCGGCTCGAAGGGATGGACGCGGTTCCGGCGGGGATGCCCGAAGCCGTCGCGCTCGGCGGCGGACGGATGGACGACGACGGCCCTGCCGTCACGGGCGAAGCGCCTGATGGTGTCCAGGGCGGCGTCGGAGACGACCGGCACGCCGGAGAGGACGAGCGCTCGGAAAGGGGCAAGATCCGTCTCGGTGAGCTGTTCGGCGTCGATGAGGACATAGGGGATGCCGGCGAGGTCGAGGAGCCGTCCGAGACGCATGTCATCCTCGATGAACTGCCAGACGTTGCGTCCGTGGGCGCGCTGGAGGTACTGGGAGTCATTGGAGCGGACGACGCCGACGACGGGCCGTGTCTTGGCGCGGTTGAGCAGCGGGGCGAGCCGGCGGGTGAATTCGGAGACATGGGTGACGGCGGTCATGCGCTCGGTGGGCTGGTCGGAGGGGGAGAGGATGCCGTGGATGCCCTCCTCGCGTCCGGTACGTCCGGGGGCCCACATGTACCACTGGAGGGCGCGGCTCTCGCGTCCGAGGGCGATGAGGGCCTCGGTGTAGAGCTGCCAGGCGAAGACCTGTGTGATCCAGTGGTTGGGGCCGGCGTGGTACTCCATCATCAGGAAGGGCTTGCGCCAGGCATGTGCGGCCGAGCGGGCGACGTCGATGTTGCCGATGAGGCTGTCCCAGCGTCCGATGGCGTAGATGTCCATGGCGAGATAGTCAGTCTGCCTGGCGAGCTCGAAGAGGTCCCAGCCGTCGAGGCCGCTAGTCATGTAGAAGTTGTCGGAGACCTTGGCGTCGGGGACGGTCCTGCGGATGAGGTCTCCGGTCTCGCGGAAGTAGCGGGCGAAGTTCCAGGCGGTGAAGCGACGCCAGTCGAGCCAGTTGGGGAGGTTGGCGAGCAGGTCGCGGCGCGGCGGCTCGACGACCTCGAACGAGGCGAGCCGGGTGCGCCAGCCCAGGTTGAGCTTTTCGATGGAGCCATAGCGTCGCCTCAGCCACTCGCGGTACCTGGCGATGGAGCCCTCGCTGTAGTCGAACAGCTCGCCGCTGTGGTACCCGAACTCGTTGTGGACCTTCCAGAACGCGACGCGGTGAGCGTGCTTTCTCTTGCCCTCCATGAGCCTGGCGACATGGGTGCGCCACCAGGCCTCGACGCTGGGGGCGCTGAAGTTCACGTGCGTGAAGAGCCCGACGGACTCCAGGAGCTTGCCGTCGGCGGTCTCGAAGGGTCTGGCGGCCTCCCGGGGCGGCTGTCCGGAGACGCCGTCGATGTAGCGGTAGTCGGCGAGCGGGAAGCGTCTGAAGTCGCCGCTGGGGGCCATGGTGAAGCCGGCCTGGCGGTAGAGTCTGGCGGATGCGTCGGAGCGACCGGCTCCCCAGGCGCCGGTGAGGTAGACGTCCTCCTCGACGGGGGCGGCGGCGAGCAGCGCCGACGCGGCCAGCAGGACGCCCGTCATCATCTTCGTCGTCAATCGGTTCATGTCTGTCCTTGCCTCCATTCCTGTCAGTTTCCGGTCACTTCGCTGACGCGGATGTTGCGGATGCGGATGCCTCCCCGGTCGCGGATGCCGAAGATGATGCGGTAGTCGTCGCCGTCGAGGGTGGTGAAGAGGGCGGCGCGGTGTCCGGAGGAGCCTCTTCCGCCCTGCCAGTACTGCCAGCCGACATCCTTGAGGATGGCCTCGCGGCAGCGGATGAGGCTGTAGAACGTCTTCGCGCGTCCGGCCAGCCCCTGGATGACCTCGTAGTCGAAGTCCAGACGGTAGGTGGTGTTCGGTGCGAGGCAGAGCCGCCGATGGTCTGACCAGGCGAACTCGTTCCAGCCGTCACGGTCGGCGACGAATTCGATGGCGTCGTCTCGGATGGCGGCCATCTGGGAGCTCTGGTTGTTGGGTGGGCCGACCATGAGCCAGGGAGCGTCCGCGTCCAGGCGTCCGCTCCAGACGGGGCGGAAGCTCTGCCGGAGCTGGCCGCGCCGGGGCGGCCAGGGCACACGGCGGAACTCGGCCGACTTCACGCGCCCGACATGGACGGTGAGGGGCCTGCCGACGGGGAGGGCCTGTCCGTCCATGGGGATGTAGAAGCTCAGGTGGCTGACGCTGGCCTTGAGCGAGTCGTCCTTGGGCAGCGGCAGGGAGAGGTGGTGCCAGCGGTTAGGCGCGAGGGCCTTCCCGTCGTCCTGCTGGAGGCGCTTCTCCAGCACGACGACGCCGCTCGAGGACATCACCTTCACCCACAGGAAGGTGTCCGGCTGCTCGGTGCGGACATCCAGCTCGAGGGTCTGTTCGCCACGCCAGTCGAGGGGCATCCCCGTCGTCCGGACAACATCCAGCCAGTCGTTCGCCCGGGCGTCCTTGCGGAAGACGAGGCGGAGGCTGCTCAGTCCCCTGTCGCTGTCGGGCGCGGGGGCGACCTCGCAGGAGACGCTGCCATGGCCGAGCGTCTCCCCGCAGAAGTCCCAGATGGTGTCCGTCGTCAGCATGGGCACGGCCAGCGCGTGGCCTCCCAGCAGCAGCCCGCAGCACAGGCACAGGCCCCTCTTGCTCCAAATGCTCGTCATACGCTCTCCCTGGTTCGGTGTCGTCCGTGGTGCCGGGTGGACTCGCCCACCCGCCTTGTCAGCCGTTGGCAATATAAGTCGCGGAGCGGCCCTTTTCAAGGCCAGGGTGCCCTGTCCCGGACAGCGGACGGCGGCGTCGCCCGGGTGTGGGCGGCGCCGCCGCGTGGGGTCGGCCATCCGGGGCCGTCCGCCTGTCTGGGACTCACTCCCACTCGATGGTGGATGGCGGCTTGCTGGTGACGTCGTAGACGACGCGGTTGACGCCCTTGACCTCGTTGACGATGCGGCTGGAGATGCGCTGCATGAGGTCATGGGGGATGTCGACCCAGTCGGCGGTCATGCCGTCCTGGCTCTCGACGGCTCGGAGGGCGATGATGTAGTCGTAGGTGCGCTGGTCGCCCATGACGCCGACGGTGCGCATGGGGATGAAGATGGCGAACGTCTGCCAGACACGGTAGTACATGCCGGCGGCCTTGACCTCCTCGACCATGATGGCGTCCGCCTCGCGGAGGATGTCCAGCGTCTCGCGGGTGACGGCGCCCAGATGGCGCACGCCCAGGCCGGGGCCGGGGAAGGGCTGGCGGCGGATGACGTGCTCCGGCAGGCCGAGCTGGCGCCCCACCTCGCGCACCTCGTCCTTGAAGAGGCACTTCAGCGGCTCCAGCAGCTTGAACTTGAGGTCCTCCGGCAGGCCGCCCACATTGTGGTGGCTCTTGATGACGGCGGACGGGTTGCCGTTGATGGAGATGCTCTCGATGACGTCCGGGTACGTCGTGCCCTGGGCCAGGAACTGGGCGTCGCCGACGCTGCGCAGCGCGTCCGAGAAGACGTTGATGAATTCGCCGCCGATGATCTTGCGCTTGGTCTCGGGGTCCTCGACGCCGGCGAGGCGGCTGAGGAAGCGGTCGCTGGCGTCGATGGTGACCAGGTTCATCTGGAAGGCGTCGCCGAACAGCCTCTGGACGCTGGCCGCCTCGTTCTTACGGAGCAGCCCGTTGTCGACGAAGATGCAGGTGAGCTGCTCGCCGATGGCGCGGTGGATGAGGGCGGCGGCGACGGAGGAGTCCACGCCGCCGGACAGTCCGAGGATGACGCGCTCGCCGCCGACCTGTCGGCGGATGTCGGCGGTCGCCTGCTCGATGAAGGACTCCATCGTCCAGGTGCCGGCGCAGCCGCAGACGCCATGGCAGAAGTTGCGGAGGATGTCGAGGCCACACTCGGTGTGGACGACCTCGGGATGGAACTGGATGCCGTAGAGCTCACGGCCCTGTATCTTGATGGCGGCGTACTCGGTGTTGGCGGTGTCGGCCAGGAGCTGGGTGCCGGCGGGCACCTCGGAGACCTTGTCGCCGTGGCTCATCCACACGTTCAGCTCGTCCTGGAGCCCGGCGAACAGCCCCGTCTTGCTCAGAAGGTGCAGCTTCGCATGGCCGAACTCGCGGGCCGTGCCGGGGATGACCTTGCCGCCCAGGCTGTGGACCAGCAGCTGCATCCCGTAGCAGATGCCCAGAACCGGTATCCCCAGCTCCAGTATCCCCACGTCGACCTTCGGCGAGCCCGCCTCGTACACACTGCACGGCCCGCCGCTGAAGATGACGCCCTGCGGCTGCTCGGCCGCAACCTGCTCCGCCGTGATCGTGTACGGCACCACCTTGCTGTAAACATGGCACTCACGAATGCGGCGGGCAATCAGTTGGCTGTACTGACTGCCGAAGTCCAGGACCAGTATCTTCTCTTCCATGCACGTTCCCTGACGTTGTTGGCTGCGGGCTCAAACGGCGCTCCCCGGGAACCGCATGGCCTCCCGGCGCCGACTGGCGCATAATATAAGCGGAAAATACCGTCGCAACAATGACAAAACGTGATTTTTTGCGTCAATTCCGCCGCCAGAGGGAGAAGAGGGACACGGCTCTACCTCAGCAGCTGATGGGCAAGCCGCCTCATGCCCTCGAGATACGGATGCGGCATCGGGTCCAGCACCATGACCTTCCCGCCTATCTCCGCCGCGATGACGGACGCCGACGACACGCTGAACTGCGGCTGAACGTAGATGCAGTCCACGCGGCGGCGGCGCGCCCAGCGGATGACCGTCCCCAGATGGCGCCCCGTCGGCTCGCGTCCGCCCAGCTCGATGACGCGCTGGCGCAGGCCACAGCGCTCCAGCAGATACCCGAACGCGGGATGGAAGACCACCACGTCGCGGACGGGACGGGCGGCCAGGCTCCTCCGGAGCTCCGCGTCAAGCGCCTCCAGCTCGGCGCAGTAGGCCGCCAGCCGTTCGCCGATGGCGGCGGCGCGCGACGGCAGCAGGCGCCCAAGCGCCATCGCGACATGCCGCGCATGGACAACCATGTTCAGCGGGCTCAGCCAGACGTGCGGGTCATGATCGCCCTCGCCGTGGCCGTGGCACACATGATGCCCCTCCTCCTCGTGGCCCCCGCCCTCCTCGCCGTGGCCGTCCTCGTCTCCGTCGTCGTCCTCCTCCTCCTCATGGTGGTGGGCATGGGCGCTGGCCTCGTCGGCCTGCATGACGCGGAACGCCATGCCGGGCGTCGCGTCCAGGAGCTCGACGCCGGGGAAGGCGCCGCGCACCTTGCGCACGAGGGAGCGCTCGAAGGGCGCGCCGATGAGGACGAGCAGCCGCGCGCGGCCCAGGGCGGACATCTGGCGCGGCCCCGGCGCATACGTCTCGGGGCTCGCCCCCGGAGGCACCAGCGCCTCCGCCTCCACCCAGTCGCCCGCCAGACGGCGGACGCACTCCAGCTGCGGCACGATGCTCACGAACACGCGCAGCGGCTCGGCGCCCAGCAGACAGGCGCCCAGCAGGCAGGCCAGCAAGGTCAGCCTCCTCATGCCCGGGCCTCCGCATCCGGCCGCGGGTCCGCGCCCTCCGACTCGATGTAGTCGGTGAAGCGCAGCCTGGACAGGTCGCCGTCGAAGCCGGCCACACACCCGCGGAGCGCCTCGGCCAGCCGTGGCGGCAGCAGCGAGAAGTACTGGCGCCCATCGGCGGAGTGGATGTCGCGGAAGACCTGCTCGACGGTCGCCGGCGTGATGGACTCCGAGGGACAACCCGGCACAAAGCGGTCCTCGTCCTCGCCGACGTCCAGCTTGACCAGCAGACGCGCCTGCACCAGGGTCAGGACGGCGTGCTGCATCTGGCGCAGGGGGATGGCGTGGCGGATGGCGTAGCGCTCGGGCGCCCAGCTGCCCTCCCCCGGCGTCGCGTAGGCGCGGCACGCCTCGTACATGGCCAACTGCCCCAGCAGCATGCAGGCGCCGGCCGGCATCGGCCTCTCGTGCTTGTCGACGCGCAGGAAGCGGTGATACTGCAGGGCGTAGCTCAGCTCGCCGCCGGCCAGCACGATGCACCAGTTCGCGTACAGCACCGCCAGGAAGAACGGCAGCGCCGCGAAGGTCCCGTAGATGGTGTTGAAGTTCGACAGGCCAATCTGCAGCTTCAGATACGCCAGCAGCACAGCGAACCACAGCAGCCCCGTCACCGCCCCCGACAGCAGCGCCGCACCCGCCTTCACCCGCGTGTGCGGCATGAACATGTAGAAGAACGCGAAGAACATAAACAGCAGGCACAGCATCACCAGCTTCGCGAACCACACCATCAGACCCGCCACCGGCCCCGCGTACTCGCGCACCACACCCATCACCGACTCGCTCATCAGCAGCGAGTTCACGCTGCCCACCAGCAGGAACAGCAGCGGCGCCACCAGCAGCACCACCAGATACTCCGCGAACTTCTTCAGCAGCGGACGCGGACGGTCCACGCCCCAGATCAGGTTGAAGCACCTCTCCAGCTTCGCGATGGAAAGCACCACGCTCACGAACAGCATTACCGTGCCCACCACACCCATCGCCGCGAAATTCGTGTTCTCGACATAGGTGAAGATCTGGAGCACCACCCGCTGCATCGACTCGGGAAGCTCCGAGACCATGCCCGGCTGCACCCCCGCAACCACCTCCTTCACACGGTACGACACCTCGCCGGCGACCTGCTCGACGCGCTCAATCCCCACCGCGTCGAACAGATGGCTCTGAAAGCCTATCCCCTTCGAGAACGAGAACATGATCGCCAGCATCGGCACCAGCGACACCAGCGTGATGTACGTCAGCGCCGACGCCTGGACGCCGCAGCCGTCATGGACATAGCCGCGTCCCGCCGTCACCAGCACCTTCAGCGCCTGCACCAGCAGACGACGCATCGGCCTCAGCCGCTCAGGCTCCAGCATCCACACGCCCTCCTGCAGAAACTGCTGCCAGAAGGACACTCGCTCCTTGAGCTGCCTTCGCTCCATCTCTTGTCCCATCCTCTCTCCTCGTCCCTGACTGACCTGCCGACGCCATCACCGCACACAGAAAAAGGAGGGGCCCCCCCGCGCGTCTGGGAGGGAGGCCCCATGCCCCCGCCGCGCCTGCGAGGGCACGGCAGGGGTCGCGTTCCGAACGAGCCGGGACGCCTCAGAAGTTCTCGGAGAGCATCTCGAAGTAGGCCTTCGGATGGAAGCAGGTCGGGCAGACCTCGGGAGCCGTCTCGCTGACGACGACATGGCCGCAGTTGCGGCAGATCCAGATGGTCTTGGTCGCCTTGGCGTAGACGGTGCCCTCCTTGATGTTCGCGAGCAGCTTGAGGTAGCGCTCCTCATGGCGCTTCTCGATGGCGGCGACGTTGCGCATCTGCTGGGCGATGGCCTTGAAGCCCTCCTCCTCGGCGACCTCGGCGAAGCGGGCGTACATCTCCGTCCACTCCTCGTGCTCGCCGGCGGCGGCGGCCTGCAGGTTCTCGACGGTGGTGCCGATGCCCTTCAGGTGCTTGAACCACAGCTTCGCGTGCTCCTTCTCGTTGGCGGACGTCTCCTCGAAGATGGCGGCGATCTGCTCGTAGCCCTCCTTGCGGGCGACGCTGGCGAAATACTGGTACTTGTTGCGAGCCTGGGACTCGCCGGCAAAGGCGTAGGCCAGATTCTCGGCTGTCTTGCTTCCCTTCAGATCCATGGCTGTTTCTCCTTTAACGTGGACTGGCTATGACTTTTTCCTATGCGGCGCGAGGCACGGACGGCATGTCACCCGCCGCGTCCTCGCTGCCGCTTCAAAAATTCCTTTTCATATGACTAATAATATAGTGGTACTTCCGCCTTTCGCCAGTCCTCCGCGCACCCAAAATCGCGCGCGCCAGAAAAAGGCGGGGAAAAAATCGCCGTGCGCCCATTTCATCTTGCCGTTGTCCGTTCTATATTATGGCACTCCCCGCCGGGGAGACCAGCGCACCCACGAACCCCTTGCCGCAGATAGCCATCGCCATGTCCGAGAAGCCCCAGACCACACCTGCCGCCAGCACCCCACCCGCCAGCGCCCCCACCCCGCTCTCGCCCGTCGCGCCGCCGCCCGGCGAGACGCCTCCCCACCCCCAGCTCCGCCCCGACACCCCGACCTGGCTCAAGGCCGCCTGCGGAGTCCTGCTCGCCCTCATGGCCAACCAGGTCAGGCTCCCCATCCCCGCTCAGTGCCCCGCCTCCGGACTCCTCTCCAAGCTCGCCGTCTCGGACATCGCGTTCCTGGCGGCGTTCGCCGTGGCCGGCCTCCACACGGCCATCCGTGGAGGCCGCCTGCGCCTGCCGCTGCTGTGCCTCCTGCCCGTGCTGGCCTCCGCGGCCGCCAACATCGCGTCGGGGACGGGCCTGGGCGGCGCCCTTGAGGTGGCCCAGACCGCCATGCTCCTGGTCGGCGGCGTGGCGCTCTTCTCCTTCATGACGCGCACCATGCCCCGCACGACGCTGGCCGCCGTGACGGCCGGGCTGGTGCTCAACCTCGCCACCGCCGCCATCCAGCTCGCCCACTCCGGCGCCTACCTCGCCCTGGCCCCACGCGACGTCATCGAGCTGCCCTGGGGCATCGGCGCCGCCATGACCGGCCTGTTCCGCAGCCCGACCGCCCTCGCCGTCTACCTGGCCGCCACCCTGGCCTGGACGACACCCCAGTGGCTCGGACTCACGGCGCGACTCTCCGGACTCATCCGCTGGCTCCCCGAGCTCGCCGTCGCCGCCGTCACGGGCGTGGCCCTGCTGCTCCTCCCTAGCGCGCCGCTCGCCCTCCTCGCCGCCGCCGCGCTGACCGTCGGCGCCGCCGCCTGCTCCCGCTCCTCCGTCGCCACCGTCGTCCTGGCCATCCTCCTCGCCGGCCTCGTCGCCTGGCAGGCGCCCTCGCTCGGTGTCCTGGACGTCTGGCGGGCCACCGCCTCGCCCCTCAAGGGCTACGACTACCAGCCCGACGCCGCCGTCCTCTTCAACTCCTACGAGCCCATCCTGGCCGACGACCACTCGCCCGCCGCCCATGAGCTCCGGACGTCGCACTACGACCTCATCGCCGCCGTCAGGACCGCCGTCAGGAACCCCCTCCACGGCGTCGGCTCCGGCAACTACCAGAAGGCCATCGGCAAGGCCTACGGGCTCGACGAGGAGCTGCGCTTCGCCCCGCTCCCCAAGCCGCAGCTCAACGACATCCCCACCGACACCCAGTCCGGCTGGGGCATCCTCCTCGCCACCCTCGGCTTCCCCGCCACCCTCGCCTTCGCCCTTCTCCTCCTCGCCGCCCTCGGCAGTAGCCTGCGCCTGCTCCCCTCCGACGAGGAGGACGCGCTGCGGCTCCACCTCGGCTCGGCCCTCGCCCTCGCCGTCCTGCTGGCCGCCATGCTCCTCTCCGACCCACTCACCAAGGGCGTCGGCTGGACGCTCGCCCTCGCCCTCGGCTCCGCCTTCTCGCTCCCCGCCTGGCGCGGCCAGGGCGACGCCCTCTGCCTGGGCCGCCGCGGACTCGTCGGACTGCTCCTCCTCACCGCCGCCGCCATCGCCGCCATTCCTCTCTCGGATAGGCTGCTCAGGCGCAGGCCACAGCCCCGCATCAGCCGCATATCCATCGCCCCCGCCGAGGAGCCCCCAGCCGCAGGCCCGGCGGCCACGCCCGCAACCACCGCTGCCCCGCAGGCAACGGACAAGAACAAGGATAAGGACACGAACGGCGGCGGCCAGCCGGATGCCCCCTCGCCCGCGCCGCAGCCCCAGGCCGTCCAGGCACCCGCCGACGACTCGCACGTCCTCAAGGCACCCGACGAGGACGAGCTCTTCCTGGTCTTCAACGCCGGACGCGCCGTCAGCGTCACCCTCCCCATGCGCAAGGTCGAGGACGAGGGCGGCGAGTACCCGGAGGGCGTCCTCTACATCCCGGACAAGGCAGGCGTCCCGCCGGCCGGCAAGGCGCCCGCTCTCGAGTACGGCGGCTGCGTCTTCGAGTTCGAGCTCGCCCGCGAGGCCACCGCCTACCTCTGGTTCAACGTCCTCTGGGACGGCTCCTGCGGCAACACCCTCGACGTCGCCGTCGACGGCAGCGCCACCTCCTACACCGTCGGCAACGACGGCACCTACAACGCCTGGCACTGGCAGAAGTCACCCAAGACCTACCATTTCCAGCCGGGGCGCCACCGCATCGCCGTGCTGAACCGCGAGGACGGCATCAAGCTGTCCCAGGTGCTCCTGCTCAACGACAAGGACTACATCCCCGAAGGCAAGGAGGAACAGTAAGCCATGAAGACCAGGACCCACCTCCTCGCCGCCCTCTCCCTGGCCGCGCTGCTCACGCCGCTGGCGTCCTCGCTCCCCGCCCAGGAGACGCAGCCGCAGCCCCAGGCCGAGCAGGTCCAGCTGCGCGACCTCCCCGCCCGCGACTTCCTTGCCGTCATCCGCAACCCGCTTCGCGCCGACGCCTGGAGCGTCATCACCGGCAAGCTCACCCATGCCCGCAACGGCCAGCCCCTGCTCAAGGGCGACGTCCGGCTCTCCATCCGCCTCTCCGAGCGCAAGATGATCACCCAGATCACCCTCAACGAGCGAAACACCTACATCCTCGACCAGACCTACGACCGCTCCGACACCGGCACCAGGCTGGAGCTTGACCTCCCCCGCCAGGAGACCAGGCCCGGACTCTTCGACTTCGGGCTGCGGCCCGACGACCTCTCCTTCGCCTTCTTCTACTGGGACTTCCTCGCCGAGGACACCACCGCCGACGATGACCGCAACGGGTACCGCGTCATGCGCCTCAAGCATCCCCAGACGCCCGGCGCAACCGTCAAGGTCTGGTTCAACGCCAAGCACGGCTTCCCCGTCGAGGCCCGCTGGCTCTCGCCGGACGGCGCCACTGAGCGACGGCTCGAGCTCAAGGGCGCCAAGCGCCACGCCAACGGCCTCTGGTTCGTCCGCGAAATGAGGCTCGAGGACGGCCAGGGACAGTGGAAGACCATGGTCCGCTTCGACTACGTCGAGAAGAACGCCATCGGGCAGTGAGGCGACGGAGACAGGACGCATCATGGACTCCGCCACCCCACACACCGTCTGGCACTCCCAGTTCCAGAGCCGCCGAGACGAGGACAGCGGCGCGCCCGACCGCGGACGCGCCCTCGGCGCCCTCGTCGTCGCCAGCGCCATCGTCACCGCCGTCGTCAAGGTGCTGATGACGCCGGACGAGCCCATCCCCGTCACGTTCTGCCTGGTCTGCGCGCTGGTCGCCTGGCTGGGCGTCACGCTCTCGGTCATCTGCTCGCAGTGCCTGTCGCGCGGCTCGCTCCGCCGGGCGCTGCGCTCGCTGCCGTCGCTGGCCGCCGTCGCGGTGCTGCTGGCCGGAGCCGGCGGCACCGTCTTCCACTACTTCTTCAACGCCCACCTCATCTACGCCGAGGCCGCCAAGTCGTTCACCTGCATCGAGGACCGCATCGACTTTCTCCTCAACCAGAGCGACCTGCGCGTCGTCGCCATCGCCGCCGCCGACCTCGCGGCCACCTACACCCCCGAGCAGCTTGACGAGGGCTACATCGCCGCCGACCTCCGCGCCATCGAGCAGGACAACTACGACGGCAAGGGACTCTTTCTCGCCACCGGCCGCGACACCTCCCAGCGCAAGGCCAACGTCATCGTCGAGAACGCCGCCTCCGCGCCCATCGTCCTCGTCTGCGACGGCCCCACCCAGGCGCAGCTCATCATCGAGCCCCAGTCGCGCGCCTCGCTCCAGCTCGACCCCGGAGACTACCACACCAGCGTCTCCCTCCAAGGAAACTACGCCGTCGCCCCGCTCCGCGCCGCCAAGCGCGTTGTCGCCGGCGGACTCTACCGCGGCATCATCCGCACCAACTCCGCCGGATATCTCGCGCGGGGCGCCCTCGCCCACCAGACGACCAACTAGACCAGGCCTAGCCGGCCCGACCGTCAGCCAGTCCCCGGCATAGACCGACCATCCCACCATCACACACCAACCCTGACAGACAGACACACCCAGACACCATGCCCGCCATCGAACAGCTCTTCTCCCTCGCCGGCCACATCGCCCTCGTCACCGGCTCCTCCCGAGGCATCGGACGCGCCATCGCCATGACGCTCGGCCAGGCCGGAGCCAAGGTCATCCTCCACGCCTCCAAGCCCTCCGCGCGCCTCGACGAGGCCGTCGCCGAAGCCCGCCAGAACGGCATCGACTGCCTCGCCGCCACCGCCGACCTCTCCGACCCCGGCGCCATCGCCCCCCTCATGGACGCCATCCCCGCACCCGACATCCTCGTCCTCAACGCCTCCACCCAGCGCTACATGCACATCGAGGACTTCGAGCCCGAGGAATTCACCCGCGAGTTCAACACCAACGTCCTCGCCAGCGTCCTGCTCATCAAGGCAACCCTCCCCCACATGACCGAGACCGGCTTCGGACGCGTCATCGCCATCGGCTCCGTCAACCAGTGGAAGCCCGCCCCCAGACTCGCCGCCTACGCCGCCTCCAAGAACGCCCAGGAGACCATCATCTCCTGCTGCGCCAAGACCTACGCCGACCGCGGCATCACCTTCAACAACGTCGCCCCCGGCATCATCACCACCGACCGCAACGCCGAGACGCTCTCCGACCCCGAGACCTACCAGCGACTGCTCACCCTCGTCCCCGCCGCGCGCTTCGGCAAGCCGCAGGACTGCGCCGGCATCGTCCTCTGCCTCGCCTCGCAGGCCGGCGCCTACATCACCGGCGCCAACATCCCCTGCACCGGAGGCATGCACCTCTAGTCACCGCCCTCCCGCCCCTGGATCATCCCCACGCACGACGCCTGCCTTCCACCCCACACCGGAACGCAGGCGTCGACGCAATGACCTCTCCTCCACCCCCCAGAACCCACGCATGAACGGCATCATCAGACCTTCGCGACGCCATCCGCGCTATCTCGAGAACGGGGACGGCTCCACCTTCATCCCCGTCGGCTGCAACATCTGCTTCTGCCGCGACAAC
>CALZPA010000031.1 GCA_945827525.1 uncultured Lentisphaeria bacterium | reverse complement strand
AGTACATCTTCCTCTGACCCACCCCCAGCCCGCGCGGCAAGGCGAGGTGACTTGAACTCTCGGCCCGACGGCCAACCGCCGTCAGGCCGACCAGACACCGCCCCTCCCCGCGTGGCGTATCCATCCACCACACAACCACACCACCACACATACGGCAAGGCCGCCGGACTCTTGAGAAGTCCGGCGGCCCTTTTTTGCGCCTTTTGCGCCTCTTGTGGAAGAAAGTCATCCTCCGCAGACAGACACTTTCTGTTGTATGTTTTGTGTCTTTTGTGGAAGATTTTTTTATATTTTGTGTCTTTTGCGGAAGAACATCAGGCTTCCTCCTCAGACAGACACTTTCTTTTGTATGTTTTGTGTCTTTTGTGGACTATATTTTTGTGGACTCCACTTTTGTGGATTACATCGGGCTGATTTCCTGGATCATGGGCTGGATGGTGACGTCGGGGATGGCCAGATAGTCGGGCGTCTCGAGGACCTGGAGAACGAGTCGTCCGAGGTCGTCGGGATGGGTGCACTTGGAGGCGAGGTCTGGGTTCTCGGAGGCGCCTGAGATGGCGGCGGCGACGTTGAAGTCCGTCTGTCCCCAGGAGGGCGTCAGACAGGTCACTCGGACACCGTAGGGTCTGCACTCGTTGTAGAGACCGTGGCTGAACTTGGCGAGCCCCGCCTTCGCGGCGGTGTAGACGCTCCAGGTGGGCCAGGCGTAGAGGGCGCAGACGCTGGAGATGTTGATGATGGCTCCGGTGCGGCGCGCGCACATCGTCCGTGCCGCTCGGGAGCAACCCATGATGACGCCGGTGAGGTTCGTGGCGATGGTCGCGGCGATGTCGGCGTCGGACTGTTCGGCGACGGCGACGAGGTGTCCGCCGGCGCCGGCGTTGTTGACGAGGACATCGAGGTCGCCGATGGTGTCCATGACGCGATCCCAGTCTGCGCCTGACGTGACGTCGGCGCGGATGGCCTGCACGCCGAGTTCGGCGGCGGCAGCGTTCAGCTTGGCCTCGTCGCGTCCGGAGATCCAGACCTGTGCGCCGGCCTTGGCCAGCACCTTGGCGATGCCGTAGCCGTAGCCCGAGCCGCCGCCCGTCACCAAAACCCGCTTGCCTGCAACGTTCATGCTCTCTGTCTCCCTATGGGGTTGGTTATCACTTATGATGCTCGTCGTCGTCATGGCTGCAGATATGGCAGCGTGAGCAGTCGAGCTCCGGCGGCTCGTAGATGCGTCCCTCACGGAGTGCCTGGCGCATCTTGCGGTAGTTCATGGCGGCCAGGAAGAAGGCCAGGACGATGAACGCGCCGGCGGGGAACTTGAACAGCATGAACGAGGGCCAGCCAGGCACGACGACATACTCGAACAGCGTGCCGCCGCTCAGGAACTCGCGGACGCCGCCCAGCGCCATCAGCGCCACGGTGAAGCCCAGGCCCATGCCGATGCCGTCCAGCAGCGACAGGACGGGGCCGTGCTTGGAGGCGAACGCCTCGGCGCGTCCCAGCACGATGCAGTTCACCACAATCAGCGGGATGAAGATGCCCAGCGTCCGGTTCAGCTCCGGCGCGTAGGCGGCCATCAGCAACTGCACAATCGTCACAAACACCGCAATGACCACGATGTAGCACGGGATGCGCACCTTGCCGGGTATCAGCTTCCGGATGAGCGAGATGACCACGTTGCTGCCGGCCAGCACGGCCGTCGTCGCCAGCCCCATGCCCAGCGCGTTCTTGGCGCTACTGGAGACCGCCAGCGTCGGGCACATGCCCAGCATCAGGACCAACACCGGGTTCTCCTGCCAGAGACCCTTGACAAATTCCTTCAGATATGACTTCATGTTCGCTGTCCTCCGCTCGCTCACGCCTAGTTCAACAGTTCCGCGCGGTGTTCGCGGAAGACCTTGCAGGCACGGTTGACGCCCTGCAGGACGCCCTTGCTGCTGTAGGTCGCGCCGCTGACGCCCTCGATGATGCCGGGCTTGTCGGGTTCGGGCTTGCCCAGCACATAGCTGGCCTCGCCGGACTTGCCGGTGAAGCGGTCGAGGAACGCATTGGGCGGCACCTCGCCCGGCTGGAGCTCCGACGCCTTCCAGAGCGACTTCTGCTCCTTGCGGTCGGTGGCCTGTGTGCCGAGTCCGGGGGTCTCGGCGTGTCCGGTGACGAGGACGCGCGTGATGGCGCCGCTCGCGGGATCCAGGCCGACCAGGGAGTAGATGCGTCCGCCGAAGCCATGGCCGCGCGTCTGGGCGACGAGGGCGACCAGACGTCCGTCACGGTAGGCGCGGTGGAACGTCACCTTGTCGTAGTCGAGGCGCCTGGCGGCGTCGAACTCGCAGTCCAGCCCCGCAGGCACGGCCAGCTTGAGGTTGTCGTTGAGGACGGCCTGCTCCACGGCCTCGCGTGGCGCCTTCGTCCGCTCATTGACGAATACCAGGGCGGCGCAGCCGATGGCGCAGACCAGCCCCAGGCTAACCATCAGTCTCAGGATGTCCTTCATGCCTTCACCTCCACATCGGTCGTGCGCGCGACGCCGAACGGACGTCCCGCCGTGCAGCGGTCAATCAGCGGCGTCAGCGTGTTCATGATGAGTATCGAGAAGCTCACGCCCTCGGGGAACGCGCCCCACAGGCGGATGACGCTGGTGATGACGCCGCAGCCCAGGGCGAAGACGACCGCGCCCTTGCGCGACAGCGGCGTCGTCACCATGTCCGTCGCCATGAAGAACGCGCCCAGGAACAGTCCTCCGCCCAGCACCTGATGCCCCACATAGGAGGCCAGCGTCACGTTCGCGAGGGGCTTGCAGAGGAACGCGATGCCCGTGATGACCGCCACGGTCGCGATGTAGACCAGCGGGACCTGCCAGCGGATGATGCGGAGGGCGATGAGCACCGCGCCGCCAATCAGCAGCGCCAGCGCGCTCGTCTCGCCCAGGCTGCCGCCGATGTTGCCCAGGAACAGCGGCAGCAGGTCGCCGAGCCCCTGGGAGGCCGCCGCCGCATGGGGCGTCGCCGACGTCTTCAGCACGGCCAGCGGCGTCGCGCCCGTCAGCGTGCTGCAGACCCAGGTGCCCAGGGCGCAGCCGTTCGGGGCGACCCAGAACGACATCTCCTTCGGGCAGGCCAGGAACAGCGCCACGCGTCCGACCAGCGCGGGGTTGAACGGATTGCCGCCCAGACCGCCATAGCACATCTTGCCGAGCCCAATCGCCAGCAGCGAGCCGACCACGCACATCCAGGTCGGCGCCGTCACCGGCAGGTTCATGCCCAGCAGCATCCCCGTCAGCGCCGCGCTCGCGTCGCCGACCGAATTCTCATGATGCAGCAGACGGCACGACGCATACTCGAACACCACGCACGACAGCATACACACCAGCGTCACATACAGCGCGCGCCAGCCGAACACCGCGACGCCCGCCGCCAGGGCCGGCAGCAGCGCCGCCATCACCCACAGCATGATGCCGCGTACACTGTCCCTCGTGTGATAATGCGGTGAGCTGCTCACCACCAGCCGGCTCGTGTCCGGCAACCGTATCGCCGTCGAATCTGACATCGCTTGTCTTTCCGTCTTTCAGTTGACCTTCATGAACCCAATCGCCTGCAGCCGCGCCGTCTGCGCGCGCCGCCTCACGTCCCGTCACATCACTTCTTTGCGCCCTGGGCGGCGGCGGAGGCCGCCTTGCGGGCCGCGATGACCACGGCCTTCGCCCGGCGCATATGCTGGACGAGGGGGCGTCCCGCCGGGCAGATGTACGCGCAGCAGCCGCACTCGATGCAGTCCATCACGTGCCATTTCTCCGCCAGGTCGAACTTCTGGTGCTCGATCTGGACGCTCAGGATGCCGGGCTGCAGCTCCATCGGGCAGGCGTCGTTGCAGTGGCCGCAGCGGATGCACGCGCTCGGCGAGAACTGGCGCAGCTCCTCGTCGCTCAGCAGCAGGATGCCCGACGTGTTCTTCATCACGGGAATGTCGAGCGAATACACGGAGAAGCCCATCATCGGCCCGCCCGAGATGACCTTCGCCACCTCGACGCCCTCCTTCACGCCGCCGCACAGCTCCAGCGCCGTCGAGTACAGCGTCCCGATGCGGAACTTGTAGTTGCGGGGATTGACCAGCGGCGTGCCGGTGACGGTCGTGATGCGCTCGTACAGGGGACGGCCGTTGCAGACGGCGTCGCCGCAGGCGGCGGCGCTGGCCACGTTCATGACGACGCAGCGCACGTCCATGGGCAGCTTGCCGCTGGGGACCACGCGCCCCGTCACGGCGTAGATGAGCTGCTTCTCGGCGCCCTGCGGGTACCGCACGCGCAGCTCCATCACGTCGACGGGCGTCCCGGAGACCGCCTCGCGCATCAGCCCGATGGCGTCCTGCTTGTTCGCCTCGATGGCGATGACGATGCGCTTGACGCCGAGGATGCGCCCGACGATGAGGGCACCGCTGACCACCTGGTGCGGCGACTCCAGCATCAGCCGGTGGTCGGCCGTCAGGCACGGCTCGCACTCGACGCCGTTCAGGATGAGGGTGTCCACCTCGCGTCCCGGCGGCGGCGACAGCTTGACGGCCGTCGGGAACGCCGCGCCGCCCATGCCGACGATGCCCGCGTCCGCGATGCGCTTCAGCAGCGTCTTCGGGTCGGCGTTCTCCCAGTCGGCGATGGCGGGCATGGGCTCGCACTCGGTGTCCTCGCCGTCGCTCTCGATGACGAGGGCGGGCAACTGGGCGCCGTTGACGCCCAGGCAGGTCGTCACCTCGCGCACAGTGCCCGAGGTGGGGCTGTGGACGGGCGCCGAGACGAAGCCGCCGGCCTCGCCGAGCACCTGGCCGCGAAGCACCTTGTCGCCCTTGGCGACGACGGCCTTGGCGGGGGCGCCGATGTGCATCTGGAGCGGGACCGTGTACAGCGGCTGCAGCGGCGCCGCCAGAATGGCGTCGCGACGGGACAGCTTGCCCTCGTGCGGATGGACGCCACCATAGAACTTGTTCGCTTTCGTAGTCATGGCTCTCGTGTCTTCCCTAGGGTGGTCAGTCAGTCATCACGCCTGCCTCTGCCCGCCGTCGACGGCCGCCGGCGCCTCGTCGGCCGAGTGGCCCTGCGCGACGCGCAGGCACTTCGCGGGGCAGACGGCCGCAAGCGCGGCCGACGGCGGGTTGTCGTAGTTCACGGCCGCCAGGAAGCCGTTCATGACGATCTGTCCGGGGGCGGCCTTGTCGCACTTGCGGCAGCCGATGCAGGCGCCGGTGCACACCTTCTTCTTCACCGGGAACTTCTCCGGGGAGTTGCAGAACACATGGACGGGGGCCGCCTTCGGCACCAGCTTGATGACCTTGCGCGGACAGACGGAGACGCACTTGCCGCAGGCGCGGCACAGCTCCGCGTGGACTTTGGCGATGTGGTTGGGCAGGATCTCGATGGCGCCGAACGGGCAGGCCCGCGCGCAGGTGCCCAGACCCAGGCACCCGAACACGCAGCCCTTCGCGCCGCCCGCGACAATCATCGCGTTCACGCAGTCGTTGACGCCGTTGTAGAACGCGCGGCGGCTCGCGTGGTCATCGTCGCCGCTGCAGCAGACCACGGCCGTCATCGGCACGCGCTCCTCGCTGGCCACGCCCAGCGCCTCGCAGACCTGCTGCAGGCTCTCCGACGACTGCGACGGGCACATGCCCGGCTTCGCCTTGCCCGCCGCCATCGCGTTCGCGTAGTCCGCGCAGCCCGCAAACCCGCAGCCGCCGCAGTTCGCGCCCGGCATCAGCTCGCCCAGACGCTCCGCCAGCACATTCGGCTTCACGCCGAAGAACTTCACTATCAGCCCAATGGCCAATCCCAGCACAATACCAATGACGGTGACTATGACGACGTGCAGCATCGCTCGCTCAATCCTCTGTTGCCCTGCTCTCTCTGTCTCTTCCTGTGCGCCCTGTGCGCCCCTGCCAGTGACGGCCTCAGCCCGCCAGACCCGTGAAGCCCGAGAACGCCATCGCCATGATGCCCGCCGTGATCAGCGCGATCGACGGCCCCTGCAGGCTCTTCGGTATCCGGCTCAGCTCCAGGCGCTCGCGAACGCTCGAGAACAGCACCAGCGCCAGCGCGAAGCCAATCCCGCTCGCGCAGCAGAACACCGTCGACTTCACAATGCCGTAGTTGCCCTGCGCACAGATGATCGCCGAGCCCAGCACCGCGCAGTTCGTCGTGATCAGCGGCAGAAAGATGCCCAGCGCACGGTACAGCGTCTCGCTGAAGCGCTGCAGCAGAACCTCCACAATCTGCACCAGGGCCGCAATCACCAGGATGAACACAATCGTCTGCAGATACTCCATCCCCAGACGCTTCAGCAGCAGATGCTGAATCACGCTCGTCACAAAACCCGCCAGCGTCATCACGAAAATCACCGCGCCCCCCATCCCCAGCGCCGTCCCCATCTTCTTCGAAACCCCCAGAAACGGGCAGATGCCAAGTATCCGGCTCAGCACAAAGTTGTTCACCAGAACGGCACCCACTATCAGCAGCGCATACTCGCTCACAATAACCTCTCTATCAGACAAATAATCTTCTATCTTTCTGACTACAAAATAGTTACACACGGAGACACCCGTCTCCCGACAGGGGCGCAACAACCCCTACATAACCTAAACGCGACAGTCTACTAATGTAACCCCCACTCCCCAAACTGCAAGCATTACCACACCATTTGACATCGGCAACAATGGAAGATATAGTAAATTCAATACAGCGATACAGTGTGCGGCAACCATAGGGAGACAGACATTGAAGAGCACAGCATCCAGGCACACCTGGCAGCAGGTGGCGGACATCGTGAGGCAACGGCTCGCCGCAGGCGACTATGCGTCGGGAGCGGCGCTGCCCAGCTACCGGGCGCTGGCGTCGGAGCTGGGGGTTAGCCTGAGCGTCTGCCAGCGGGCGATGTCCCAACTGCGCGCAGAGGGCGTCGTCCAGATAGCGCAGGGTCGTGGCAGCCGTCCGGGGGATCCGCAGGGTCTGGAGAGCGACTTCTCGTTCTACGGGGTGATTCACCCCTACAATCCGGCCGGCGACTTTGGCCGTCTGCTGAACGCGCAGGTGCTGGAGGCGTTCTCGACCATGCGTCCCCATGCGTTTCCCCTGATATCGAGTTCACTGGGCGACAGCGCGTCGGAGCTGACCGCCATGCGCCGGATGACGCACAACCGGGTTCGGGGTCTGCTGCTGTCGCCGGCGACGCAGTCCGCCAACGCGGCCCACTTCGAGGAGCTGAGCCGCCGTCTGCCGGTGGTTCTGTTTGACCAGGAGCTTCCGGGCAGCGACCTCCCCCTGGTGAAGTTCGACTACGTGCGCGTCGGCCAGGAGCTGGGCGACGCCCTGCGCCAGGCAGGTCGGCGTCATGCGCTGGTGCTGTACCAGACTCAGGCCAACCGGAGCCTGCAGGAGCTGACGGAGGCGCTGTCCAGCCGGCTGGAGGTGTCCGTCTGCGAGCTGGATCTCTTCGGTCAGGCGACGGCCATGGCGCGCAGCCAGGATGGCGCTCTGCTGCGGGAGCTGGCCACGCAGGTCGGCGACGCCCTCGCTGCCCACGGCTGCGACGCCCTCTTCTGCCCCTACGATGCCCTGCTGGACATGGTCATCCTCAACGGCCTGCCGGAGAGCGCCCTGACCGACGTCCAGTTGGCGACGCTGTCCGGCTGTGACAGCCGACTGCCCAGCCCGCGCTTTCTCTCGCGCGATGTCTGGCAGTGGGAGCAGTCGCTGGTCAGCCTCATCGGCGCCGCCGCCCATCGGCTCGTCCGCTGGACCATCAATCACCATGCCCCCACCTCCGTCAAGCTCATCCCCATGAGACGCATCCGCTGACCATACTCCAAGACAAGTATTCAGAAAGGAGAACCATGCCATGAGAATTCCCCTGTGTGTGTCTGCCGCCGGTGCCCTGTCCCTGCTGTGCGCCGCCGCGCAGCCCGAGACGGTCTGGCGCCTGGACCTGACCCGTCCGGAGGTGGTCGCCCAGCTCCAGGGAGCCGAGCTGCTGCCCGACGGCGGCCCTGGCGGACAGCCCGCCATCCGTCTCCGCGGCCCCGCCAAACCCACCCTGCTACTCCGCACCGAGTCATTCCGGGACGCCGTCGTCTCCATCCGCGCCAAGGTCAAGGGCCATCGCCAAAGCCAGGCGTTCGGCGAGTGCCTCCACCTCCGCGCCGCCTACCCAATCCGCCACCGCGAGGACTGGCTCTACCGGCCACCAGCCGTCCGCCCCCTCGAGGCGCCCGACTGGCAGGACTACGCCATCACCTGCCACATTCCCGCCTACGCCGGCGACTTCCTCCTCGTCTTCGGCCACGCGGGACAGGACGGCGACGTCCTCTACAGCGACGTGCGCCTGGACCGCCTCCCCGACCCCACACCCCGCGACCCCCAATTCGCCCTCCAAGCCCCCCAGCGGACGACCCATCGTGGCGCCACCGTCGGCCCGCTCTCCCAGGAGGAGGACTTTCGTGCCTTCGCCCAGGACTGGGGCGGCAACCTCATCCGCTGGCAGTTCACCGGTGGTCCGCAGACCTTCACCACGGAACGCTACCGCGCCTGGATACAGGAGAACATCGACCGGCTCGACGCCGTCCTCCCCTTCTGCCGCCGCTACGGCATCAGGGTCATCATCGACCTCCACCGCGGCCCAGGAGAGATGAACTACCTCATGAACAACCTCGGCGTCTGGACGCCGGAGACGCAGGACCTCATCGCCGAATCCTGGCGCCGCATCGCCACCCACTACCGGGGCAATCCCCTCATCTACGGCTATGACCTGCTCAACGAACCCGTCGACAGCTCCTACTCCCCCGACAGCGGCGCCCTCGACTGGCACCGCCTGGCGGAGCGGCTCGCCGGCGACATCCGCGACATCGACCCGGAAACCCCCATCATCGTCCAGCCCATCAGCATGGGAATGCTGGCGCTCAAGCCCCTCAACTTCCCGAACATCATCTACAGCCCCCACATCTACGAGCCGGGCGAATACACCCATCAGGGCGTCGGCTCGGGCCGAGGAAAGTCCCTCGTCTACCCCGACCCCAGCCGAGGCTGGAACCGCGACTGGCTCCGACAGCTCGCCAAGCCCATCCGCGACTTCCAGCTCAAGTACCGCGTCCCCATCTGTGTCGGCGAATTCGGCGTCGCGCGCTGGGCCGAGGGCGGCGAACAGTGGCTCGACGACTGGATCTCCATCTTCGAGGAATACGGCTGGGACTGGACGTTCCACGCCTATCGGGAAGCCTCCGTCTGGAACCCGCAGCTCGCCGGAGACCGCCAGCATCCCCGTCCCGAGCCCAACTCGCCTCGCTGGCAGGTTCTGGTCAGACATCTCAGGAAAAATCGCCGCTGAGATCACCCACATCCCCCGCCCATCCCTAAAGCACGGACGGCCATCCCCCGCATGAGCCGCCCACAGCCCCGCGCCGCACGCCTGCGACGCCGGGGACACCCCGTCGCGTCCCTGCCCCTCTCCCCATAAAGCATCGCAAACACCCAGAAAACAGAGGTACCCTCCGCCATGAAACTCCGCATCTCCTCGTCCCGCTCTCCCTTCACGCTCATCGAGCTGCTTGTCGTCATCGCCATCATCGCCATTCTGGCGGCGATGCTGCTCCCGGCACTCTCCAAGGCGCGCGCCAAGGCCAGGGCCATCGTCTGCATCAACCAGCTTAAGCAGCTCGGCATCGGCTTCATCGCCTACTTCGGCGACAACCAGGACATGCTCCCGCCCCTGGAGACCAACTCCGTGCGCAATCCCCCCACCTGGACAAGCTATCTGATGGGCCCCAACCCCAATGTCGACAGCTCTGTGAGCATGTCCAGCGGCTACCGCCACCAGAGCGGCTCCTACATCACCACCTCGCTCCTCCGCTGCCCCGCCCAGACCGGCACCTTCGACATGACCGGCAACTCAGCCATGATGTGGTGGATGAACTCCCCCCACTACGCCGTCGTCCCAACCATCTTCATCCGACACTCCACCACCTCATCCAACGCCGGCACCAGCCTCAACGCCATCAAGAACCCCAGCCAGAAATTCCTCCTCGTCGACATCCAGGCGCTGAACAGCCTCCAGCAGTACATCGACGGCGGACACCTCCGCTGGCGCCCCGACCAGACACCCGGCACCGACTGGCCAGCCGTCTCCCCACGACACACCACCACCATCAATGCCCTCTACTTCGCCGGCAACGCCCACGGACATCCCCTCACCAGCCAGACGCAGCCCTGGAACGTCGACCCCTTCCGCAACACCTCCGACAACCGCACACGCTGGACACTGGACTAGACTTCCCATGAAACGCCTCCCCGCACTCCTCGCCACGCTCCTGGCGCCACTCGCCTGCCTCGGCCAGCTCGCCTCACAGACCATCCTCCAGGAGAACTTCGACCGCGGCCACAGCGCCTTCACCAGACAGCCGCAGCACTACGACGAGCACGGCGTCAACGGCACGCGCTGCCTCGTGTTCCATGGCCGCCCCGACGCCACCATCCTCCTCTCCGTACCCATCCGCCCGCAACAGGTCGCCGGACGGCGCATCCTCCTCCAGGCACAGGCCGCCGGCGAACACCTGCAGTCTCCCCCACAGCCACACCTGGGCACCAAGCTCACCCTCTACATCCGAACCGCTGACGGCAAGCAGACCTGGCTGGACGCACCCAAGCTCACCGGCGACATGCCCTGGCACCCCATCCGCCTCCAGGCAACCGTCCCCGCCCAGGCCAGCGACGTCCAAATCCAGGTCGGACTCCAGCGCTGCGCCGGCACCCTCAGACTCGATGACCTCTCCCTTCAGCTCCTGCCTGAACCACAGCCCCCCACTCCTGACCGACTCCTGACCGTCACCGGCGCCATTGACCAGCCATCCGGACTCTACCGCCGAGGACAGCCCATGACCTTCTCCTTCCAGCTCCTCGACCATGACCGCCCCACCTCCGGAACACTCCGGCTCACACGACGCGGAGACGACGGACAGCAGCAGCAGATGACCGTCTCCGTCACCCCCGAACAGCCCGCAACGCTCATCACCGCCCTCGACACCCCCGGCTTCGTCATGGTCAAGGCAGAACTCCTCGACGAACAGGGACAGGTTCCGCGACGCCCCGTCCGCCCCGGCGCCCCACCACGCGCCATCCAATACGGACTCGGCGCCGCCGTCGAGCCCGAAGCCCTGCGCCAGGCCACACCGCCTCCCGATGACTTCACGGCGTTCTGGTCTCGGCAACGCCTCGCGCTGGCCCAAGTCCCCATCCGGCTGCTCGACAGCCGCCCCCTCCGCTCCACCGCCAGCGTCGACATCCTCGACATCAAGGTCGCCTGCCTCGGAGACCGCCCCGTCTCCGGATACCTCACCATCCCCAAGGACGCCGCCCAGGGCCGAAAATACCCCGCCCACCTGTGCTTCGACGGCTACTCCGTCCAAAGCGCCCCCGCCTACGAGACACCCGACGCCATCACCCTCTCCATCAACCCACACGGCATCGAGAACGGACGCGAGGACGACTACTACCGGAAGCTCCGCCAAGGCGAACTCGCCAACTACGGCTTCCGCAACGACCAGAACCAGTCCCCCGACACCTCCTATTTCCTCCACATGATTCTCCGCGCCCTCCGTGCCGCCGAATTCCTCCGCCAGCATCCCGCCTGGAACGGACGCGACTTCCACCTCATCGGCAGCAGCCAGGGTGCCTTCCAGGCCACCGCCGTCGCCGCCCAGTGCCCCTGGGCCACCCGACTCGACATCGCCATCCCCTGGCTCTGCGACCTCGCCGGCCCCCAGCTCGGACGCATCCGAGGCTGGCGACCCGACTGGACACCCGCGCTCGCCTACTTCGACACCACGAACTTCGCCCGACTCGTCCAGTGCCCCACCGTCATCTCCGCAGGCTCGTCCGACTACATCTGCCCACCCGCAGGCGTCCAAATCCTCTACAACAACCTCACCTGCGACAAGCGGCTCGTCTTCCTGCAGGGACTCGACCACGCCACCTATCCAGGCTTCAACCGCCAGACCACCCCACGCTACTCCTCCCAGCACACCCCCGCCCCATGACCGTCGACACCCTCCCCTACCAGACCCCCTTCAGGCACCCGCAGCCCGTCCTCACCGGCAGCGGCATCCCCGGAACCTACAACGAGCAGGCCGTCGACTGCCCCTTCGTCTTCCGGCACCGCGGACACTTCCATATGCTCCACCTCGGCTTTGACGGACGCGGGTACCAGACCGCGCTCGCTATCTCCGACGACCTCATCTCCTGGACTCACTACGCCACCATCCTCCAGCGTCATGACGACTCCCAGGACTGGGACCGCGCCGGAGCCGCCGGCACCTGGCTTCTCCGGGCCTCCGATGACCTCGACGGCATCCCACGCCTCCTCAAGCTCGACGGACGCTACTGGCTGCTCTACCACTCCTATCCCGGAGCCGGCTACGAGAACGGCCCCGCCAAAATGTCCTGGGCCTGGTGCGAGGACGAGGACCTCCGCCACTGGCACCGCCTCGGACACCCCGTCCTCTCCTGGGAGGACGGCGCCCCCTGGGAACAGGGCGGACTCTACCGGGGAGCCGTCATCCGCGCCAACGGACGCTTCGCCATGCTCTACAACGCCAAGGACCGACAGGACAACTGGCTGGAGAAGACCGGCCTCGCCTGGTCAGACGACCTCATCCACTGGACACGCCACGGCGCCAACCCCGTCCTGGAGGGCACGCCCAACGCCTGGGACTGGCGCTTCGTCTCCGACCCCTACCCCGTCCGACACCAGGGACGGTGGCTCAACTTCTACTTCGGCTATGACGGACACCACGCCCAGGAGGGACTCGCCTGGTCAGACGACCTCATCCACTGGGAAAAGCTGCCCCAGCCACTCCTCTCGCACGGAAACGCCCACGACTGGGACGAGACCCACGCCCACAAGGCCGCCGTCTTCCGACACCACGGCAAACTCTACCACTTCTACTGCGGTGTCCGACCCGCACAGCCCTCCGACACCGCACGCTGCAAGGGCAGCGAGTGCCGAACCATCCTCCTCGCCACCGATTAGCCCCACTCCCCCACCCACCTCCAGCACGCGAGCGCCCGGGCCACTCATGGCCCGGGCGCTCGCGTGCTGGGTTCGGCAGCCCCCTACTCAGGTATCTGCCCCACCCGTGCTAGGTGCCTTGCGTGTTCCGCGGACTCTTTTCTAGCCGTTGTCCGCGTCAGCGCACGAGCTCGTAGACGAAAACGGGCTGTCCCTGGAGCGTATTGTCGGCGGTGAAGGTCAGCTTGCCGTCGCGGACATCGCAGGGGATCTCGGCGAGGCGCTGTCCCGTCTGGGAGCAAGCGTAGAGCGTCGGCCTGGGGCCGTCGCCGACGCTGAGCGTGACCTGCGCCTTGCCGGCGCGGTACATGGCGCGGTTCGTGCCCCAGTTCTCGAGGACGGTCATGTTCGCGTCGCGGAAGCGGATGAGCGCGTTGAGGGACTCCGTCAGATGGAGGAGCAGGATGCGCCTGGAGACGGCGAGGGGCTGTCCATCGCGGGAGGCGGCCATGAAGCAACTGTAGGTGGAGTTGGCGGTCACGCGCATGAAGGCGCCACGGCCCTCGGCGTTGGCGGGGAGGCTGAAGCCCTCGCTGCGCGGCGTCACCACCTGGAAGGTGTTCCGGGCATGGTCGAGCGTGACCTCGCCGGTCTCGGAGACGAAGCGCCCTGACTCGGTGTCGACCTCGCCGGGGCGGAGGACGCCGGCGGCCTGCATTCGGGCCAGCAGCTCCTGGACGTCGACGCCCTCGACGCAGTAGTAGGGGATGGAGCCGAGGTCGGTGCGCGTCGTCTGCGGGCGGAAGCCGAGGACGGCGCGCGTGCCGGCGGGCAGCGGCTGGTTCTGGCCGACGACACTGGCGACAAGCCCCACCAGCCCCAGGCGGCGAATGACCTCCGGGAAGCCCTGCGGATACTTTGTGTTGCCGGCCTGGTCGTCCGTCACCTCGATGACGAAGGCGCCCTTGGCGGGCGTCACGTCCCCGCGGAGGAAGGCGAGGGCGCCCATGCGCTCGGAGAGGAGCCGCTGCGGGTCGTTGAGGATGTCGAAGTAGCGCAGCGACGTCGTGCGGGTGGTGACCTTGTCGCTGTTGTGGGAGAGGGCGAAGCGGGTGACCATGCCCCAGTCCTGGAGGGCGCTGTAGGCGCCCATCGCCAGGCCGCCCTCGGTCGCGTAGCGGCTCGGCGGGCAGAAGTCCCATTCCGTGATGGAGAACGGGCGGTCAGGCAGGCGCGTCGGGAACATCGCCGCCAGACTGCCGCCGAACTTGCCCGCCACATTGACGTGCTGGACGCCGACCGGCAACTGCCAGGCGCGCTCCAGGAAGCTCGGATGCTGGAAGTAGTAGTGGTTGTCGACGACGTCATAGTCCTGGCGCATCAGGGCCAGCACCGGAGCCGACTGCATGTTCTGATCCGTGCAGAGCATCCGGACGCCGAGCTGGCGCAGCCACTCGACCATGCGGCGGTACCCGGAGCGGTGCGTCTCGACCAGGAACTGGCTGTAGTAGGACGTCCGCGTCTCCGGCGTCATCTGCCAGCCGCGGGCGCGCGCCATCTCCTCGAACTTGCGGTCAAACAGCGCCCGCGCCGGCGGACGCAGTGACGACATCGCGGGAATGATGTTCCCCTCGTTCACCAGGCAGACCTGGACAAACGCCGGCTCGTCTTTCCACGCCAGCCCCGTGTACGGGTTCACATGGTTCATCAGGGCCGCCACAAAGCGCTGCCAGTCCGCGAACGCCGTCTCCGACAGGTAGGTCAGCGCCTTGTACTCGGGGCTGGAGCTGCGAGAGCCCTCGGGAAGCTCGTCGACCGCGCCCGCCGGCACGTCGCGGATGGTGAAGAAGTCAAGCGTCAGGTAGATGCCGCGCGCCTTCAGCTGCGCGACCAGGTAGTCCATCTGGTCAATCGCCTCGGGACGCAGCTCAATCTCGCGCGGACTGCGGTAGCGGCTCACGTCGCGGTCATAGTGGTGGAACCGGACGATGTTGTACCCCAGGGCCGCGACCTCGCTGACCAGACGGTCCACGTCCTCCTTCCCCATGAAGTTCGTGCTGAAGCACGTGTTGCCGCCCCAGAAGCGCACGGGGACGCCAGGACGACGCTCAAACTCGTAGCTCCGCCCGTTGCGACGCACGAAGCCGTACTTGCCCGCCGGCGCGTCCAGCAGATGCGAGAAGTCCAGCAGACCACCGTCGGCCATCACCTTCTCACGCTCGAACAGACGCCACTCCTTGCCCGGACGGACCACCAGCGGGCGCGACGCCGCCGCCGGGATGTCGTCGTCGCACAGCGACGCCGACACAATCATCCAGCAGGAGATGTCCGCGCTGCGGAACTCTATGCCCTTCAGCGGCTTGCTGTTCAGCTTGAAGCGCGAGAAGACCAGCCCGACGCTGGCGCTGTCGTTCACGCTCAGGAAGACGGGCAGGCAGTTCGCCATGTCCGCCGGCTCCCACCAGTTGGCGACGTCGCGACGCATGACCACCTCGATGGCCTCCTCCGTGCCGTCGGCGTACTTGGCGACAATCCAGCCGGCCTTCTCCTGCCGCTTCTCCCAGGCCACGCAGTGGACCAGGTACAGCCACCGCCCCTGAAGGCCCGCCGCCGGCACCTCGACCGACGCCGGGTACAGCGGCGTGTTCGGCGACTTCAGCCCGATGCACGAGCGACCGCCGTTGCGGGCGGGGTCGATGACCTCCATCCGCACGCTCTCGATGGTGTGCGCACCCGCGCGGGGCGGGTTCTTGAGGTCGTTCTCGGGGCCCTGATCCGTCCAGCCGCCCTTGCCGTCGCCGGCGACCTCGTCGCGGAATCCGACGTTGCAGACGGAGCGCAGGTCGAGCGGCGTCACGCGGAACGGACGGTACTGGAGCGTCAGGCTGACGGACGTCTTCTCAATCTGGCCGCTGCGGGTGTCGAAGCCAAAGCGGAGATGCTCCGCCTTGCCGCCGAACTGGCGCTCGTCCTGCCAACTGCACGGGTTGGCGGCGCGCACCGTCAGCATGCCGCCCGGCAGCGCCGTCGTCAGCGTGACCGGCCCGGGGAACGTGCCCTGCCAGGCCTTCGTCCCGTCAAACACCTCCGGCAGCAGATGGCGTCCCTGCTCCGTCTGGCATCCGTACAGGGCCAGACGGCCGCTGTCCACCGCCAGAGACAGCGAATTCGTCCCCACCGCCGCGCCGCGCGAGGACACCGCGCACTCGACCCGGACGCTCTCCGCGTCCACGGCACTGACGGTCATCCGGACGTCGAACGCGCCGTTGACGGCGGAGAAGACGCCGGTGAAGCCGATGCGCCCGTCCTCCTGCGTCAGTTTGCCGTCGCCCATGGCCCGCTCGGCGACGGAGCGCGCCCAGGTGTCCGAGAAGTGGCAGAGGCGGAGACGGAAGCCGTCCACCTCCACCTCCCCCCTGTCCGTGACCGTGAAGCGGCCCAGCCTCGCCGACTTGCCGAATGACGCGACGCACAGCAGCATCGCCATCGCCAGACACAGATGTCGCCCTAACGCTCGTCCCATGATGCAGTTGCTCCTTTCTGCTTGATGATTGACGGTTGAGTGGATGGGGTGCGGAGAAAAAAGAGATATGTAAGGGGGAAAAAATGCGCAGACGGCGCCTTCCCGTCCTGGCTGGAACGAGAGGGCACCGTCTGCTGGCTGAAGGCCTGTCCGTCTCCGGACGGACCGACGAGGATTATCGGGCGTAGAACTCGATGACCTTGGTCATGGCGACGTCGATGGGGATCTCCTCGGGCGCGGGCTCATGGATGACCGTCACCTTGCAGGTGCCCTTCTCGCGCTCGAGGTAGGCGGGCAGGGTGGCGTCGGAGGCGGCGGCGATGTCGGCGATCTTCTTGGAGCGCTCAGGGTCGATGCTGATGACCTGGCCGGCGCGGACGCGGTAGCTGGCGCGGTCGACGATCTTGCCGTCGACGAGGATGTGGCGGTGGGAGACGATCTGGCGGGCGGCGAAGATGGTGGGGGCGAGGCCGGCGCGGTAGACCAGGGACATCAGGCGCATCTCGAGGTTGCGGAGCAGCTTGTCACCGGTGATGCCCTCGCCGCGCTTGGAGTTCTGGTAGATGAAGCGGAGCTGGTGCTCGGTCAGGTTGTAGTAGGTGCGCAGCTTCTGCTTCTCGAGGAGGAGTTCGCCGTAGGTGGACATCTTGCCGCGGCGCTTGGTGGGGCCGTGCTGTCCGGCGGGGTAGACCTTGGCGCTGGACATGGCGTCGCCGCCCTCGCGGGTCTTGATGACACGGCTGTTCGTCGGGCAGTTCGCCATGCCCCACAGACAGTGACCAATGCGGCGGCACAGCGTGTGCTTGGCCGTCTTCACGCTCTTCTTTGCTTTTGCGGCATCTGCCATGATTCGTGTTCCTTTTCTTGCTAGGAGGTGACGTTGCGTCGCGCCGGCTACGCTTTGCCGCCAAACAGGGGGTTCTCGGCCATGCGTCCGCATGGCGCTGTGCCGGGGCGGGGACGCGCCGTGGCGCGTCCGTCCCGGAGGCGGCGACCGGGCAAACGAACAAAATATAGCCCGCCATCGGGCTTTAACAAGTTCATGCGCTATATTTATTGCGTTTTCCCTCCCCGCGTCCGGCATCCGCGCCCGGGCGCCCGTCCCGCGCATCCCCACCTCCACCCAGGCTTTCCGCACCATGAACATCTGCCAGCTTCCCGGCCATCTCTGGGAGACCCCCGAACTCAACGAGCTCAACCGCCTGCCGGCCCACGCCACCTTCGACCACTTCCCCTCCGCCGAGGCCGCCCAGACGCTCGACCCCGCCCAGACCCCCTGGCGACTCTCCCTCGACGGCGACTGGAAATTCCGCCTCGCCGCCACACCCGACGCGCCCGAGACCGAGACCTTCATGCGCCCCACCGCGCGCACCGCCTCCTGGGACGACATCGCCGTCCCCGGCAACTGGACCGTCCTCGGCCACGACAAGCCCTGGTACACCAACCTCGTCATGCCCTTCACCAACTATCCGCCCACCGTCCCCCACGACGACAACCCCACCGGACTCTACCGCAAGACCTTCACCCTCCCACCCGAATGGCGCCAGCCGGGACGGCGCACCATCATCCACTTCGGCGGCGCCGAGTCCGTCCTCTTCGTCTACCTCAACGGACAGTTCGTCGGCATGTCCAAGGACTCCCGCACACCCGCCGAATTCGACCTCACACCCTTCCTCCAGGACGGCGAGAACCTCCTCGCCGCCAAGGTCGTCCGCTGGTCCGACGCCTCCTTCCTCGAAGACCAGGACCACTGGTGGATGGCAGGACTCCACCGCAGCGTCCTCCTCTACTCCGTCCCCACCGTCCACATCCAGGACGTCTTCGCCACCGCCACCCCCGACGAGTCCCTCCAAAACGCCACCCTCAAGCTCGAGACCCGCGTCCTCTTCGCCGACGCCAACCCCGTCCCCGGCTGGAAGGTCGCCGCACGACTCCTCGACCCCGACGGCAACCACGTCGCCGAGGCCGACATCGACGCCGACGTGCCCGCCTCCCGAGGCGTCGGCGGCGGCAACCGCGGCAACCGCGTCGAGAAGACCGTCGCCGTCACCGCCCCACGCCTCTGGTCCGACGAGACCCCCACCCTCTACACCCTCACCGTCACCCTCACCGACCCCGACGGCCACCTCGCCGACGCCACCGCCGTCCGCATCGGCTTCCGACGCATCGACATCCGCGACCGACAGCTCCTCCTCAACGGACAGCCCGTCCTCATCCGCGGCGTCAACCGCCACGACTTCCACGAGGTCCACGGCAAATTCGTCCCCCGCGAGACGATGGAGCTCGACATCCATCTGCTCAAGCAGCACAACTTCAACGCCGTCCGCACCTCCCACTACCCCAACGACCCCTACTGGTACGACCTCTGCGACCGCTATGGCATCCTCCTCATCGACGAGGCCAACATCGAGGCGCACCACTACTACGGCAACCTCTGCGACGACCCGCGCTGGACCAACGCCTTCCTCTTCCGAGGCAAGAACATGGTCCTCCGCGACAAGAACCACCCCTCCATCATCTTCTGGTCCCTCGGCAACGAGACCGGCTACGGCGCCAACCACGACGCCCTCGCCGGCTGGATCCGAGGCTACGACCCCTCCAGACCCCTCCACTACGAGGGCGTCCTCACCCAGTTCGCCCAGGGCTACCAGGGCTGGCCCGACCGCGTCGGCATCCGCGCCACCGACGTCATCTCGCCCATGTACCCCGCCCTCGACAAGCTCCGCCACTGGTCCGAGACCACCCACGACCACCGCCCCCTCATCTGCTGCGAGTACTCCCACGCCATGGGCAACTCCAACGGCAACCTCAAGGAGTACTTCGACGCCTTCGAGAACCTCCCCGGACTCCAGGGCGGCTTCATCTGGGACTGGGTCGACCAGGGACTCCTCGCCCTCGACGCCAACGGCAGACCCTACTGGGCCTACGGCGGCGACTACGGCGAGACCCCCAACGACAAGAACTTCTGCATCAACGGACTCGTCTGGCCCGACCGCACCCCCCATCCCGCCATGCAGGAATTCAAGAAGCTCGCCCAACCCCTCGCCGTCGAGGCCATCAGCCTGAACCGAGGCGCCTTCCGACTCCGCAACAAGCGCTGGTTCACCACCCTCGACGACCTCAACGCCGCCTGGACCCTCACCACCGGACAGCGCACACTCCAGGAGGGAACCATCCAGCTCCCCTCCATCCCCCCGCGCCAGACCGCCGACTTCGACCTCCCCGACCTCCAGATGCCCGAACTCCTCCCCGGAGAGGAGCTCTTCCTCAACTTCTCCTTCACCACCAGGGAGGCCACCGACTGCATCCCCGCAGGCCATGAGCTCGCCTGGGAGCAGTTCGCCATGCCCTTCTCCGCACCGCCAGACCGACCCTCCGCACCCTTCGGCAAAGTCCGGCTCAAGCGCTCCAAGGCCACCGCCGAAATCACCGGCAAGCAGTTCAGACTCACCGTCGACACCGCCGAGGGCAAAATCGCCTCCCTCTCCTGGAACGACAAGGCACTCATCCTCGACGGCCCGCAGCTCTCCGTCTGGCGCGCACCCACCGACAACGACGGCGTCAAGTCCTGGTCCGGACAGGACTGGAAGCCACTCGGACGCTGGACCAAGGCCGGACTCAACGCCCTCCACAACCACACCGTCGCCTGCGACATCGACACCATCGACGGCGGCGCCACCGTCATCGACATCACCAACGTCTGGACCGGCGCCAACCCCGACGCCCCCATCACCCACCAGCACCGCTACCTCCTCCTCCCCGACGGACAGCTCCTCGTCGAGAACCTCGTCACCGTCGACAAGTCCCTCCCCGACCTCCCGCGACTCGGCGTCACCCTCACCCTCGACCCCTCCCTCGAGAGCCTCTCCTGGTTCGGACGCGGCCCCCACGAGTCCTACTGCGACCGCAAGGCCGGCGCCCGCGTCGGCGTCTGGCAGTCCACCGTCTCCGACCAGTACGTCCCCTACGTCCTCCCACAGGCCCACGGCAACCTCACCGACGTCCGCTGGTGCGCCCTCACCGCCGGCCCCTCCGACACCGGACTCCTCTTCCAGGCCGAGAACCGGCTCCTCGAATGCTCCGCCTCACACTACGCCGACGAGGACCTCACCGCCGCCTTCCACATCAACGAGCTCGACCCCCACGGCGAGGTCTTCCTCCACCTCGACTACGGCCAGCGAGGACTCGGCGGCGCCTCCTGCGGCCCCGACACCCTCCCACAGTACCGCCTCGAGCCCGGCGCCTACTCCTTCTCCTACCGCATCATCCCCTTCACCGCCGCCGAGGACTGAACCCATGCCCGCCACCGACATCCGCTTCCGCATGACCCCCGGCGCCGAGGACCTCCTCCCCGCCAAGGCCCACCCCGACGACGCCGCCTTCGACCTCCGAGCCGCCGACGACTCCACCATCCCCCCCGGACGCTCCGCACTCGTCCCCACCGGACTCATGCTCGAGCTCCCCACCGGCTTCGAGGCGCAAATCCGCCCCCGCAGCGGACTCGCCGCCAAGCACGCCATCACCGTCCTCAACGCCCCCGGAACCATCGACGCCGGATACCGCGGCGAAATCCGGGTCATCCTCCTCAACGCCGGAACCCAGGACTTCGCCGTCACCCGAGGCGACCGCATCGCCCAGATGGTCATCCAGACCCTCCCCGACGTCCGGCTCGTTCTCGCCGCCGACGACCTCTCCCAGACCGACCGCGGCGACGGCGGCTTCGGCTCCACCGGCACTCGCTAGGCATCCCCAAAAAACAGGAGCACCACCATGAAATACCAGCAGACGCTCGACCTCCTCTGCCAGCTCATCCGCTGCCAGCCCGTCTCCGCCGACATCCCCGCCGTCAACCGAGCCACCGACACCCTCCGCCGCTACCTCGACGCCGCCGGACTCCACACCGCCGTCGAGACCTTCGACGGACGCGACGTCCTCTTCGCCGCCACCCGCCCCGGAAAGCAGCACCGACTCCTCCTCAACGCCCACCTCGACGTCGTCCCGCCCTCTGCCCCCGGACAGTTCGAGCCCACCGTCCGCGACGGCAGACTCTACGGACGCGGCGCCTCCGACTGCCTCGGCAACGCCGTCGCCATCGCCCAGGCCCTCATCCAGGCCGGCCCCGAGGCCGACGCCGCCGCCTTCTTCACCGCCGACGAGGAAATCGGCGGCTCCACCACCGCCGCCATGTTCAACGCCGGATACCGACACACCGAACTCGCCGTCGTCTGCGACATCGCCGACTTCGGACTCCTCGCCGTCGCCCAGAAGGGCATCCTCGTCTTCGAACTCACCGCACACGGACACGGCGGACACTCCGCCACCCCCTGGTGCTTCGACAACCCCATCGCCACCCTCGCCAACGCCCTCGCCAAACTCGCCCGCGAATGGACAAACCCCACCGCCGACGACGCCTGGCACGACTCCTGCACCCCCTGCATCCTCCGCGCCGGCTCCGCCAACAACCAAATCCCCGACACCGCCACCGTCACCCTCAACTGCCGCTACACCACCCCCGGTGACGAACAGCGCATCGCCGAACGCATCCGCACCATCACCGGACTCGATGACCTCAAGCTCGTCCACCATTGCGTCCCCGTCGCCTGCGACCCCAGCGCACCCGCCATCCAACGGCTCATCGACGCCCTCCAGCAGGCACAACCCAACCAGCCCATCCGGCAAATCCGCATGGACGGAGCCACCGACGCCCGACACCTCGCCGCCGCCGGACTCCCCGTCGCCATCATCGGCGTCGACGGCGAAGGCTGCCACTCCGCCTGCGAATCCCTCCGCCTCGACACACTCGACCTCGCCATCGACACCCTCGCCAACTTCGCGCGCTCCTGCAACTGACCCCGAAAACCCGCTTGAAAAAGCGGAAGACAAGCTCTAATA